>CAZYQK010000006.1:0-43972 GCA_964650245.1 uncultured bacterium | reverse complement strand
CCTCCGCCTCGCGCAGGATGGCGAAGCGCCGCGCCGCGTTCACCTCGTCGGCCGCAGCGTGGATCAGCGCGTCGTAGCGCGCGTCGCCCCAACCGGTGCGGTTGTTGCCGTCGCCGGTCAGGTACATCGAGAGGAAGGTGTTGGGGTCGAGGTAGTCGCCGATCCACGAACGCCGCGCGACGTCGTACTGAAGCGCGGTGGTGGCCTGGAGGTACGAGCCCCACTCCTGGTTCGACAGCTCGACTTCGATGTGCAGCTCGCGCTTCCACATCGCCTGCACCGCCTCGGCGATGCGGCGGTGGTCCTCGCTGGTGTTGAACAGGATCGAGATCTTCGGGAACCCCTTGCCGCTCGGATAGCCCGCCCGTGCGAGACACTCGCGCGCCCGCTCCGGGTCGAAGCGCACGCCGGGCGGGTTTTCGTAGCCCGGATACCCGGTGGGTACGAAGTTGCCCCACGGCTCGCGGCTCCGCTTCAGCAGATCGTTCGCGATCGCCTCGCGGTCCACCGCGAAATTGAGCGCGCGCCGCACCCACGGGTCGTCCAGCGGCTTGCGCGTGACGTTGATCGAGAAGAAGTAGACACCCTGGTAGTTGCCGTGGCGGAAGTCGGCGTACTCGCGCAGGTAGGGCAGGAACTGGGAAGGAATGTAGCCGCTCGGATTCCAGTCGAACACGCCGGCCTTGTAGAGATTGGTCGAGGTGTTGAGGTCGTCCACCGTATAGGCGACCAGGCCGTCGAGCCTCACGTGCGCGGCGTCCCAGTAACGCGGGTTCTTCACGAACTCGAAGTGGTCGTTCTGCCGCCAGTATTTCAGCGTGAAGGCGCCGTTGTTGACGATGTTTCGCGGCTGGGTCCAGCGGTTGCCATGACGCTCGAGCGTCCGGCGAGGCACCGGCAGGCAGGTGTAGAACTGCGTGAGGTAGAGAAAGTAGGCGGTGGGCCGCGCCAGTTTCACCACCAGCGTGCTGTCGTCGGGGGCGCGAATGGCGACCGCGTTCTCGTCGTGGATCGCGCCCTTGCTGAACGCCTCGGCGTTCTCGACCGGATAGAGCAGGCTCGCGTAGCGCGCGGCGTTCCGGGGCTCGAGCACGCGCAGCCACGACCAGCGGAAGTCCTGGGCCGTGACCGGCGCCCCGTCGCTCCACACGATCCCCGGCCGCAGGTGAAAGGTGTATGTGAGCCCGTCGGGCGTGATCTTCCAGCGGTAAGCCTGCCCCGGGAGCGGCTCGAGCGTCTGCGGGTCCTCGCGCGTGAGACCTTCGAACAGGATGCGCGCCACGCGCCCGTCGGGCTGCCCGACCGCGAGGCCCGGGTCGTAGGTCTCGGGCTCGGCGCCCAGGTTGAAGCGCAGCACGTTATCTTTCGGCGGCGTGACGTCGCCGAAGTAGCGCACCGCGCTCGCGGCGGTGCGGGCGGCTGGCGGCCCGGCGGGCGCGCAGCCGAGCGCGGCGAGCGCGAAGACGAGGCACGCGATCGCCGTGAGGGATCGGCGGCGCGAGAGGGCGCGCTTCATGGGCGCGCAGTATAGCAGTGGGGCGCCGGCCCATGCTCCGGCGCCCCGAGTTCGTCGTGCGCTGCGCCGCGCCCGACGCGCTACTTCGTCGCCGCGGTGAGCTCCGTGGCCGGAGGGGTCAGCCCGAGCGCGTCGCACGCGAGCCGGTCGAAGCTCGCGATCCCGGCGATGTCGCCGCCGCGGGCGCGCACGCGGCCGTCGCGATCGATCGCGAACCACGCCGGCCGCGGATGCCCCACGCCGGAATTCGGCAGGCGGTAGGCGGTCGCGATGTCGCGCCGCGGATCGGAGAGCAGGCTGAACGTGATGCCGAGCCGCTGCGCCACCGACCAGGCCGGGCCGTCCGCGAGATCCACCACCGCGATCGGGGCCACGCCGTGCGTCATCATCGCCTCGCGCTCGAGCTGGAGCTGCCTCAGCTCCGAATCGCCGGCGCCGATCACGAGCAACACGCTCGCGCGCGCCAGCACGTCGCCGAGGCTGGTCCAGTGATAGTCGGCGGCCTGGTACTGGAAGTCGGGTGCGGGGTCGCCGGCGGCGATCGCGGGTGCCAGGGGCGGCGCGCCGCCGCTGCCGGGTTCGGGACCGCCGAGTGCGAGCAGGATCGATGCGAGCAGGGCCGGCGCGGTCACGTATTCCTCCGAATGCGAAGTGGCCGTGGCGGGCGCGCCGGGGGACGCGCCGCCACGATTCAAGGGAGACGTGACTGCAACCTCCGTTCCACGCGGTTTCACCCACCCGCTGCGGCCGCAGCGCCGCGATTTTTCCGGCTCACGAGTGCGGCCGCGCGGTTTCACCCACGCGCCCCCCGTGCATCGCGCGCGCGCGCGCCCTATCCTGCACGCCATGTCTCCGAACCTTCTCGCGCTGCGCTCGCGCCGCACGGTGCTGCCCCGCGGCATCGAGGACGCGGTGGTGGTGGTGCGCGACGGCCGCATCGCCGCGGTGCTGCCGCCCGACGACCCGCGAGTGGCGAACGACCCTGCGGCGCGGGGCGCCGAGGATCTCGGCGAGCGCTGGCTCCTGCCCGGACTGGTGGACACCCACGTTCACTTGAACGAGCCGGGCCGCACCGAGTGGGAGGGGTTCGCGACCGCGACTCGAGCGGCCGCGGCGGGCGGCGTCACCACGCTGGTGGACATGCCGCTCAACAGCGTGCCCGCGACCACCACCGCCGAGGCGCTGCGCCTGAAGCGCGCCGCCACCACCGGCAAGCTCGCGGTGGACGTCGCGTTCTGGGGCGGCGTGGTGCCGGGCAACCTGGCCGAGCTCGCGCCGCTGGCCGCCGCGGGCGTGCTCGGCTTCAAGTGCTTCCTGGTGCCGTCCGGGGTGAGCGAGTTCCGGCACGTGGGGCAGGCCGACCTCCAGGCCGCGATGCCGGAGATCGCCCGGCTCGGCCTGCCGCTTCTGGCTCACGCCGAGCTGCCGGGCCCGATCGAGTCCGCGCTCGAGGCGGTCGCGCGCCGCGATGCGCGGCGCTACTCGACGTGGCTCAACGCGCGCCCGCACGAGGCCGAGGATCAGGCGATCGCGTTGCTGCTCCTGCTGTGCGAAGCCACTGGATGCCGCACCCACGTCGTGCATCTCTCTTCGGCGCACGCGGTGCCGATGCTGCGCGAGGCGAAGCGGCGCGGCCTGCCGCTCACGGTCGAGACCTGCCCGCACTACCTGCGGTTCGAGGCCCAATCGATCCGCGGGGGCGATACGCTCTTCAAGTGCGCGCCGCCGATCCGCGAGCGCGAGAATCGCGAAAGGCTGTGGGATGCGCTGCGCGAAGGCGTGATCGATCTCGTCGCATCCGACCACTCGCCGTGTCCGCCGGCCATGAAGCTTCTCGACCGCGGCGACTTCACGGCCGCATGGGGCGGGATCGCCTCGCTCGAGCTGGGGCTTCCCGTGATGTGGACGGAGGCCCGCGGGCGGGGCTTCACGCCCGCCGACCTCGCGCGCTGGATGAGCTTGAGCCCCGCGCGTCTCGCTGGGCTCGAAGCCACGAAGGGCGCGATCGCGCCCGGGCGCGACGCCGACTTCGTCGTGTGGGACGCCGAGACCCGCTGGACGGTTGATGCGACGCGTCTCCACCAGCGGCATCCGATGACGCCGTACGCGGGCCTGGATGTGGTGGGCCGCGTCGAGCGCACCTACCTGCGCGGCGCGCTGGTCTACGACGCGGCGCGTTTCGTCGGCGCGCCGAGTGGCCGCGTCGTCACGCGGCCCGCGCGCGACCCCGCCGCCCTGGGGTAAGCTCCCGGCCGCTCACCCAGCCACGAGGAGGCGGCGGCATGGCCGCCCGGACATCCGGACGACCGCCGCCCGTTTCGTGACTTCGGTCGGGAGCTACTTCCCGAGAAGGACCGACTTCGAGATCGAGGTCCGGCCCATCGAGAGCCGCAGGAAATAGATGCCGCGACGGAGCGAGCCGGAGTCCCAGCTCACGTTCGTCGTGCCCGCCGCGCGGTGAACGTTCTCGATCGTCGCCAGCCGGCGTCCCGAGACGTCGAACAACGCCAGCGTGACGTCAGCCTCCTCCGCGATCGTGTATTCGATCTGCGCCGTGGTCCCGGTGACGCCGAGAATCTTGAGGCCGCCCCGGCCCACGCCCGTGCGCGGGGTGCTCTGCGCGCGGCTGCATTCCCCGAGCGAGTTGAATTCCTGTCCGTCGTCCACGCAGTCCGGGTCCGGGCCCGGCCGCTGGTCGTGCGGCACGCAGACGCGAACGCGCCCGCGGCACGAGCCGCCGCGGCCGTCCGTCGCCGTGAAGGCGATCTCGTAGACACGGCCATTGCCGCGCCCGGAGCGCTCGGCACGCACCCAGGTGCTGTCCGCTCCGGCCACCGCGTCGGGACAGGTGGAGCCGTCGCCCCGGTCGTCCACGGACTCGTCCTGCGTGACGCTCGTGGCGTGGACCGTGATGGAATCCCCGTCGGGGTCGGTGATGCCGACGATCTGGATCGGAACGAGCCAGTGGTTCGGCGGCCACAGCTCGTCCGCTTCGACGTGCGCTCCCGAGCAATCCGGAGCGCGGTTGTCCGTGACGCGGACCGTGAGCGAGCACCGTGCTGCCGCCTGGCACTCGTCGCTCGCGCGGAAGACGATCCCGTGGTCACCGACGTCGCCCGCGACCGGCGTCCAGTCGATGTCCGCGCTCACGGGATTGCCGGTGTCGGGCAAAGCCGGGGTCGCCACGGCCCCGGCCGGGAGCCCCAAGGCGCTCAAGGCAACACGGGCGCCGGCGTCGGGATCGGAGGCACGCACCGAGAAGTGGAGGGCCTGGCCTGCCACGGCGTTCAACACTCCGCCGCACGCGGGCGTCGGCGCGGTGAATGATGGGGACTGGTTTTCGCCCGCGCACCCGGCGTCGCAGGCGTCGCCGATGCCGTCGTGGTCGCTGTCCTCCTGAAGCGGGTTCGCGATGTCCGGGCAGTTGTCGGTCCCGTCGCACACGCCATCGCCATCGCGGTCGCCGCTGCCCGGGCACACCGGCTCGCCCCCGGAGGTCAGGCCGATGACGGTATCAATCTCGTCGTCGCCATCGTGCTGCAGCGAGGCCGGCCCGCCCGACGTGACGTTCACGTAGCGGAACGTCTGCCCGCCCGGCAGCCGCCAGACGGTGGTGAATCCGTCGGCGATCCAGGTCGAGATCCAGCCTTCGAGATAGACCTTGTCGAGCTTCGCCGCCACCCACTGCGTGCTCCCGTCCAGGCCGACCGTGGTCGCGTTCGGGTTGTTGGACAGGAACACCGAGTACTCGATGGCCTCTTGCGGCAGCGGACCGTGGTCAATGATCGGAAACACGGCGACCTGATTCGCGGGGCCGCCGAGATCCCAGAGGTTCGCGGTCGTCACGTCGCCGTCGCCGAGGTCCTGGATCCACCACATGTCCAGGCAGCGGCCGCGCGCGGCGTAGTCGGGCAAGGAGGCGCCGCCGCAGGTGTAGCCGTAGTTGGCCGGGATGTAGCTGTAGCCTGAGCAGCCCTGCACGAGACCGATGTAGGTGGGCGGCGTGATCCCGGGCGGGCTCGTCAGGCACGGAGAATTGGCGAGCGAGAAGGTGGAGGCGTAGGTGGCCGTGTTCGGGAACACGCCGTCGTCCAGGATGCCGGCGGCGACGAGTGCCTCGTTGGACGCGAAGCCGAGCAGGAAGGTGAAGGTCTCGAGGGTCGCCCCCTGCCAGGAGCGAGGATCGTTCGGGTCGGTAATGGGCGCCGCCGGGGCGACGCGGGGGAGGACGAGGGTGGACGCGAGAAGCAACAGCGCCGCGATGCGTTTCATGGGGGCCTCCGGAAGTCCCACGCGGGCGCCGCGGGTGCGGCCGGGGCAAGCGTGGGGTGCGAGTTGATGAAGCGTCCAAGGATGCTGATGTGTCACTGTCGCCGACGCGAAGGCTACCGCACTCGGACCGCGTGGAACAAGGATTGTCTCGGTTCCGCCCGCGCATCGTTACTTCCTCGATTCCTGCGCCTCGAGCCGGTGCTGATCATCTTGGGGATGCCGCGCGAACAGAGCCCGATGGATACGCGTGCGTCGAACAGACTACCGCGCGCGACCCCGCCGCGCTGGAGTAAGCTCCCGGCCTCACCTGCCACGAGGAGGCGGCGGCATGACCAGCAGCGAGATGAAGCCCCGAATAGAGCGCGGCGACGGCATCACCGTGATCCGCGCGAGCGGCAACTGCCGCGACTGGAACGGCATTCATTACAAGGCCGGCATGGCCGCCCACAACGTGGGCTCGAAGCAGCTCTCGATGAACGTGGCGACCATTCCGCCGGGCGGCGTGGCGAAGGCGCACATCCACGTCGGCTTCGAGGTCATGCTCTACATCCTCGAGGGCCGCGTGCGCCACGAGTACGGCCCCGGGCTCGCGAAGTCGGTCGAGAACCGGGCCGGCGATTTCATCTTCATCGAGCCGGGCGTGCCGCACGAGGTGTTCAACGCCAGCGACACCGAGCCGGTGGTAGCGGTCGTCGCGCGCTCGGACGCGAGCGAGTGGGAGCACATCGCGCCCTACGAGCGCCCGCGCGCATGACCGCTGCGTTCGAGGTCTCCGAGCGCACGCTGGCCGAGACGCTCGATTCGCTGGCGCGCTTCGGCGCCGCCGGACCGAGTGTGACGCGCCTCGCATACGACCGCGCCTGGGGCGAGGCGCACCGCTGGCTGCGCCTCCGCCAGGGGGCACAGATGCTGGTCCGCCACGCGGTGGTGGTCGACTAGCATTTGCCCAAGCGGCGGTAAGTGCTAGCCTTGAAGTTGAGTTCTCCGTCGGCACGAGCCGAAGGCGGTCCATGAGCTATCCCATCTCCACCCCACGCCGCATCTTGCTGGGCTCTTTCCTCGGCCTGTTCGCGGCTTCGGCCGCCCACGCACAGTGGACTCCCTCGGGCGTGCCGGTCTGCACCTCTCCGGGGACGCAGGACTATCCTCTCGCGACACCGGACGGCTCCCGCGGGGTCTTCGTGGCGTGGCGTGATTTCCGCAGCGGTCAATATTCCGACCTCTACCTGCACCACGTGACCGCCTCGGGAGTGCTGGCCCCGGGCTGGCCTCCGAGCGGGCTGCCCCTGACCGTGGCAGCGTATAGCCAGGTCAACCATTCAATCACCGCAGATGGGACGGGCGGCGCGATCGTCGTCTGGCAAGATTCCCGTGACTACTTCAGCACGGGCGACGACATCTACGCCCTGCGCGTGCTGGGCAGCGGCGAGCGGGCCCCGGGCTGGCCGGTGAACGGGCTGCCGGTGTGCCGGGCTCCGGACGATCAGCGCCTGCCGGCCGTGGTGGCCGACGGCGCGGGAGGGGCGGTGATCGCCTGGGGGGACTTCCGGAACGGGAGCGGCTATTACTTCATCAATCCGGACGTCTACGCGATTCGCGTGACGGCGGAGGGAACGGTAGCAGCCGGATGGGCGCCTGATGGCGTTCCCGTGGCGAACAGCCCGGCCAGCGAGTGCTATCCGGGGCTGGTCGCCACCGGGGATGGCGGCGCGATCGTCGTCTATCAGTGGGAAGGCGACATCTACGCGCAGCGGCTGACCGGCGATGGCAACGCCGACCCGGGCTGGCCGCCCGGCGGGGCGGTGGTGAGCGCCGCAAACGACGGCCAGGCTCTCGACGCGGTCTGCAGCGATGGAGCGGGGGGAGCATTCGCGGCCTGGACCGACCATCGCAACTACCCGGGCTTCGGGGTGCGCCTGCCGTGGCAGGACATCTACGCGCAACACGTGACGGCCGGGGGAGAGACCGCAGCCGGCTGGGCGGCCGACGGGCTGCCGGTGTGCGCGGAGTTCTACGGGCAGTTGGGCGCGCGTCTCATCCCCGACGGGCAGGGCGGGTTCGTCGCCGCGTGGGACGACTACCGGGCATATGGGGGGGAGATCTACGCCGTGCGGATGCGGGGCTCGGGAGCCATCGCGCCGGGGTGGCCGGTCGGCGGGCGGCTGGTTTCAAACGTCGAAGGCGCGGAATACAGTCCGACGATCGCCGAGGATGGCGCGGGGGGCGCATACCTCGCGTTCGAGAACCAGACCGATACTGGACCCTGGAGGATTCACGCGCAGCACCTGACCGCGACCGGGGCGATCGCGGCAGGCTGGCCGCAGGAAGGCATCCCCGTCGCCGACCCTCCGCAGGATGGGTTTAACCCATCGATCGTCAATTCGGGATCCGGGGCCATCGTGGTGTGGGAGGGAGGGCTAGGCAGTGATATCTACGCTCAAAAGCTGGTGACCGACGGGCCGGTGCCGGCGCTGGTGTCGCTGGTGAGCGTGGAGGCACGGCCCGAGGAGGTGGTCTTGCGCTGGCATGCGGCCGCGGGCCTGAGCACGTCGATCACGGTGGGGCGCAAGAGCGCGATCGAGGACTGGCGCAGCCTGGGAACGGTCTACGCCGACGGGAGCGGCCACATCAAGTACCGCGACCGGTCCGTGGTCCCCGGCACCCGCTACGCCTACCGGTTGAGTTATCTCGCGGGAGGAGCGGAGGAGACCACGGCCGAAGTGTGGGTGGAGGTGCCGACAGCCCTGGCAATCGGCCTCGAGGGATTCCGGCCCAACCCCACGAGTGGGGTGCCGGTGGTGTGGTTCACGCTGCCGACGGACTCGCCGGCGACGCTCGACTTGTTCGAGGTCAGCGGCCGGCGGCTGCTCGGCCACGAGGTGGGGGGCCTGGGCGCGGGTCTTCACGCGCTGCGTTTCAGCGACGGCAACCTCGCGCCGGGAGTCTACTGGCTGCGTCTGCGGCAGGGGGCGCAAATGCTGGTCCGCCGCGCCGTGGTGGTTAATTGAGCCAGAGGAAGCGTCTGATCGGAGGTGATGGAGAGATGGAGCTCTGATCGTTTCGCCCGGTCAACTCCCCTCCGGAATGACGGACATGAGACCGCGCCGCTGGTGGCGCGGTCTTCCAGGAAGGCAGGGCTGCCATGCATCCGTCTCCATTTGCTCCTCGCCGCTGTGCGTTGGCGCTCCCGGCGGCACCGCTATTTTCCCTCTTCACGCTCGCCGTTCTCACGCTTCTTCCCGCACCGGTGCTGGCGCAAGGCCCATCTACTCAGGGTCGCTGGAACTCACAGTTCTTGATGCGCGATTCCACCGAGACCTCCACTCCCGGCGTGGTCGCGGTGCACATGGCGGCGCTGCGCGGGAATGCCGACTCTACTCACGTGCTCTATTGGTACCACGGCTTCGACGCGCACCTGATGCTGAACGCAACTGACAGCACGCACGCACGCCATGTCAACGTGCGCACCGGGCAGGGGACCGAGCCCGACTATGTGGAGAGTTTCTGCGGTGGGCATTCGACCCTGGCCGACGGGAGGCTGGGCGTTTTCGGCGGCGGATTTGGCGCCACCGGGGACGCGCAGTCTGGTTCGCGCTTCGCCGAGCTCTTCGACCCGAAGCAATACGGCAATGCCACCAGGGGCTGGGTGAAACCCGATTCGATGCCCTCGAATCGATGGTATCCAACCTGTATATCACTATTTGATGGTAGTATTTTGGTTGTACAGGGTGATGACCATTACCAAATGATGATGTACGGCGGGGTGGATAGCAACGACGTCGCGCAGAACGACCTTCGTACCTACGCGATCACCTCCGCTACCCCCTTCTGGCGCGGAGAGCAGGTGATTGCCTCGCCGGGGACGCAGTACACGAGGACGGGGCACTCGGCGGTCAACTTGGGCGGCGAAGAATCGGCCATGTTTGGCGGCATCAAGGCAAACGGAGAATATCTGGACAATCTGCAGTTCACGTACCGGGAGGACTACAGCGATATCGGGCAGCGCTGGCAGCTCTATGATCCCGGCGCCAGCGGCACGCCTCCGAGCAAACGATGGAAGCATGCCGGGGCTGAAATCATCTTTACGCCTGCAAGGACGGGCCTGGGCGACAAGGCGATGATCATTCTCGGGGGACAGGACTTGAGCGCGACGCTCAAGAATGATGTTCACGAACTGTTTTATCGTTACTCCACATTGCGGTGGGAGTGGACTGAACTTCTTCCGACGGGAGATGCTCCCTCGCCCCGCCTCGGCCACGTGGCGGTATACGACCGGGTCCCACCGAATGGGTCGGCCGACTCGACTCGCCTGCTGGTGTTCGGGGGAAGGGATGCAAATGGCCTCGCCGACAATGCCGTCTACGCGCTGCGACTCGGTACCAATCCCCCGAGCTGGTACGTCGCCGTCGCGGCGAACGCCGACACCAACGCGGCCCCGTCGAAGCGCGAGGGCCACGCCGCCATCTTCGATCCGGCCGCGCATCCACTGATCGGCCCCAACCAGAAGCAGCAGATGGTCCTCTTCGGCGGGCGCGACTCGGCCGGCGCGCTGCTCAACGACGCCTGGGTGCTGCAACGCGACAAGACCGGGACGATCTACAGTTGGAAGAAGCTCAATCCGGCGGGACGCCCCGCGGTCCGCATGGACCACGCCGCCATCTACGAGGACAAGCGGCAACTGATGCTGATCGTCGGTGGTGACGGCAATGGCTTGACCAGTGGCGGGCAGCGGGACGATGTGTGGGGTCTGCCCCTGGGGGCGACGCAGAGCGCGGACTCCGCGTGGCGGCAGATGCCATCCATGGGGTCACTTGGCCCCCGGGCCGGCCAGGTCGTGGCGTTCATTCCGCTGAAGCCGGTCAAGAACCGGGTGATCCAACGCTTCGTCCCCACGGCTGCGGCCGGCGAGCAATGGAAGACGCTGCACTGGGCGCCGAAGCTGATGCCGTCCACGTACCCGTTCATGTTCGTGCTGCCGAACGGCTATGTGGCATGGGTGGGTCCAAACGTCTCCACCGGTTGTGCCGGCTGCTCCAACGACACAACCATGCTCCTCAATCCGGACTCAACGGCGGCCAACCGCGGCTGGCAGCCGCCACCGTCGCGATGGTCCAACCAGTCCTTCTGGGGCGGTGCCGCGGTGATGTACTCCGCGGGCTCCGACTCGGTGAAGATCCTGAAATGTGGAGGCAACTTTGATTACGTGGGTCAGTCTCCTCTCTCGTACGTCATCGCCTTCAGCGCTAACGGCGGCTCGGGCGGCTGGCGCGGCGTGGCCGCGGGGTCCGGGGCGCTCTCGACTCGGAAGAGTCACAACCTGACGCTGTTGCCCACCGGGGAGGTGCTGGTTACAGGCGGACGCGGCATTGCGACGAAATCCAAGCCCCAGATCTGGAACCCCGTCACCGGACTCTGGTCCGCGGAACTTGCCGAGGAGCCGCGGGTGCGGAACCGGCATTCCACGGCAGTTCTCATGCCCGACGGCCGGGTGCTCTCCGCGGGGGGCAGCAACGAGAGCGCAACGGACTTACAGGACTCGTTCTGGGGGACCGTTTACGAGCCTCCGTACTTGTTCGACTCGAACGGCGCCTACGTCACGCGGGCGGCCCTCACCTGCAGTCCGTCACGCGTGAAGTTCGGACAGTTGTTCACGGTGGCCTGTGACAGCGCCCAGACCATCGACCGGGTGGGCATGATCCGACCCGGCGCGACGACGCACGGGTTCGACCAGAACCAGCGGTACGTGCCGGTCAGCTTCGTCAGGGCCTCGAATCCCTCCCGGCTGCTGGTGACCGCGCCCGCCAATGGCCACCTCGCGCCGCCCGGGGACTATTATGTATTCGCCTGCGACTCGATCGGGGGCCGCTCGATCCCGTCGGTCGCGAAGTGGGTGACGGTGGGCTCGACTTGGGTCATCGACGCCTGCGATGCTATTCGCCCGGAGCCGGTGACCGACCTGCTTGCCTGCACCGTGAGCGCGGGGACCATTCAGCTCACGTGGACCGCACCCGCCGACGATTCGGCATTGGCGGTGAGCGGCCCGGTGCAGCAGTACGATCTGCGCAAGTCGCTGGTCCTGATCACGGACGCGAACTGGAACCTGGCCACGCCCGTCGCCACGAACGCCCCCGGGGCGCCGGGGTCAGCCGAGGCGCTGACCCTTTCGGGTATGGGCAGCAGCACTTGGTACTTTCGGATGAAGTCGCTTGACGACCACGATCACTGGTCGGGGCTGAGCAATCAGGCGGCGGCCGGGCCACTCATCCTTTGTGATGGAGGCGACGGGATGTTCGGCGGCTCGGGCGGTGGGGGCGGCGGGGGACTGCGGGCGCGACGAGCGGTCGGCGCCTCGAGCGGGGAGCAAGTGACGCCGGAGGCGTACGTCGAGAATTCGCTGCTGGATGGTGCGCTGGCGGGTGAGAACGCGAGTGACGTCTGCCGCCTCGCCGTACCGCCCGCCGTCGAACAGGGTGCCTACCGGGTGCGGCTGCGGCAGACCGGTACGCTCCCCACCGCACTCGACGCGGCGCGACTGCGGGTGGTGGACCACGCGCCGGGGGTCACGGCCTACAGCATCAGGGGCGACGTGGTGCTCGGCACCCGGGTCGCCGCAGTTCGGGTGACGGCGGCGGACGGGACCGATCTGACCGCGGCCCTGGATGCGGGCGGGGAGGTCACGGTCGCGGCCGGCGACACGCTCACGGTCCAGCTTGATGCCGAGGGAGGCGGTTCGCCCTCGGATTCGACATTGGTGGTGCTGGATGCGGCCCGCGTCATCGGCGAGCGCGGAGCGAGTCCGTGCATGATTCTCGCTCAGGCCCCGGATGCCACGGGTGAGTGGCAGACGCTCGACCAGCGCTCTCCCCGCAGGGCATTCGACGAGCTGGTCATGGGTCCCGTCGTCGGCCACAGCCTGCGGCTGCTGTTCCTGGGCGAAGGCCGCCTGCGCTTCGTGGGGCGCCTGGCACCCGCAAGCGCGTCGCCGACGCTCCAGTGGGCCTCGCTGCTCGCGGTCGAGTCCAGCCGCCATGGTGACATCACATCGGTGGTCGGAACGCCCGATGCTGACCGCGTGACGCTCGCGGGTCCGGACACGCTGGTGCTCGGCTACTCGATCCCGCCGCAGGAGGCGGGTCAGGTGCGCGAGTACTTCCTGGCGGTGGACGCCACACTCTCTGCCTCGAAGTCGCTGCCGGGAATGCAGTCGAATACTCGGGTCCCGCTCCCCGTGGTGCCGGCGCAGTTCGCCCTGCGCCAGAACCAGCCCAACCCGTTCCGCGGGACGACCGCGATTCGCTTCGAGCTGCCGGTCGGGGCGATGGTGCGGCTCGAAATCTTCGACGTGCAAGGCCGCCGCCTGCAGATGCTGGCCAACCGCTACTACCCGGCCGGCTATCACGCAGTGAGGTGGGATCAGCGAACCTCTTCCGGGGCAATCGCCGGACCCGGCGTGTATTTCTATCGGATCGAGGCGAGTACGTTCCGTGATCGCAAGAAGACGATCTTGCTGCCATAGGGCATCTGTCGTCCCGTGCTGGCGTCGGTGACGGGCCGGGGCGCGCGAGTGCGCCGGCCCGCGCACCAGAGGCAGGGGATGGGGACGTGCGCCCACAGAAGACTCCCGCGGGGCTCTCGAATGCGATAGCCTACGCGGCTCCATGAGCCCCGCCCTCGAAGTCTCCGAGCGCACGCTGGCCGAGACGCTCGATTCGCTGGCGCGCTTCGGCGCCGCGGGACCGGGCGTCACGCGCCTCGCCTACGACTGCGCCTGGGGGGAGGCGCACCGCTGGCTGCGCGAGCGCGCGGTCACGCTCGGGCTGACCGCGAGCTTCGACGCGGCCGGCAACCTCTTCTTCCACGACCCCGCGCTCTCGCCCGACCAGCCCGGGCGGCCGGTGCTTATGGTGGGCTCCCACCTCGACTCGGTGGTCGAAGGCGGTCGCTTCGACGGCGCCTACGGCGCGATCGCGGGGCTCCTGATCGCCGCCGAGCTGCGCGGTAAGGGGAAGCTCCCGGTGGTGGGCTTCATCACCTGCGAAGAGGAGGGCAGCCGCTTTTCCGCGCACATGATCGGGGCGAGGAGCCTGCTCGGCCTGGCGCGCGTCGAGGAGCTGGACGCGGCCGTGGACGGCGCCGGCGTCACCTGGCGCGCGGCGCTCGAGGCCGTGCGCGCCGCGGGCTGCGCCGCGCCGCTCGCGCACGGCGCGCGACCGTTCGAGCCGCCGTTCCGCGCCGGGGTGATGCTGGAGCTTCACATCGAGCAGGGTCCGGTGCTGGAGCGCGAGGGGCTCGCGATCGGGATCGTCGAGCACATCGCGGGCTACCGGCGGCTGCGCGCCCGCGTCGCCGGCGAGGCGCGGCATTCCGGCACCACGCCGCAGACCATGCGGAAGGACGCGCTGGCCGCGGCGGCCGAGATGATCCTCGCGGCCGAATCGCTGGCGCGCGAGCGCGGCGAGCCGGCGGTCGCGACCGCGGGGAACGTCAGCCCCCGGCCCGGGCTCTTCAACGTGGTGCCGGGCGCGTGCGAGTTGTGGCTCGAGGTGCGGCACACCGACGCCGCGATCCTCGCGGCGATGGAGCGCGAGCTGCAGCGCCGCTGCGCGGAGATCGCCGGCCGGCGCGAGGTGAAGGTGGCGTTCGAGGAAGCCTCGCGCCAGGACCCGACGCCGCTCTCGCCCGCGCTCGTGGCCGCCGCCGAGCCGCTCGCGCGCGAGCTGGGCCTGTCGTACCGCCGCATGGCGAGCGGCGCCGCGCACGACGCCATGGAGTTCGCGCGCGCCTCGGTACCCGCGCTCATGGTGTTCGTGCCGAGCCGGGGCGGCGTCAGCCATTCACCCGAAGAGTTCACCGCGCCCGCGCCGTTGTTCGCCGGCTATCGCTTCACGCGCGAGCTGGCGCGGCGGCTCTCGGCCTCGTGGGCGGGGTGAGGCCGTGACGCTCGAGCAACTGAACCGGGCGCCGGCCGAAGAGGCGCGCGCCGCGCTCGAGCGCTGCTGCGGCGCCGCACGCTGGGTCGATCGCATGTGCGAGTCCCGGCCGTTCCGCGATGTGGATGCGGTGTTGGCCGCCGCCCGCGGCGCGTTCCGGGAGCTGGTCCATGCCGACTGGCTCGAAGGGTTCGCCCACCATCCGCCCATCGGCGACCTCGACGCGCTGCGGGAGAAGTTCGCGACCACCGCCGCGTGGGCGGGGGAGGAGCAGCGCGCCGCGGCGGCGGCCTCCGAGGCGACGCTCCGGGCGCTGGCCGAAGGAAACCGTGCCTACGAGGACAAGTTCGGCTACATTTTCATCGTCTGCGCGACCGGCAAGAGCGCGGACCGGATGCTCGAGCTGCTGCGCTCACGGATGACGCACGACGCGGATCTGGAGATCGCGGTCGCCGCGGAGGAGCAGATGAAGATCACCTTCTTGAGGCTCGAGAAGCTGCTGGACGCGCGGCCATGAGCGCGATCACCACGCACGTGCTCGACCTGTCGGTGGGCGCCCCGGCGCGCGGGGTGCCGGTGCGGCTCGAGATCTTCCACGCCGAGCACGGCTGGACCGCGCTCGGGGAGCGCGTCACCGACGGCGACGGCCGGGTGCGCGATCTCATCGCCGCGGGAACGAGGATCGACGCCGGCCTCTACCGCCTCACCTTCATGACCGGCATCTACTACCGCGCGAGCGAGGTGCGGAGCTTTTATCCCGAAGTCGTCGTCACCTTCGAGGTGAGCGACCCCGCGCAGAACTACCACGTCCCGCTGCTGCTGAGTCCGTTCGGGTACTCGACCTATCGCGGGAGCTGACGGCCGCGCGCCGGCGCGCGACCGGCACCTTCGCCGGGGCGCGCCCCGGCCGAAGCTTCGCAAGCGCGGCTTCCAGCAGCCGCGCGTGTTCGCGGGCGTAGAGGGCGGGGCGGCCCTCGTCGAGCTTCTTGAGCGCCGCCGCGGGCTGGAACCAGCGCGGCCGGCGCCACGGCTCCTCGGGCGGGGCGATCTCGCTCACTTCCATCATGAAGGCGCGCACTTCGTGGTCCCCTGTCCCGGCGGGTCCGGAGGGGTAGCGATAGCGCAGCAGCTCTGCGGTCTCGACCCGCCCGCTCACGCCCGCCTCCTCGCGCGCCTCGCGCGCGGCCGCCTCCGCGGGGCGCTCGGCCTTCTTCACGTGGCCCTTCGGAAACGTCCAGCGCTCGCCGCCCTTGGTCCTCACCAGCAGGAACTCGATGCGGCTCCCGCGGCGCCGGTAGCAGATCGCGGCGGATCTCATGCTCTTGCTCCCCCACCGGGGGAAGCCCCGGCTGAAGGCGGCGTTGCGGGTCCTGCGGTTGCGCCCGAGGCGAGATCATCGGCGGCCTTGAGCCACTTGGAGTGGGCGTGATCGATGCGGAACGCCGCGAACAGGGCGAAAAGGGACAGAGTGACCAACAGCGCGTCGAACCCTGCGAGAATGTCGGCGGTCGCGCCACAGCGCCGCGCGAGGAAGAGATGCCCGAAGACGAGAATGAGAGGAAGATTGAACAGTGTCCCTCGAGCGATTCGCTGGCGGCTGCGCTGGTATTCGAGGAAGGCCGCCAGGGCGCCGACCGCGTGCAAGACACGCACGCGCGATTCTCGGAACCTGGCTCTGCTCGTCTCAGCGGGGCCCTTCGTCGCGCGCTTGCCCCCGAGCCATGCCGCCAAATTCCTCGTCCACCTGAGGACGGGGTCATCCACAAAATCCGCCACTCGATCGACGACGACGCCGAGCGTGTAGGCCACGGCGACGGCGAAGATGGTCGCGAGCGCCTCCCATCCCTTGAGGCCCTCGAGGTCGATCCAGTCGGCGCCGAACGCCCACGCCACCAGAAGCGCGAGCCACACGCACGCCTGAATGCCGATGACGATGATCTCGGCGAATACCGCGGTGGTTTCCATCGTGACCCCCTCCCCCAGCGCGCGCGCGCGGCGCGGCCTAACCGCCCTTCGCCCTTCTCGCGTCCAGCATCTTCACGAACGACCGCCCGCGCAGCTCATCCAGCGTCAGCCCCGTCTCCAGCGCCTCCTCCTCGGTCAGCGCGCCGCACGAGAGGCCCCGCAGGAAGAAGTTGAGCAGCCCCTGGCCGGTCGCGGCGTCGTCGAAGATCGAGCCCATGAGCGTTGCCTGTTCCGCCTGCTCCACGAACGCCTTGAGACGCGCCGGGGCCCCGCGCTACCGCATGACGCACACCTTCGACGTCGCGCTCCGGGCGCCCTGCGACAGCCTGAGCCAGAAGAGCCCCGGCGCGAGGGCACCCGCTTCCTCGAGGCGCAGCAGGTGGCGTCCCGGCTCGTTCGCTTCCAGCTCGCGCACCAGCAGCCGGCGGCCGCCCAGGTCGAACAGCTCGATTCGCGCGGGGGAAGCCTCGGGCAAGCCGAACCAGACTTCAAACGCTCCCGGTGCCGGATTGGGCCGCGCACCTTCCAGCGCGAACTCGGGACCGGTCGGGATCGTGATCCACGCTTCGCCGAGAGCGTTGGGCACGCCGCCCTCGATCACGCGCAGCCGGTACCCGTAGCGCCGGCCCGCGGCGACCTCGCGGTCCTCGTACACGACACGCCCCGAGCCGTCCGCGTGGACGTCGGCGATCGGCGCCCAGGCGAGGTCGCCTTCGCGGCGCTCGAGCGTGGCGGCGAAGTCCGCGGCGCCGGTCGCCCACGTGAGGCGCACGCGCCCTGGAACGGCGACCGCGCTCACCAGGCTCGCGAGGGCCGAGGTGACGCCGTCGGGGGTCCACGAGGCCGAGCCGCCCGCGCTGATGCGCTGAACGTAGATGCGGTCGTAGGGGAGCGCGCGCAAGTCCTGCCACGCCACGATCGCTCCGTTCCCTCCGTCACCCGCCAGCGCCGGGTGGGTCTGCTGGCCGGTCGCGGTGGTGACCGCGACGCCGTTGGCGCCCCACAGGCGCGCGCCCGAGATGTTGACGCGCTGCGCGTAGATGTCCCAGTGGCTGGCGCGGGCGTCGGCCCAGGTCAGAAGGGCGCCGCCCGCGCCGTCCGACAGGGTCGCCCACGGCCACTGGTCGCCCACCGCGTCGCACAGCGCGACGCCGTTTGCGGCCCACGGCGCCGCGCCGGTCGCTTCGAGGCGCTGGCCGTAGGTCCTCCAGTACGTGCCGCGGCGGTCGGCCCAGGTCACGATCCCGCCGCCCGCGCCGTCGGGGGCGATGCCGGGGAAGAGGCGACGATCGGCGGCGGCGCAAACCGGCACGCCTCCGGCGAGCCAGCCGGATGCAATCGCGCCCGCGCTCGTGACGCGCTGGGCCACGATGGCCGCGCTCACGAACACCGACCCGGTGCGCTCGTCCACCCACGCCATGACCACGCCGCCGGTGCCGTCGGGCGAGCTCGCGAGCTGGTACTTGGCGTCCACCTGGTCGCACGCGATCACGGGGTCCGGGCCCCACACGGCCGCGCCGGTTGCGTCGAAACGCAGGGCGGCCACGACGGTGGAGTCGAATCCCACGGGTTCGAGCCACACCACGATCGCTCCCCCCGCGCCATCGGACACCACCTGCGGCTCGTAGCCCGAATTGCTCACGGTCAACCCGCCCGGGCCCCAAGGTGCGGAGCCGCTCGCGTCCAGGCGCTGAATGGTGACGCCGCCGGTTCGCCAGGCGAGGATCGCGCCGTTGGCGCCGTCGGTGGTCATCGCGACCGGCCCGAAGCCCGGGCCGACCCGCACGCCGTTGGCGGTCCACTGCGGGGCGACGGCGCCATCGACCCGCTGCGCGTAGATCGCGGGGCTCAGGGGGTCACGGTAGTCCTCCCAGGCCACGATCGCACCGCCCGCCTGGTCGGGGATCGCGACCGGTGCGACCTGCGCGTCGGGCGACAGGCACACGCTGCTGGTGGATCCGATCGGGGAACCGGCGCTGTCCACGCGCTTCGCGAACAGGTCCCAGTTGCTGCCGCGCCGGTCCTGCCATGCCACGATCGCCCCGCCCGCCCCATCGGGAGCCGCCGCGGGAGCGCGCTGACAGTCGAATTCAGAGAACAGCGGCAGGCCGCCGACGGTCCATTGCGCCGTCCCGCCGGAATCGAACCGCTGACCGTACCACTCGAAAGAGGATTCCCCGGCGCGGTAGTCCAGCCACGACGCGAACACTCCGCCGCTCCCGTCCAGCGTGAGGTCCAGGCTGCCGTAGGGGTCGAACGGCGCTCCGGTCACCAGGACTCCGTCCGCCGTCCACGAGGCCGCGCCCGAGCTCGACAGGCGCTGCCCGTAGAGTAATTCGGTGGAAGACCGCCAATCGTCCCAGAAGATGAACGCGCCTCCCGCCCCGTCACCGAGAATCGCCTGGTACTGCTGCAGCCCGCTGGCGGTGCAGACCGCGGCGCCGTCCACCGGCCAGCCGGCGACGCGCGCTCCCGCGGAATCGATCCGCTGGGCGTAGATGTCGTACTGGCTGTTCCGAAAGTCGGCCCAGGCGATCAGCGCTCCCCCGGAACCGTCGGGTGCGATGGCCGGGCCGTACTGGAAGCTCAGGACGCTCGTCACCGGTACGCCCCCCGGGGTCCACACCTCGCCGCCCGAGCCGTTGAGGCGCTGCGCGTAGAGCGTTCCGCCGGGACCGGTCCAGACCAGGAGGGTGCCCCCGGCGGCGTCGGTGGTCGCATCGAGGTTGGAATAGATGAACGAGAGCTGCAGGCCGAAGGGCGGACTCCACATCTTGCTCCCGGTGCCGGAGAATCTCTGCCCCCAGTACGCGCCGCTCTCCAGCCGGAACGCGATCACGCCGCCGGCGCCGTCGGGCACGAGGTGGGACAGGTAGTTGGTGCACGGCGCGGCGCAGAGCGCGACGCCACCCGCCGGCCAGCCCGTGGCGCTCGCGCCGTTGGACGTGATGCGCTGGATGAACGGCACGTTGTCGGGACCGGTCAAATCGCCCGCGTCGTCCCAGGCCACGAACGCGCCGCCCGCGCCGTCGCCGACCAGCAGGTTGACGAATTGGAACCCCGCGGTCCCGCACACCTTGACGCCCCCGGCGTCCCACAACCGCGCGCCGGCCGGGCTGATCCGCTGCGCGTAGATGTCCAGGTCGCCGTTGCGGAAATCGGTCCAGACCACGATCACGCCGCCCGCGTCGTCGGAGACCAGCAGCGGCAAGAACTGATCGGGCGCGACATCGGCGGCCAGCACGCCCCAGGTCGGCCATCCCGGGGCGACCGCGCCGGTAGATGTGAAGCGCTGCACGTAGACCGCGCCGAAGATCTCATCGCGCGAGTCCCACCAGACCTGATACATGCCGCCCGATCCATCCGGAACCCCCGCGACGGCGTCGGGACCCGGGGCGCCGAGCTGCGGCGGGCCGCCCTGATCCAGGCTCGGAGCATGCCGCGCGCCCGATGCCGGCGCGCGAGATCCGCGAGTGAGTCCCGGCGGCCGGCGATGGCCGAGCAGGGCCCGCGCACTCTCTCTGCCTCCCGCGCGCAACGCCGCCCTCCGGGCCAGCGAGGCCTCTGCCGGCATGCGGGCGGCGGAGCCGGCCGTGAAGGGCATGAGCGACGCGAAGGTCACGACAACGGCCAGAGTGGGGAGAAGGCGATGAGCGGCCATGGCGGCCTCCGGAGGTGACGGCTTGGAACGGCGTCGCGACACTCGATGCGGGAAGGGGCGGGCCGGAATATGCGCCCTCCGTTCCCCCGGCTCAAGAACCTCGAATCCGCAAGACCTCGAATCCACGCGGCCCGGCCGGCGGCCGGAATTCGCTTGCGCAGTCGCGCTGCGGGACCCCGGCCCGCCGCTTTCTAGCCCCGCGCCCTTCTCGCGTCCAGCATCTTCACGAATGACCGCCCACGCAGCTCTTCGAGCGTGAGTCCCGTCTCCAGCGCCTCTTGCTCGGTCAGCGCACCACACGAAAGTCCGCGCAGGAAGAAGTTGAGCAGCCCCTGCCCGGTCGCGGCGTCGTCGAAGATCGAGCCCATGAGCGTCGCCTGCGCCGCCTTCTCCACGAACGCCCTGAGGCGCGCCGCAGCCTCCGCGCGCGACTCGAGGAAGAACGCGAACACCGCGGCGTAGCGCGTCGGGAGCTGGCCCGGGCTCAGGTCCCAGCCCTGGTAGTAGGCGTTCCGGAGCGACGCCCCCACGTCGTCGTAGTGAATCTTCCACGCGCGGTGCACCGCGCGGCGGTTTTCGTCGAGCTGCAGCTGCGTGAGCGCCGGGCCGCCGGGCGGCGCGCGGTGCGGACCGACCGGCATCACGGTGGTGGCGCCGTCCGAGAGGGTCACGCCGGTTCCCGCCAGACACACCTGCATCACGTGGCGCGCGAAGTCGCACGCGGGATGGGAGGGAAGCTGATAGGCGGCGATGATGTTGCAACCCGCGGTGTAGTCGTAGGTGCCGAAGTGGGCACCGCGGCAGCGGCCGCGGCACGCGGCGATCAGCCGCGGCAGGGCGACGGACCCGTCGGCCGCGACGATGAACTGCGGCGTCTCGACCATCAGCTCCAGCTTGAGCGTGCCGGACGCGAGCCGATGCGCGCGTTCCAGCAGATCGCAGGCGTCCGCCACCGCTTCCACCTGCTCGGGCAGCGTGATCTTGGGAATGGTGACCACGAAGTTGGCGGGCAGCGCTCCGCCTGTCCGCTCGAGCAACGTGCCCACGAACAGGTCGAGCGTGCGCAGCGCGCGGCCGTGCAGCTCGGCGGAGAGCGGCTTGATGCGGATGCCGGAGTAGGGGGGAAGCGAGCCCGCGGCCATCCCGCGCGCCATCTCCTCGGCGTCGGCCACCGCCTGCGCGTTCTCCTCGGCGTCGGGCCGGTTGCCGTAGCCGTCCTCGAAGTCGATGCGATAGTCCTCGACCGGCTCGCGCCGCAGCTTCTCGACCACACGCGCGTACACGGTCTCGGCGAGCGACGCGGCCTCTCGTTCGCGGTGAAGCAGCTCGGTGTCGTTCTCGGTCGCGGGCTTCAAGGCCGACGTCTCCTCCGCGAGCGACGGCAGGATCTCCGAGCCCGGCAGCCCGATTGCGCGCGCGAAGGACGCAGCGTCCGGGGCGTACGCCTCGAGCGTCGCGAGCGCCGCCTCCCCTAGCTTCCGCGCGACGTCGGCGCTGAACAGGTGCGCGCCGCCGTACACGGTGTGAACGGGCTGGCGGTCGGCGCGGTCTCCGGGGTAGGCTGCCGCGAATCGGCGGTTCGCTTCGGCGAGCCGCGCGAGGATGTCGCGGATCTTGCCGGGGGTCAGCACCGTGCTCATGCGGATCTCCTGGTCGTCGAGGCGCACGAATGTAGGCGGAACGCCGCGGCGATGCGAGCGCGAAACGCGGGGCGCGCCCGGGCGAATGCCGGGCCGTACCGGCTGGAACGGAGCGTGAATGGGACAGAAGGGCCTGGTGGGGAGCCGTGCGGTGGTGGAGCGCAACTACGCGATCCTGCCGCCGGAGGGAATTCCGGAGAGCGTGCTCCCGGAGTGGAACCGCACCGCGGCGCGCGTCCTCGCGTCACCCGCGATGGGCGCCCGCTTCGCGATGTACCTGCTCGACGTCGCACCAGGCGGCAGCAGCAGCCAGACCCTGGCCGCCGCGGTCGAGGCGTTCTTCTTTCTCGTCGCGGGCGAGGCCGAGGTCGACCTCAACCATCGCGGCCGCCAGCTCAGGCCCGGCGACTTCGCATACATCGCCCCCGGCTCGAGCTTTCGGGTGGTGGCCGCAAAGGACGCGCGCCTGATCTGGCTCAAGAAGGTCTACGAGCCGTTCGGGGCCTCGAAGCCGGCGGATGTGTTCGGCAACGAGGCGGAGGTGAAGGGCGAGCCGTTCATGGGCGTGCCGGAGCTGATTCTGAAGTCGCTGCTCCCCGCGGACGCCAGCATGGACATGGCGATGAACATCTTCACGTTCCCGCCCGGCTACTCGCTCCCGGTGACCGAGACCCACTTCATGGAGCACGGTCTCTACATGCTCGAGGGCCAGGGGATCTACTACCTGGGCGACCGCTGGCACGAGGTCAGGGCCGGCGACTTCATCTGGATGGGCCCGTACGTGCCGCAGTCGTTCTACGCCACCAGCTCCGAGCCCGCGCGCTACCTCTACTACAAGAACGTGAATCGGGACGTGGGGCTGTGAGATGGCGGCGCTGAAATCCCGGGCGCGGCGCCGCGCGAAGCTCGCTCGCCGCCACGCCGGAAGCACAGTCCGGCACCGTCCCGCCTCGGTCGGGGTTTCAGTCCCCAGGCTCGAGGGCTTCGACAAGGTCACCGGGCGCGCCCTCTATCTCGACGACCTGCGCGTGCCGGGGGTGCTCCACGGCCGCACCGTGCGGTCGACCATCGCGCGCGGGCGCATCCACAACATCGAGCTCGACCCCGCGTTCGATTGGAGCGGGTTCACCGTCTGCGACTGGCGCGACATTCCGGGCGAGAACCTGGTGGCGCTTATCGCGGACGACCAGCCGCTGCTCGCCCAGACCGAGATCCGCCACGCCGAAGAGCCCATCCTGCTGCTCGCGCACGAGAGCGCGGAACGCGCCGAGGCCGGCCTGCGCGCGGTGAGGATCGAGTACGAGCCGCTCGAGCCGGTGCTCACGGTCGAGGACTCGCTCGCCAGGAAGGCGCTGCTCTACGGTGAGGACAACATCTTCAAGGAGATCACCATCGCGCGCGGCGATCTGGATGCCGGGTTCGCCGCGGCCGAGCGGGTGGTCGAGGGCGAGTATCGCTGCGGGCATCAGGAGCAGCTCTACATCGAGAACAACGCCATGCTCGCCGAGCGCACGAAGGATGGCGGCCTCTTCGTGCGCGGCTCGCTCCAGTGTCCCTACTACGTGCACAAGGCGCTGGTGCGCGCGTTCGCGCTGCCGCCCGAGCGGGTGCGGGTGGTGCAGACCGTGACCGGCGGCGGCTTCGGCGGTAAGGAGGAGTACCCGTCCATGATCGGGGCCCATGCCGCGCTGCTGGCGTGGAAGAGCGGCCGGCCGGTGAAGATCGTTTACGACCGGCTGGAGGACATCGCCGCCACCACCAAGCGGCACCCGGCCGTGATCCACCACCGAACCGGGGTCATGCGCGACGGCACGCTGGTGGCGCAACAGATCGAGATCGTGATGGACGGCGGGGCCTACGTCACGCTCACGCCGGTGGTGCTTTCGCGCGGCGCGATTCACGCCGGCGGGCCGTACCGCTGCCCCAACGTGCGCATCCCCGCCCGCGCGGTCGCGACCAGCACACCACCCCACGGCGCCTTCCGCGGATTCGGCGCGCCGCAGACCCAGTACGCGACCGAGTGCCACATGGACGCGATCGCCGACGCGCTCGGGCAGGATCCGATCGAGCTGCGGCGCAAGAACGCCTACCGGCTCGGCGACGTGACGCCCACCGGCCAGGTGCTGCGCGAAAGCGTCGGCACCCACGAGGTGCTGGAGCGCACCGCGAAGCGCGCCGGGTACGCGGAGAAACGTGCGCGCTACTCCCGCGAGAACGCGGCCGCCGCCGCCGCCGAGCGCGCGGGCGGCGCGGCGCGCGGCGTTCGCCGCCTGCGGCGCGGGATCGGGCTCTCGCTGGTCTATCACGGCGCGGGCTTCACCGGGAGCGGCGAGGACAAGCTGGGCTCGCGCGCCGCGCTCGACCTGGCGCCCGACGGACGGCCGCGCATCCTCTCCGCGAATACCGAGATCGGGCAGGGCACCATCACCGCGTTCGCGCAGCTGGTCGCCGAGGCGCTCGGCGTCCCGGCGGAGCTCGTGACGGTCGAGGCGCCCGACACCAGCCTGGTGCCGGACAGCGGACCCACCGTCGCCTCGCGCACCATCATGGTCGTGGGCGGCCTGCTCGCGCAGTGCGCGGACGCCATGCGCGAGCGGCTCGAGCTGTTCGCCGAGCGGCCGCTCGCGGGCGCCGCCGACTTCCAGCGTGCCGCGCGGCGTTTCTTGAAGGAGCGCGGCGCGCTGCGGGTCGAGCGCCGGTACCAGAAGCCGCCCGAGATCGAGTGGAACGACGACGACTACACGGGCGACGCCTACGGCGTGTTCTCGTACGCCTGCTGCGCGATCGAGGTCGAGGTGGAGCTCGACACCTGCGAGACGCGCGTGCTCCGGGTGACGACCGCGCAGGATATCGGCAAGGCGATTCATCCGGTGCTGGCAAAAGGGCAGATCGAAGGCGGCACGCTCCAGGGCCTCGGCTACGCGCTGCTCGAAGAGGTGCGCTGGAAGGACGGCCGGGTGTGGAACCATCAGCTCACCAACTACATCATCCCGACCTCGGCCGACGCGCCGCCGATCGACGTCGAGATCGTCGAGATCCCCTACTCGCGCGGGCCGCACGGTGCCAAGGGCGTGGGCGAGCTGCCGATGGACGGCCCCGCGCCAGCTGTGGTGGCGGCCATCGCGCACGCCACCGGCGCGCGGGTGCGCGAGATCCCGGTAATGCCGGAACGGCTGATGCGGGCGCTGAACGGCGGCGGGACGTGATGAGGGCTCGCGGGGCGCGACGGGCATTGGCCGCGCCCGAAGCGCGCGGCCCGAACGGCGCGCCGCTCGCCGCGCTGGGCTTCACCGTGAACGGCAGGCCACGCCGGGTCCGCGTGCCCCCGATGAAGCGCCTGCTCGACGTGCTGCGCGAGGATTGCGGGCTCACCGGCTCCAAGGAAGGCTGCGGCGAGGGCGAGTGCGGCGCGTGCACCGTGCTGCTCGACGGCGAGCCGGTGAACTCCTGCCTGGTGGCGGCGGGGCAGTGCCACGGCTCGAGGATCGTCACGGTCGAGGGCCTGGGCGCGGGATCGCGGCTCTCCGCGCTCCAGCGCGCGTTCGTGGAGCTGGGGGGCGCCCAGTGCGGGATCTGCACGCCGGGGATGCTGGTCTCGGCGTACGCCCTGCTTCGCGCGGTCCGTCCCCGCGTCCCGAGCGAAGACGAGGTGCGCCTGGCACTCGCAGGAAATCTGTGCCGCTGCACCGGCTACCAGAAGATCGTGGACGCGGTGCGTGCGGCGGCGAAGCTCCCGCGCCGCCGCACGACATGAGATCCCCGCTCTCCACGCTCGAGCTGGTTCGCCCGCGGTCGCTGAAGCACGCGCTCGAGCTGCTGCATGCCTCGCTCGCCGCCGAGCGCCTGACCCCGCTCGCGGGCGGCACCGACGTCTACGTCTATCTCAACGCCGGTCAGCTCCCGGCCCGCAGCTACCTCGACCTCACGCCGCTCGCGGAGCTGCACGGCATCCGCACCGCCCGTGACGGCGTGACGATCGGCGCGCTCTCGACCTTTCGCGAGATCGGGCGGCACGCGGCGGTGCGCCGGCGCTTTCCGTCGCTGGTCGCGGCCGCGGCGGAGGTGGGCGCGTGGCAGATCCAGGCCCGCGCCACGATCGCGGGCAACATCGCCAACGCCTCTCCGGCCGGCGATTCGCTGCCGGTGCTGCTGGCGCACGATGCCGCGGTGTGCGTGCAGTCGGTGCGCGGCACCCGCGAGGTCGCGTTCGACCGGCTGTTTCGCGGCTACCGCGAGCTCGCGCTCGAGCCCGACGAGCTCATCACCGCCGTTCGCCTGCGCTTTCCGTCGCCGCGCGCGATTCCGTTTTTCCGCAAGGTGGGCACGCGCCGCGCGCAGAGCATCTCGAAGGTGGTCTTCTGCGGGTTGCTGGTTCGCGAGGCGAGCGGCGCGATCCAGGACGCGCGGCTCGCGTTTGGCAGCGTAGCGCCGGTCCCGGTGCGCGCCCGCCACGCCGAGCGGACGCTGATCGGTGCCAGCCCCGGCGTGGAGGCCGCCGCGCGGGCGCGCGCGGCGCTGGCGCGGGACATCACGCCCATCGACGACATCCGGTCCGACCGCGACTACCGCATGGCGGTCGCGGGGAATCTGGTCGAGCAGTTGCTGCGCGTGGCCGGGGCCGCGAAGGGCGGCCGGCATTAGCGCGCTCGCCGCCTGGGCGCTGGCCGTGGCGATGGTCGCCGCGGCGCCGCCCGATTCCTCGACGTCGGTCGCGGCGCCCGGCGCTGGCGCGGCGCCCGCCGTGGGCCTCGATCTGGCGGACGACCCGGCGCGCCTGCGCGGCTTCGTCGCGCGGCTCGCGAGCGACGACCGGGCGGAGTGGCGCGAAGCGCAATTCCGGCTCGCGATGGCGGGGCCGCCCGCGCTCGATGCGCTCGAGCGGAGCCGCGTGGCGCGCAACCCTGCGTTGCGCCCGCGCCTCCGCGC
This sequence comes from uncultured bacterium, assembly GCA_964650245.1. Taxonomy (GTDB): domain Bacteria; phylum Eisenbacteria; class RBG-16-71-46; order RBG-16-71-46; family RBG-16-71-46; genus WS-2. Next base: position 17,062 of record CAZYQK010000006.1, on the reverse strand, counting down.
ACTGCTCTCGCTCGCCATGCTCACCACCGTCGATCCGGCCGGCATCAGGCGCCACCGGCGTCTCAACGCGCTGATCGCAGCGGACGTCGCGCGCGGCTTCGCACTCGTGGAGTCGCTCGCCGCGAACCCCGCGTTCGACGTGGGCGAGAGAGGCGTTTCTCAGCTGCTCGGCGGCAACGCGCCGCCGACACCGGTGCAGCGGCTGATCGCGGGCGCGACCCGGCTCGGCGGCTTCGCCGTCCCGGCCGCGGTGGCACTCTGCCGCGATTCCAGGCCGGTCGCCCGCGCGTACGGCGCGCTGCTGCTCAGCGATCTGCGGGCGGTGGTCGCGACCGACAGCCTGGAGCGGCTCGAAGCGGACGCCTCGCCCATCGTGTTCCGGGGCCTGGAGAGCCAGCGCGATGCCACGGTGGGCGGCCCGGCGGCGAACGCGAGGGCCCACCTGTCGAGGCTCCGCGCTCTCCCGCTCGGATTCGAGGAGCCGCTGCGGCTGATGGCGAAGCTCGAGGGAGGCGAGTACGGCCGGGGCGATCTGGTGGACGCCATTCGCGGCGGCACGGCCGTGATGGCGGCCACCAGCTGGGATGCGTGGTGGGAGGAGGCGCGGCCGGCGTGGCGCAGGTGGTGGGAACTCTCCGGCGGCGAGTCGGCGTCCGATCGCGAGGAATTCCCGACTCACCCGCACTGACTCGACTGCTGCCGGCCCGCGCGCCCCGGCCGCCCGGGCCCGCGTCTGCGCCTCGCGGCCGGGGCCCGCGGCCGATCTCGTCGAGTGGCCGGTTCAGCCCCGGAACCGCTCTGCCGATAATCCGCGTGCGGTATCTCCACCCGGGTCAGGTCCGCCGCCTCCACCCGGAGCCCGTCACCCCGCTCGGGAGCACGAGTGGGTCGCGCATCCATTCATGCCTCGGAGGGACTCCCGGTGTCCGCGTCCTCGACCCCCTCGCTCAGCGAAATCACGCGCGCGCTCGCCGCACTGGCGGATCGCGTCGCCGCCTCGAGCGCCACCCCTCCCGAGCCCTTCGTGTCGCAGACGCTGCGGGTCGCGGTCAACGCGCTCGAGCAGTACATCCCGGGTCTCGAGCTGGCGCCCGATCCCGACGCCGCGCAGGGGCTGCTGCGGGGTGCCGAGAGCGCGTTCCATCGCGGCGACGAGCGCGAGGCACTGTCGCGCGCCCTGCGCGGGCTGTCGTTCGCACCGCACGAACCGCGGCTCTGGTACATCGCGGCCACCGCAAGCTTCGAGTTGGGCGGCGTCGAAGACTCGCTTCGGCTGCTCTATCACACGCTCTGGATCCATCCCGGGCATCGCGCCGCGCGCGACGACCTGGAGGCCCTGACCGCCTTCTTCGAGGGCAACGACGAGGAGGAGCGCGCGGCGTGAAGCTGCTGTTCATCGTGGACGGCGTCGAGTGCTCGCATCTCAGCGAGCCCGCGCTGTGGCTCGCGGAGCTGGCGGCGCTGTGGGCGGCCCGCGGCCATCGCGTCGAGGCGGTGTGCCTGAACGCACTCGAGCCCTGGCAGACGCCGGAGGATCCACCGGGTGTCGCGGTGCGCCGACCGGGTCGCGAAGGGTTCGAGGCCGCGCTGGGCGATGCGCTCGAGCAGGCGCCCGACGTCGTGCACGTCGCGAGCCCGGGGCCCGTGGGTTCTCGCGTCATCGAGATCCTGCGCGGGCTTCCGGTGCTGGTGGACGTCCACGATTTCTGGCCGATTTGTCCGAACGACGACCTGCTTCGGCGCCCGCGGCTGCTGCCGTGCGGCGAGCACTACCCGTTCCAGGGCTGCGGCGCGTGCGCGGGGCTCTCGCGGCTGCGCGCGATGGAGGAGCGCCTCGACCTGCTCGCCAGCGCGCGACTGGTGCTCGCGCACTCCTCGTTCAACCGCGTGCGGCTGAACGCGGGCCTCGGACGCGCGATCGAGCTGCTCGGCTACGGCGTGGACACGACGCGGTTCCGGCCCGATCCCGACCCGCCGCTCTCGCCTGAAGTGGGCGCCCTGTTCGCCTCGCGCGAGCGCCCGCGCGCCCTGTTCCTGGGGCCGCCGACCCACGCCCGCGGCGCCGACAAGCTCATCGACCTGGTGGTCGCGGTGAAGGCGCGGCTGCCGCAGGTGGAGTTCGTGATCGCGGGACGCGACGCCGCGAATCCCGACTGGGACCAGGTGTTCCGCGCTGAGGCCCGCGAGCTCGGCATTGCCGATCACGTGCGCGTGCTGCCGACGGTGCCGGCGGGCGACCTGCCGGCGCTCTACGCCGCGTGCCACGTCGCGATCGCGCCGCTGATCGCGAACGAGGCGGGCGGGCTGTTCGTGCTGCAGGCGCTGGCCGCGGGGCTCCCGGTGGTGGCGAGCCCGGCGGGGGCTATCCAGGATCTGGTGCGACAGGGCGCCGAGGGGCTGCTGATACCGGCGCGCGACACCGGGGCGTTCGCCGACGGCATCCGCATGCTGCTCGCGGACCCTCACGCTCGCGCCGCGCTGGGTGAGACCGCGCGTCTCACCGCGGTCGAGCAGCACGACCGCGAGCGCAGCCTGTTCGCGCTCGAAGAGATGTACCACCGCCTGCGCGAGTCGAAGTTCAGAGCCGCGGCGTAGCAGGAGCGAGGCCCCGCAGTTTGACGACGCCAGGGGTCGCTGTGTGAGACTCCACCAATGCGCTGGTCGCTCGCCATCGGCCGCATCGCCGGGATCCGGGTCGAGTTGCACGTGACATTCTTACTATTCGTGGTCTGGATGGCGGTGAGCCAGGGGGTGACGAGCGGCGACCTGGGCCGCGCGGTCTCGACCGCCGTGCTGCTGGTGCTGGTCTTCTCGTGCGTGCTGCTCCACGAGCTGGGCCACGCGCTTGCCGCGCGCCGCTTCGGCATCCGCACCCGCGACATCATCCTGCTCCCGATCGGCGGCATTGCGCGGCTCGAGCGCATGCCCGAGAAACCGGTGCAGGAGCTGGTGGTGGCGATCGCCGGGCCCGCGGTCAACGTCGCGATCGCGGCGCTCCTGCTGGCGCTGATCTCCTTCATCGGCCTGCCGATGGCGACGATCGATTTTCGCGGCGGCCTCGTCGTGTCCCTGCTGGCGGTGAATATCGCGATGGTCGCGTTCAATCTGCTGCCGGCGTTTCCGATGGACGGTGGCAGGGTGCTGCGCGCGCTGCTCGCGATGCGGTTGCCGTTCGCGCGGGCGACGCGCGTCGCCTCGATCGTGGGGCAGGCGGTGGCGCTGCTGTTCGGAGTGGCCGGGTTGCTCGGTAGCAACTTCATGCTCATGTTCGTCGCGCTATTCGTGTTCCTCGCGGCGGGCGAGGAGCGGGCGCTGGTCCAGACCCGCGCCTCGCTCTCGGGGATCCCGGTGCGCGACGCCATGCTGACCGACTTCCGCGTGCTCGACGTGACCGATCCGCTCCAGCGCGCGGTGGACTATCTGATCGCGGGGAGCCAGCAGGACTTTCCGGTGCTCGAGGGCGGGGCGCCGGTCGGGATGCTGAGCCGCGCCGACCTGGCGAGGGCGCTTCAGCGGGAGGGCGCGGGCGTGGCGGTGGGCGACGTGATCGCACGCGACGCGGACTTCGCCGGGGCGGGCGAGCCGCTGGAGGTCGTGCTGCAGCGCCTGCGGCAGCGGGCGCGCACCGCGCTGCCGGTGCTGGACCGCGGGCGACTCGTGGGGCTCGTCACGCTCGAGAACATCGGCGACCTGCTGATCGTGAGCGAAGCCCTGAAGAAGCGCGCGCGCACCGCCTAGCTTCTCGATAGGCGCGCGTGCGTCACGCGCGCACTGCGAGTCATATCGCGCTTCCGTCCTCCGGCCGGCTTCGACCTTTGACTTGACACTTCTGCCGCGCCCACAATCGTGCCGTCATGCCCTACCGCCGTCTGCCCATCGGCCGCCTCGCCGCGCTCGCGGCGGTCGCGGCCGGCGCCTACGCGGTGCTCCACGGCGCGGGCGGCCCGCACTGGCGGACGCTGAAACCCGGCCTCGAGTTCGCGACCATGCGCGGGGCGCCCTTTTGCCGCCAGGGGTCGCCCGACATCGCGTTGCTCCGCATCGATCCTGCGCGGGCCATCGTGCGAGTGCATCACTTCACGCAGGAGGCCGTGGACGCGCCGCCCAACATCGTCGAGTGGCAGCGCCTCACCGGGGCGCACGCGGTCTTCAACGCCGGCCAGTTCTACCCCGACTGGTCCTACATGGGGATGCTGGTGAGCAATGGCCACGTGGTCTCGAAGCGCGCGCACCCCGGGTTCAAGGCAGCGCTGGTCGCCGCCCCGGTGGAAGGCGCCGCAAGCGCGCATGTGCTGGACCTGGAGCGCGTGCCGCTCGATCCACGCGAGTTGCGCTGGCGCGAGCTGGCGCAGTCTTTCATGCTGTTCGACAGCGCGGGGAGAATCCGCGTGCGCGAGAGCGACCGGGTCGCGAACCGCACCGCCGTAGGGGAGGACCGCCACGGGCGGCTGGTCGTCATCACCAGCGAGGGCGCGTACACGATGCGCGATTTCGCGCGGCTGATCCAGAAGGCTCCGCTCATGCTCTCGCACGCCATGTCCATGGACGGCGGCCACGAGGCCGAGCTGTGCGTGGAGGCCGGAGGGTTTCGCTACGCCAGCTTCGGGCACTGGAAGAAGGGATCGAGCGACCAACCCCCCGGAGCCAGGGTTCCGCTGCCCGCGGTGATCTCGGTGAGCGCGCGGTGACGGCGAGACGCGCGGGAGCGAAGCCGGCTCGCGTGGCGCGGGCACCGCGCGGTGCGCGGCGGCGCGCGCCGGCCGTCTCCGGCTTCCCCTGCGCGCGCTGCGGCCGGCCCATTCGCCGGGATGCCTCGGGGGTGCGGCGCGGCCGCCCTCGCACCATCACCTGCCCGCGCTGCCGCTACCTCATCTACGACTATCCCCGCGCGGCCGCGGGAGTGGTGGTCGTGAAGGATGGCGCCGTGCTGATGCTGCGCCGCGCGCACGCGCCGCGGCGCGGCTGCCTCGACATCCCCGGCGGCTTCATGGAGGCGGGGGAGACCATCGTCGGGGCCGCGCGCCGTGAGCTGCGCGAGGAGACCGGACTGAGCGTCGGTCGGCTCGAGTGGCTCGGATTCTACTGGGACCACTACTACCTCAGGGGTTTCGGATATTTCCCCACGATGAACTTCTACTACCTCGCGCGCTGGAAGTCGGGCACGCCGCGCGCAGCCGACGACGCCGTAAGTGCCGAATGGCTTCCGCTCGTGAAGCTCGGCCGTCCCGGACAGCGCCTCGCATGGAAGCACATGCGGCGGGTGTTCGGGGACCTGAGGCGGATGGGAAGGACGCGTGGCTGAGGCGGCCGCAGGTCAGGCGCCTCGGGCCTCAGCGCGCGCCTTCGCGAGCAGATCGCCGACGCCGAGTTCGGCCGCCCAGCGGTCGAGATAGTCGTTGTCGAGCCGCTCACGGCTGACCGCGAGCACGCCGAGGACGTCTTTCCATTGCTGCTCCGAGACTTCGCCGCCCTTTCTGAACCACTCGAGCTTTCGAAGCACCGTGTCCTCCGGGGTCTTGTAGCTCAGGGCGACCTTACCGGGTGGCGGATTCGGCTCGGGAACCCGGCGCCGCAGTTCCTCCCGGTCGAACGGTGCTCGGCCCAGGATGTAAAAGTCGATCTTGAAGAACGAGATCAGGTGGATGGCGTTGAACGAGTCTCGGCTCCGCACCGCTTCGTGCATCGCCTCGCGGCTCAAATAGAAGCTGCGCTCGAGTGCCGCAGCCAGGGGTTCGATGTGCGCGACCGCGAGGTCCACGACGATGTCTGCGTCGCGTGTGAAGCGAACTTCCCCATGAACCGAGCTGGCGAAGGATCCTCCGACGACGTAGGGGATGCCAAGTCGGTCCAGTATGGCGGCGACCTCGCGGACAACCTCCACCGGGCCGGGGTCCATGGCCCTAGCCGGAGGATGTCGCGGATCGAGCCCGGGCCAGGCGGGCGGCCGCCACCTTGGCCGCGAGATCGCGCCCGAGCATCAGTTCGAGATAGCGGCGCTCCAGCTGATCCACGGTGGCGCCCGGGTTCCGCATTCGAAGGCCAGTCATCGCGAGCACCCGAGCGGTGGCGTGCGCCTGGTTCAGCAACGCGAGCTTTTCGGCCGGCGTGCTCCGTCGCAGCAGCTCGATCAGCACGCGGCGCGCCTCGGCGCTCGTATCGCGCGAGAAGATCATGGCCGCAGTCTAGCACGGCCCGCCGGATGCCCGGTCCTGACGGTGAGTGAGCTATCTCAACCGCGCCCGCACGAACACCAGTGTCGAGAGCGGCGCTTCACCGTAGCTGTCGCGCAGCCCGGGCGGCAGCATTGACACGCTCGCGAGCGCCCCGAGGCCGAGCGTGATCGGCTCGCCGATCGAGAAATCGTACGCGTAGCCGGCACTCGCACGGCCCACGGTGAACGGGCGCCCCGCGCGCGGATCTCCCGGCGCGAACAGCTCGTCCTTCCCGACCACCTCGGCACGCCCGAGCGCGGTGTGGCGCTCGCCGATCCGCGCCGCGCCCTCGAGCAGCAGCGCGTCGAGAATGCGGCCCGGCCGGTTGCGGTTGCGACCCCACGCGAGCGTGCCCTGTACGCGGCCGCGCTCGAAGCCGCGGTTCCAGATCGCGGAGGCGGTGGCGCGGTCGGTGTCCACCTCGGGCTCGAGCTGCTCGGGACTGTGGAGTCGCCCGAAGCTCGCCTGCAGCGCCCATTCAGGCCCGGGATTCCACGACAGGCGAAACGAGTGGGAATCGAGCTTCGGGGTCTCGAAGTCGGTGCGCGCTTCATCGGGCTCGCGCCCGCGGAATGACGAGGCCTCGAGCTTGAGCCCGCCCTCCGCGACGCCGAGCGTCACCACGCCGTAGGTGATGTGGGTGGAGTCGAGCCAGTGGTGGGTAATCGGGGCGTCCGGGAAGGCCTCGCCCGAGAAGCGGTGCATGAAGACCGGGGGCCCGAGCGCGGGCTCTCCGGGCAGGCCCGCGTACACGAACGCCGAGCGCGTCGCGTCCGCGACGGAGTACGCGCCCGCAAGCTCCATGAAAAGATCGTGCGGATGCTGGCGGTCGATGAGGCGCGTGCGGCCGTCGGCGCTCTCGCCGGTCTGAAGCAGGAGCGGATAGCCCTCGCGTCCGACGGTCGCGGGCTCGGCCGACATCATGAGCCTGAGGCCGAGCGCGCCCGGCCCCAGCGCGCGCCGGGCCAGGCCCATCAGCATGCTGCCGCCGAACACGTCTTCGTCGCCGCGCACTCCGGCCTGGCGGTCGTAGACCAGGCTGGCCCAGCCGTGGAGCATGAGCATCCACGGACCGCGCTCGACATGCAGGCCCTCGTGGAGCGCAGACTGCGGCTGCCACGCAGTGCCCGAAGCCTCACGCGTGAAGGCGTAGCGCCCGTACATGCCGGGCCACGCCGCGTGCTGGTGCATCGCGGAGTGAGCCATCGAGGCGCGGTCCATGTGCGTGTGGTCGCGCATGGAGACCGAGTCGGGATCCGCCGCGCGCGCGCCGCCCGAGGCGCCCAGCGCCGCGCACAGAACGAGGCCGCCCACGCGGCCCGCCGCGTTCATTCGCTCTTCTCCTCCCTGAGTCCGCAGCTTTCGCCCCGGGATTTGGCGACGACACTCTAACGCCGGAGGGTGTATCCTCCGAGGCGTTTTCGGGCGCGCGCCCCTTGGCCCGTGCCCGCGACGACGCGGCCCGGTCCGCCCGCGACCCGCACATCGAGCGGGCGCTCGGCCGCCCACGGCAGACGTCCTGAACCGCCGGCAAACGCGGTGCCCTCGAGCCCCGCACGCCGGGTGACTCGAATCCAGGAGGTAGCTCCACCATGACGGCGCCCCGCGATGAACAGGCCGTGATCAACGGCCAGGAGACGGCGGAAGATACCGGCGTCCGGACCCTGCACAACTACATCGGCGGGAAGTGGTCCCGCTCCGACTCGACGCGATTCGGCGAAGTTCGCAATCCCGTGAACGACGAGCTGCTCGCGCAGGTGCCGCTCGGCGCCGCGAGCGACGTGGATCGCGCGGTCGAGGCGGCACGGAAGGCCTTCCCGGGCTGGCGCGCGACGCCGCCGGTGAATCGCGTGCGATTCCTGTTCGCGCTCAGGAACCTGATGGAGAAGCGCTTCGACGACCTGGCGAGCACGGTGACGCTCGAGCACGGCAAGACCCTCGACGAGTCGCGCAGCAGCATCCGGCGCGCGATCGACAACGTCGATCTCGCGCTCGGCATCCCGACCCGGATGCAGGGCACTTCGCTCGAGGACATCGCGACCGGCATCGACTGCCATACCGTGCGCCAGCCGCTCGGCGTGTTCGCCGCCATCACGCCGTTCAACTTCCCGGCCATGGTGCCGATGTGGTTCCTGCCCCACGCCGTGGCGTGCGGCAACACCTTCATCGTGAAGCCGAGCGAGCGCGTGCCGCTCTCCCAGATCAAGATGTTCGAGCTGATGCACGAGGCGGGTTTCCCCGAGGGCGTGGTCAACCTGGTCCACGGAGCGAAGGACGCGGTGGACGCGATTCTCGGGCATCCCGGCATCGCCGGCGTCTCGTTCGTGGGCTCGTCGCCGGTGGCCCACTACGTCTACCGGCGCGCGGCCGAGACCGGCAAGCGCGTGCAGGCTTTGGGCGGCGCCAAGAACTTCGTGGTGGTGATGCCCGACGCCGACCTGCAGCGCGCCGCCGCGATCTCGACCGAGTCGTGCTTCGGATGCGCCGGCGAGCGCTGCCTCGCGAACAGCGTGGTGCTCGCGGTGGGCGACGCCTACCCGAAGATGCGCGAGCTGCTGGTCGCCGAGGCCGGCAAGCTCAGGGTGGGGGACGGACTCGAGCCCGGGGTCACCATGGGCCCGCTCATCACGCGCCAGCACCGCGAGAAGGTGCTCGGGTACATCGAGAAGGGGCTCGCGGAAGGCGCCCGGCTCATCCTCGACGGGCGCCACTACACCGATCCCAAGCACCCGGAAGGCTACTTCCTCGGGCCCTCGGTGTTCGACGAGGTGACGCCCGAGATGACCATCGGACGCGAGGAGATCTTCGGCCCGGTGCTGTGCCTCATGAAGGCGAAGGACTTCGACGAGGCGGTCGAGATCGTGCGTGCGCACGAGCTGGGGAACGCCACCAGCATCTTCACCAGCAGCGGCAAGTGGGCGCGCGAGTACCGCTACCGGGTGGAGCCCAGCATGCTGGGGGTCAACATCGGGGTCGCGGCACCCATGGCCTACTTCCCGTTCGGCGGCTCCAAGGGCAGCTTCTACGGCGACCTCAAGGCGCACGGCCAGGACGCGATCGATTTCTTCACCGACAAGAAGGTGGTCATCAGCCGCTGGTTCTAGCAGGCTGCGGCCAAGCGGGGGCCGCGACGGGGCGGGGAGAGACATCCTTACGCGAGACTCGCCTTGCGGCGCGCGCGATTCTCCTCCATCCTCATGGAGTCCCGATCGGCGTGGTTGGAGAGCGACCGTGCGCACCCTCGAGCAGCCACTTCTCAGCCTCCGTCCGGAGCCGCCGCCGATTGCGGGCCCGACGGCCGTGCTGCTGAGCCTGGCCGCGCTGCTCCTGTTGAGCGGAGCCGTGGCCCGGGCCGCGGGCCCGCGGCCCCTCCGGGTGTCGATCAGCCCCCCCGCGCCGCCCGCGCTCGAGGCGCCCGCCGACCTGGCCAGCGGGGTGTCCACCTCGCCAGTCCTGAGCGTCGCGGTGAACCACCCCGACGCCGCCAGCCTGACCGTGACCTTTTACGCGCGACCGGTCGAGATCCCGCCCGGGCCCGACTTCACCCTGATCGGGCTCCCCGACACCCAGTTCTACACGGCGTCACTCTATGGCGGCACGCCCGCGATGTTCCGGGCGCAGACCCAGTGGACGGTGGCGAACCGGGCGGCGCGGAACATCGCGTACGTGTCCCAGCTCGGTGACTGCGTGGAGAACGGGGACAACGGTGGCAATCAGGCCGAGTGGCTGGCCGCGGATTCCGCGCTGGCCCTGCTCGAAGACCCGCTGACGTCCGGGCTGCCCGAGGGCATCCCGTACGGGGTCTGCGTGGGGAACCACGACCAGACCCCGAACGGCACGGCTGCGGGGAGCACCTGGCTCTACAACCAGTACTTCGGAACGAGCCGTTTCGCGGGGCGGAGCTACTACGGCGGGCACTACGGGATCAACAACGACAACTACTACGACCTCTTCAGCGCCGGCGGGCTGGACTTCATCGTGGTGAGCCTCGAGTTCGACGCCGAGCCCGACGCCGCCGTCCTCGCGTGGGCCGACCAGCTGCTCACCACCTTCAGCAACCGGCGCGCGATCGTGATCAGCCACGAGCTGATCGGGGCCGGCAATCCCGCGAGCTTCACCCCGCAGGGTCAGGCGATCTACGACGCGCTGAAGGGGCACGCCAACCTGTTCCTGATGCTGTGCGGTCACCTCGCCGAGGAGGGTCGCAGGCAGGACACCTTCAACGGGCACACCGTCCACACCCTGCTTTCCGACTACCAGACGCGCGCCAACGGCGGCAACGGCTGGCTGCGCATCCTCGAGCTTTCGCCCGCGAACAACGTGATTCGCGTGCGCACCTACTCGCCGATCCTGGCTCGGTGGGAATCGGATGCCGACTCGAGCAGCCAGTTCACGCTCGACTGCGATCTGCACCACACCGATACCCTCCAGGTCGTCGGAACCCGGAGCGGCGTCGCACCGGGCTCGATCGCTTCCATCACCTGGCCGGGCCTCGCCCGCGACACGCAGTACGAGTGGTATGCCACCGTGAGCGACGGGGCGAGCGCCGTGACCGGTCCGACCTGGCGGTTCACGACCCTCGAAGGGAGTCCACCCGCGGTACAGGTCATCTCCCCGGACAACTTCGGAATGCTCACCATCGGCCAGCCGGCGACGCTCGAGTGGTCGGCCTCGGACAACGTGGGCGTCACGACGGCGAATCTGCTGCTGTCGCGCGCCGGGATCGCCGGCCCGTTCGAGTCCATCGCTCTCGGCGCCGGCAACTCCGGCTCGTTCGGCTGGACCGTCACCGGGCCGCCGCCCGCGCCGCCCACGCTCGATGCGCCCGCGAACCTGGCCACCGGGGTGTCCACCTCCCCGGTCCTGAGCGTCGGCGTGGAGGACCCCGACGCCGACAGCCTGACCGTGATCTTCTACGCGCGGGCGGTCGACACCCCGGCCGTGCCCGACTTCACGCTCATCGGGCTACCCGACACCCAGTACTACACCTCGGGGGTCAATGGCGGCACCCCCGCGATGTTCACGGTGCAGACCCAGTGGATCGTGGCGAACCGGGTGGCGCGGAACATCGCGTACGTGTCCCAGCTCGGCGACTGCGTGCAAAACGGCAACAACGGCGGCAATCCCGTCGAGTGGCAGGCCGCGGACTCCGCGATGGCCCTGCTCGAGGACCCGCTGACAACCGGGCTGCCCGAGGGCATCCCGTACGGGGTCTGCGTGGGGAACCACGACCAGACCCCGAACGGCACGGCTGCGGGGAGCACCTGGCTCTACAACCAGTACTTCGGAACGAGCCGTTTCGCGGGGCGGAGCTACTACGGCGGGCACTACGGGATCAACAACGACAACTACTACGACCTCTTCAGCGCCGGCGGGCTGGACTTCATCGTGGTGAGCCTCGAGTTCGACGCCGAGCCCGACGCCGCCGTCCTCGCGTGGGCCGACCAGCTGCTCACCACCTTCAGCAACCGGCGCGCGATCGTGATCAGCCACGAGCTGATCGGGGCCGGCAATCCCGCGAGCTTCACCCCGCAGGGTCAGGCGATCTACGACGCGCTGAAGGGGCACGCCAACCTGTTCCTGATGCTGTGCGGTCACCTCGCCGAGGAGGGTCGCAGGCAGGACACCTTCAACGGGCACACCGTCCACACCCTGCTTTCCGACTACCAGACGCGCGCCAACGGCGGCAACGGCTGGCTGCGCATCCTCGAGCTTTCGCCCGCGAACAACGTGATTCGCGTGCGCACCTACTCGCCGATCCTGGCTCGGTGGGAATCGGATGCCGACTCGAGCAGCCAGTTCACGCTCGACTGCGATCTGCACCACACCGATACCCTCCAGGTCGTCGGAACCCGGAGCGGCGTCGCACCGGGCTCGATCGCTTCCATCACCTGGCCGGGCCTCGCCCGCGACACGCAGTACGAGTGGTATGCCACCGTGAGCGACGGGGCGAGCGCCGTGACCGGGCCGACCTGGCGGTTCACCACCCTCGAAGGGACTCCACCCGCCGTGCAGGTCATCTATCCGGCCCACTTCGCAATGCTCACCATCGGCCAGCCGGCGACGCTCGAGTGGTCGGCGTCGGACAACGTGGGCGTGACGGCGGTCGATCTGCTGCTGTCGCGCGCCGGGCCCACCGGCCCGTTCGAGACCATCGCGCTCGGCGTTCCCAACTCCGGCACGTTCGGGTGGACCGTCACCGGGCCGCTGGCCGCGCGCGCGCTGCTCCGGGTGGTCGCGCACGATGCGGCCGGGAACAGCGGCGAGGACATGAGCGACGCTTCCTTCGCGATCCTGCTCTCGACCACCGGCGTGGACGACGCACCGGGCGCGGGCCTGGCGCTCTCGCCCGTGTCCCCGGACCCGAGCCACGGCCACGCGCGCATCCGGTTCGCGGTGCGGGGCGTGACCCGCGCGCGGGTCGGCATCGTCGACGTGCAGGGGCGCGAGGTGGCCGTGCTCGCAAACGGCGTGTTCGGCGACGGCGTTCACGAGGCGGTCTGGGGCGGCGAGACTACGCGCGGCGGCGTGGCGCCGGCGGGGATCTACTTCGCGCGCGTCCAGGTCGGCGGCCGGGAGCTGACCCGGCGCTTCGCGCTCGTACGCTGACGGCGGACGCGGGCCGCCGCCACACCGTTTCACGTCCGCGCCGCTCGATCGCGACTTTACCGCGCCATCCCCGGCGGCATAGGCTCACCCGGCGCGCGAGCCGCGAGCCCGCGGCGTTCGACGTCGGCCGACGCGGAACGTAGGCGGTAGCCGTCGCGATTTCGCCCGGGGAGGGGCGGTGCCTGCAAAGCTGAGAAGCCCGCTCGCGGTCCTGGCCGGCGTGGTGGCTGGCGCCTTCGTGATCGCGTTGTTCGAGTTCCTCGGACAGCACGTCTATCCGCCGCCCGCGGGGATGGACCCGCGCAATCCCGAGAGCATCCGGGCGGCGATGGCCCACGTGCCGAAGGGCGCGCTGTTCCTGGTGCTGGTCGCGTGGTCCGCGGGAAGCGTCGTGGGCGGCGCGCTGGCGGCGCGGATCGCGCCGCGGAGGCCCGTCGTCCACGCGCTCGTGGTGGGCGGCTTGCTTCTGGCCGCGGGAGTCATGACCATGCTCGAGCTCCCGCACCCGGGGTGGTTCCAGCTCGCGGGCGTCGCGACCTTCCTCCCGGCCGCGTGGGCGGGATCGCGGCTCGTGCGCCGGCCGCCGACGAGCGGCGGCGCGCCCGCCGCGGCGTGAGTTCGGATCGCAGAGCAACCCGAGAAGGAGTGTCCAATGCCACGCAAGCTCATCGGCGGACTGATTCAGTGCGCCAATCCCATCAATGACGAGTCGGTCCCGGTCGAGAAGATCAAGCAGGCGATGTTCGACCGGCACGTGCCCCTGATCGAGGAGGCCGGCAAGAAGGGGGTGCAGGTTCTCTGCCTGCAGGAGATCTTCAACGGCCCCTACTTCTGCCCGGGCCAGGACAAGCGCTGGTACGCGGCGGCCGAGACCGTGCCGGGCCCGACCACCGACGCGGTCGCGAAGCTCTGCGCGAAGCACGAGATGGCGTGCGTGGTCCCAGTCTACGAGAAGGACATGCCGGGCGTGCTCTACAACACCGCCGCGGTCTACGACGCCGACGGCAGCTATCTCGGCAAGTACCGGAAGAACCACATCCCGCACACCTCCGGCTTCTGGGAGAAGTACTTCTTCAAGCCCGGCAATCTCGGCTACCCGGTGTTCGAGACGCGCTACGCGAAGGTCGGCGTCTACATCTGCTACGACCGCCACTTTCCGGAAGGCGCGCGCGCGCTGGGCTTGAACGGCGCGGAGATCGTGTTCAACCCGAGCGCGACCGTCGCCGGGCTCTCGCAGTACCTGTGGAAGCTCGAGCAGCCGGCGCACGCGGTCGCCAACGGCTACTTCATGGGCTGCATCAACCGCGTCGGCACCGAGGCGCCCTGGAACATCGGCAAGTTCTACGGCTCGTCCTACTTCGTGGACCCGCGCGGGAACTTCCTGGCGCAGGCGGGCGAGGACGACGACGCGCTGGTGGTGGCCGAGATGGACCTCGACATGATCGACGAGGTGCGCTCGGTGTGGCAGTTCTTCCGCGACCGGCGGCCTGAGACGTACGAGGAGCTGGTGGAACTCTAGGACCGGGGTGAGAGGGGAGGCGCCATGGCTGGAATCCGCATCTACGACTCGGCCCGCCTGCGCGGGCTGCACCGAGAGAACGTCCGCATCACGGCGATCGCGCTGCTCGCAACCGCATTCGTCGTCGCGATCGCGATCTGGCTCCGCTCGGTGTCCGCCGCCGGTTGAGGGCGGTCCCGATGCCGCTGCCGACCACGGCGCCGCTCCTCGCCGCCGGGCGCTACCTCGTCTTCCACGAGGGACACGAGTGCGGCGAGGAGCGCTGGCGCATCGAGCGCACGCCGGAGGGCATGGTCGCGACCGGCGAGCAGGTGGTCGACGCGCCGCACCCGCATCCGCAGCGAAACGAGTATCGGGCGACGCTCGCGACCGAGCCGCGCGTGCGCGTGACCGGTCTCGAGATCCTGTGGGCCGTGGGGCAGCGAACCCTGCGCGCAGTGCACGCGGCGGACGCCGTGCGCTGGCGCGTGCGGATCGAGACCGAGGCCCAGGTGCGAGAGCAGGAAGGCGACTATCCCGATTACTGCGAGGTGGATTTCGGCACCCCGCTCTTCAACACCTTCACGCTCTCGCGCTACTCGTTTCAGCCGGGGTCGGAAATCGAGTTCCCGGTGCTCATGATCGGTCCGCCGTTCATGGGGGTGACGCCCACGCGCCAGAAGTACCAGTGTGTCGAGGCCGGCACGCTCGAGCTTCCGTTCGGACGCCTGGCCGCGCGGCGGTACGTCATGAGCTACCCCGAGCGCGCCGAGGCCGCGGCGTTCTCGTTCTGGGCGGACGAGCAAGACGTGGTGCTCGAATACCACGCCGGGCTCGACCCTTTGAACCCCTGGATGCGGCTGGTAGAATTCCGGCGTTGAACTGCCCGGGAGCCTGAAGTGCTTCGCTGCCTTTTCGCGCTGATCGTTTCACTGCCCTGGCTGGGACCGGTCCCGGGCGGGGCGTCGTCGCAGCCAAGCAGCACGCCCACGACGCGCTACCAGATGAGCGCGAATACGAGCATGCAGTACGGCTGTTTCCCTCCGTGCCTGTGCCCGAACTACGGCTCCGGACCGCTCGACGGAACCTTCCTCCTCACGCCCACCGAATTCGACGGTCTCTATCAGCACTACGACGTGAGCGCCGTCGACTGGACCTTCACGCTGTGGGACTACGCGCAGAACGCGGCGCGGAACGTTCACGTCGCGGGGGGAGGCAGCTATCAGCAGGGAGGGGAGTTCGCCCGCATGCAGCGGATGATCCTCGACCTCTCGCTGGATGGGGCCAAGCCCCAGCACTTCGACAGCGACCTGGTGCCGGCCGGGCCACAGTTCCCGGAGATCGACGTGTCGGTCTGGCTCCACGGGGGCTACTGCTTCGACAGCCTGTTCGAGGTGCGGGCGAGCCCGACGGGCGTGGTCGCGGTGGAGCAGGTCCGGGCGCCCGCCGGCCTGCGCGGCGCGCGGCCGAATCCGTTTCAGGCGTCGGTCGAGATCGAGTTCGCGCTGGCGCAGCCGGGATGGGCGCGGCTCGGCATGTTCGACCTCACCGGCCGCGAGGTGCGCGTGCTCGCGGACGAGCCCCTCACCGCCGGCCGCCACCGGCGAACGTGGGATGGGCGCTCCGGGAGCGGTCGCCCCTGCGAGCCCGGCGTCTACTTCGCGCGCCTGCGCGCGAACGGCCGCGAGCACAGGCAGGCCGTGGTGCGGATCTGGTAGATTCGAAGCGTCGGGACAAGACAACGAGAAGGAAACGACCATGGGTCTCCTCATCAGGCACGGCGAGATCGTGACCGCATCCGACCGCTACGTCGCGGACGTCTACTGCGACGGCGGGAAGATCGTCGCGATCGGTGAGAACCTCGAGCAGCGCGGCGCCCGGGACGAGGAGGTGGACGCCGGGGGCCAGTTCGTGTTCCCGGGCTTCATCGACCCGCACGTCCACATGGAGCTGCCCTTCATGGGTACGGTCTCGGCCGACGACTTCGAGACCGGCACCGCCTCGGGAATCGCGGGCGGCACCACCTGCATCATCGACTTCTGCATTCCCGCGCGCGGCCAGTCGCTGCTCGAGGGGCTCAAGATCTGGAAGGAGCGGAGCACGAAGGCGGTCGCCGACTACACCTTCCACATGGCGATCACCGGCTGGACCGACCGCACCGCCGAGGAGATGGCGGCGGTGGTACTCGAGCACGGCATCACCTCGTTCAAGGTGTTCATGGCCTACAAGGGCGCGATCATGGTGGACGACGCCGAGCTCTACCAGGTCATGAAGCAGGCTGCGAAGCTGGGCGCTGTCGTCACCGTCCACGCCGAGAACGGCGACGCGGTGTTCGCGCTGCAGAAGGAGCTGGTGGCTTCCGGCATGCTCGGCCCCGAGTACCACCCGGTGTCGCGTCCGAGCAGCCTCGAGGGCGAGGCCACCAACCGCGCGCTCATGATGGCGCGGCTCCACGGCGCCACCGCCTACATCGTGCACATGACCTGTCGCGAGGCGGTCGAGGCGCTGGAGCGAGCCAAGCTCGTGGGGCAGAGGTGCTACGGCGAGACCTGCCCGCAATATCTAATGTTGGACGACCGCGTGTTCGCCAAGCCCGACTTCGAGGCCGCGGCCTACGTCATGAGCCCGCCGATCCGCCCGCCGCACGTGGGGCACCACGAGGCGCTGTGGACCGGGCTTTCGAGCGGGATGCTCGACTCGATCGGCACCGACCACTGCCCGTTCACCATGGAGCAGAAGCGGA
>CAZYQK010000005.1:0-45659 GCA_964650245.1 uncultured bacterium | reverse complement strand
GGGCGCGTAGCTCAGGGGCCCGGAGCGCGGCGGCGCGGGGCGCGCGGGCAGCGGCGGCGCGGGGCGCGAAGCGGGCGGTGCGGCAAGCGCGGGCACCGCGACGGACAGAAGCGCGAGGAGCAGAAGCCGGAGGGCGTTCATGGGGGGATGGTATCCGCGACTAACGGTAGAGTGATTTGATCTGACCCCAGGTGCGTGAGCGCGCCGGGGTCGAGGCCGGGCAGTTGGTGAGATTGTCGGGATCCTGCCACCTGACGGAGTCGTTCTCCAGATAGAGAGGCGTCCAGTAGCCGGTGCCCCAGATTTCGGCGCGGGCCAGCGCGAAGCAGCGGCCCTGCTCCACGTCGCCGCAGGCCACCGCGGGATCCTGGCTTCCAACGGCCGAGCGCCGGTGGTCGTACCGGATCACTGCGAGCGTGTAGCGCGTGTCGGGGTCCGGCTGGAACGGCGGGTCGAAGTAGCCCGTGATGGAGAGACCCCAGCGTGGGTTGGTGATCCCGCAGTAGAGACCGAACAAATTGAGACTCGACCCCGGGATGTCCGGGCAGTTGCCGCCCGTGGATGAGATCGTGAGCCGCGATGCGCCCTGGCAAGCGGGGCCAACGTACCAGCACGGACCACCGTCGTAGAACGACCACGCGCTGGGGATGTACAGCCCCCATCCGATCTCGATCCCGAAGCCGGTGAAGTTCGAGGGCAGCCCGGTCGCGGAGAGCACCTGGGTGTAGACGCCGGGACCGGCCCAGGACTTGTCGATCGGCACCGGCTGGTCGCAGGCGTCCCACGAATAGCGGAGGGACGGCACGGCAATGGCCGACGAGGCGCAGGTGAGCGTCAGCACGGCGGCGAGCAGCATGCTAGCGAGCGGCATGGCGAGGGCCTCCTGCGGGTCGATGGGAGGTCTGGTGCAGCCCGAAGATTCTAGCCTCTCTTTCACTCGGGTGACACGCAAAAACGGCGCGGCCGCCCGTCCCGCACGCGCCGTCGCCCGCCACAGGCGATACGCACTGCCGCCTCGCTTGCGCCCCGCCCCCCCGCTGCTACATTCACCGCCGCTTCCGCCATCCCCCCGCGGTGGGCGGCGCGGCGGCAAGGGAGGTGCGAGGGATGAGCTTCAACTGGAATTGGGTGCTGATCGTCGCGGGAGCGCTGCTCGTGCTGGTCGAGGTCGCGCTCGGAGGCTTCGCCGGGTTCGACCTGGTGCTGATCGGCTCGGCGTTCGTGGTCGGCGGCGGGTTGGGCCTGCTGCTGGGCAACGCCACGCTCGGCCTGATCGTGGCGAGCGCGCTGTGCGTGCTCTACATCGCGGTCGGGCGCCGCTGGGTGCGCGGGCGCATGCAGGCCCGCCCGGTAGCGAGCAACGCCGACGCGCTGGTCGGCCAGCCGGGCATGGTCACCCAGCGGGTGGCCCGGCACACCCCCGGGCAGGTCAAGGTGCGGGACGAAGTGTGGCGCGCGTCACCCGCCACCGGGGTAGAGGGTCCGTTCGAGCCGGGCGCCGTGGTCACGGTCGCGGGCGTCGACGGCGTCACGCTTCACGTGAGGTGAACCATGGCCGCTCAGCTCGGCTTCTTTTTGCTCATCATCGTCCTCTTCATCACGCTCATCGCGCTCGCGCGCTCGGCACGCGTCGTCGCCCAGTACGAAAAGGGCCTGATTCTCAGGTTGGGCCGTTACCGTTCCACGGTCGGCTCGGGGCTCACCTTCCTGGTTCCGGTCATCGAGGACATGCTCAAGGTGGACATGCGCGAGCGCGTCATCAACGTCGAGCCGCAGAAGGTGATCACCAAGGACAACGTGTCGGTCACGGTGGACGCCGTGATCTACTACCGCATCAGCGACCCGGTGAAGGCCACCTTCGAGGTGCAGAACTTCGGCTACGCCGCGACCACGCTGGCGCAGACCAATCTCCGAAACCTCATCGGCGACAAGTCGCTGGACGAGACGCTGACCGCGCGCGACATCATCAACTCCAACCTGCGCAACGTGCTCGACGAGGCCACCAACACCTGGGGCGTCAAGGTCACGCGCGTCGAGGTGCAGAAGATCGATCCGCCGGCCGACATCACAGAGGCCATGTCGCGGCAGATGAAGGCCGAGCGCGACAAGCGCGCCAACATCCTTGAAGCCGAGGGCGTGAAGCAGGCGGCCATCCTCCAGGCCGAGGGCGTGAAGCAGTCTGAGATCCTCAAGGCCGAGGGCGACGCCCAGGCGCGCATCACGCGGGCGACCGCCGAGGCGAGGGCGATCGAGATGGTCTCCAACGCGGCTGAGGCGTTCTTCAAGGAGCGCGCCGAGGTCAGCAAGCGGCTCGACGTGCTCAACCACGTGCTGGCCAGCCAGACCAAGTTCATCGTGCCAGCGGGCTCGGACCTGGTGAACGTGCTCGGGCTCGACGACAAGACCGTGGTGCCGGTCAGGAAGTAGCGGGGCCTCGTCGGACCCGGACGCCGCGGGAGCGCGCCGCCGGGGGCGGAGCCGCCCCCGGGCGGCCGCGATTTCAGGAACCTCGCTCAGTCTTCGCTCAGGGCCTTCCGGATCTCGGCGGCGGCGAGCGCACCCTGCCCGATCGCGACCGCGATCGCGGGCAGCGCCGGGCGCGTGACGTCGCCCGCCGCCCACACCCGCGGCCGCGAGGTCGCGAGCCGCTCGTCGATCAGCACGAAGCCCTCCGCGTCGTGCTCGATCGCCGCCCGGCACCACTCGGTGTTGGGGATCACCCCCACCTTGATGACCAGCCCGGCCGCGGCGTGCTCCTCGCTCCCGGCCGGGCCCTCGAGCCGCACCGCGCGCAGCCGGTCGGATCCCAGCGCCGCGGTGACGCGCGTGCGCTCGCGCACTTCGATCCGCGGCTCGGCCGCGGCCCGCGCCCGGAATTCGTGGCGGGCACGGGGCGCGCCGCGCACCACGACGGTCACGCTGCAGCCCACCGCGGCGAGCAGCAGCGCGTTCTCGAACGCGCCGTCGCCACCGCCCGCCACCACCACGTTCTGGCCCGCGAAGCGAACGCGGTCGCGAGTGGCGGAATAGGAGACGCCGCGGCTTTCGAGCTCGATCTCGCCCGGGATGTCGAGATGGCGGCGGCGCACCCCGGTCGCGATCAGCACCGCGTCGGCCGAGAGCCGCTCGCCCGCCGACGTCATCACCGCCGGCCGCCCCTCCTCGCGCGCGGGGTCGAGCGCGACCGCGACCGCGTCGAATCGCACCGGGACGCGGGCGGCCTCGAACTGGCGTCCGAACGCCGCCGCGATCGCCGGCCCGTCGCCCTCCGCTACGCCCGCCAGATCGGCGGGATGGAAGTGCACGTGCTGGAGCTGCCCCCCCGCGCTGGGTGCGCTCTCCATCACCGTGGGCTCGAGCGCGAGCGAGCGCGCCCACAGCGCCGCCGACACACCGGCCGGCCCGGCGCCGACGATCAGCAGCGCCCGCGCCATGCCGCGCCCTCCGGCAGCCCCAGGCGCTCCGCCACCTCCCAGAACGTCCGGGGCTCGAGCTCCGGCAACCCGTGGCGCTCCGCGAGCCGCGCGAGGCACTCCAGGCGCTCGTCCGAACGCACCGCGGACGCGTTGCCCGACTCGCGCAGGCGTACCTCGACCGTCACTCCCGCAACGCGACGCGGCGTGGTCACGCTTGCCAGGCGCAGCAGGAGGTCCCAGTCCTCGGAGTAGCGAAACGCCGGATCGAATCCGCCCAGCCGCTCGAACAGGGCGCGCCGGATGCCCCAGCCGCTGGGCGGGATGAAATCGTCGCGCCGCATCAGCTCCAGGTCCCAATCGCGGGCGATCACGCGCCGCGCGCGGTCGTGACGCGCGCCGCTCTCGTCCACCACCTCCCGCACGATCGCGCAGTCACGGAACGCGAAATCGACCGCCGGGTCCGCGAGTGCCTCCGCCAGGCCCTCGAGATGGCCGGGATGCCAGCGATCGTCGTCGTCCAGGAACGCGAGCAGTTCGCCGCGCGCCTCACGCGCGGCGAGATTGCGCGCGGCGCCGGCCTGGCCCGCGCGCGTCGCGATCACCGCGACCGCGAGCCCGGCGAGCGGGGCGAGTGCTCGGGTGAAGTCGCCGTCGCCGGCACCGTCGTTCCCGATGCGCACCTCGAGCGGCGGGAGGCTCTGGCGCGCCACGCTCGCGAGCGCATCGCGGAGCAGCCGCGGGCGGTCGCGGGTCACGACGATCACGCTGATGCCGGACAGCCGCTCGCCCACGGCGACTTCGCCTCCGTCAGCTTCCGGCGCCGGGCCGCAGGGCATCGGCCCAGCGCGGATCGGCGAGCGCGCCGCGCACCACGCGCGTCTCGACCAGGCCGGGCGACCGGAGGCCGCGCATCTCCATGCACAGGTGACGCGCCTCGAGCACCACCGCCACCCCGCGGGGCTCGAGTGCCTTCTCCAGATGATCGGCGATCTGGATCCCGAGCCGCTCCTGGAGCTGGAGACGCCGCGCGTAGAACTGGACCAGCTTCGCGGGCACGCTGATCCCCGCGAGCGAATCGCCCGGGAGATAGGCGACCAGCGCGCGCCCAAAGAACGGGACCAGGTGATGGACGCACAGCGAGTGAAAGGGAATGTCGCGCACCACGACCAGCGGCTCGCCCGGGGAGGCGTGCGTGAAGGTGGCGATCTCGGGCTCGGTACCGGGATCGAGGCCGCTCAAGGCCTCGGCGTAGAGTCGGGCGACCCGCTCGGGAGTCTCCCGGAGCTCGGGTTCCGCGGAGGGATCGAGGCCGAGCGCACGGATCAGGTCGGAGACCGCGCGCGCGACCGCCGCGGGATCACCGGCCCGGAGCTTGCCGCTCACGAGCACCTCCCGGGAAGACGACGGGGCCGGCGCCAGGCCGGCCCCGCAAGATGGAGCGGAAGACGGGATTTGAACCCGCGACATCCACCTTGGCAAGGTGGCGCTCTACCGGTCTGAGCTACTTCCGCACGACGTGAAGCGCGGGCGACTATAGCGACGGCGGCTCGAATGCGTCAAGCCGTCGGGCTTCCTCGCGTGCTTTCAGACAAGGGCGCACCGCAGCCCCTGCATCCCGCGTCGCGATTGAGCCGCGGCGGGCGCCCTCGGCTATAGTCCCGGCGATGCCCCTCCTGGTCCAGAAATACGGCGGCACGTCGGTGGATGGCCCCGAGCGCATCCGCGCGGTGGCGCAGCGCGTCGCGGCGGCGCGGCGCGCGGGGCACGACGTGGTGGTGGTGGTCTCCGCCATGGGCAAGACGACCGACGCGCTGCTCTCGCTCGCGCGGCGGGTCTCCGCCAGCCCCAGCCGCCGCGAGCTCGACATGCTGCTCACCACCGGCGAGCGGGTGTCGATGGCGCTGCTGGCGATGGCGCTGCACGATCTCGGGATCGAGGCCATCTCCTTCACCGGCTCGCAGAGCGGCATCCTGACCGACGCCGCTCACAGCGCGGCGCGCATCGTGGCGGTCAGGCCCGAGCGCATCCGGGGCGAGCTCGAGCGCGGGCGCGTGGTGATCGTGGCCGGCTTCCAGGGCGTGAACCCCGAGACCCGGGAGATCACCACGCTCGGTCGCGGCGGCTCGGACACCACCGCGGTGGCGCTCGCCGCCGCGCTCGGCCCCGGCCGCTGCGAGATCTACTCCGACGTGCCCGGAGTGCTCACCGCCGATCCACGCCTGGTGCCGTCGGCGCGCGTGATCCCGAGGATCAGCTACCGCGCGTGCTCGACGCTCGCGCATCTCGGCGGCCGGGTGCTCCACGCGCGCTGCGTGGACCTGGCAGCTGCCCATCGGGTGCCGCTCACGGTGCGCTCGTCGTTCGACGACACGCCGGGCACCGAGCTCACGGAGGACGACATGGAAGGTGGACGAGTCGCGGCGGTCACCCACCGCGCGGGCTGCTCGATCGCGATCGCCGAGGGCAACGCCGGCGCCCGGGGCGAGGCGCGCGATCTCATCGAGGCGGTGGCCGCGGCCCATCCCGAGCTCGAGCTCATCGCCCACGAGCAGTCGGGCGACGTGCACGGGGCGATCGTGTGGATCGGCGCACGTGACGCGGTCGAGGAGCTGTCGCGGGGGTTCCGCGCGCTGAAGGGTCCGGGCGGCGAATGGAAGCTCGGGGTCGAGCCGGACGTGGCGTTCGTCTCGCTGGTGGGCTCAGGCCTGGGGCCGCGCGAGGTGGTTCGGGCCGAGGCCGCACTCGAGCGGGCGCGCGTGCCGCTGGTCGCGCTGCGCGTCCTGCCGTCGGCGCTGGTATTCCGCGTCGCCGGGGAGCACTGCGAGGAGGCGGTGCGCACGCTCCACGCGGCGTTCCTCGAGGCACACTAGGCGCGCGGACAAGATGCATGGAGTGAGTTTGCACACGCCCGGACCCATGAATCTCGAAACATCGCCGGAACACAAGGAGGCTTGCGACATGGTGAGCGGGAATCGGAGGTTGCCGTGAGCGCCGACGAGCTGCGGCCTTCGCAGTGGCGCTGCCTGCGCGCCGACCTCGATCGCTACCTCGAGCTCCGGCCCGGCTGGCCGCGCCAGTCCTGGCTCACGAAGCTCCGCGTGGCGGTGACGGAAGAGCCATTCTGGGTGCTGTTCTGGTACCGCTTCGGGCGCTGGGCGACCCTCGAGTGCCGCTTGCCGGTGGTGCGGCAGCTGTGCCTCGCGCTCCACACGGTCATGTACCGCCTGCTCCGCCTGGTCACCGGCATCTCGATCAACCGCCGGTGCGAGGCGGGGCCGGGACTCTTCTTCGGGCACTTCGGCACGGTGTGGATCAACCCCGACGTGCGCCTCGGGCACCAGGTCTCGATCGCGCAGGGCGTGACGCTCGGCCGGGGCGGCGAAGGTGCACTGGCGGGCGTGCCGGAGATCGGGAACCACGTATTCATCGGCCCCAACGCGACCATCGTCGGGAAGCTCAGGGTCGGGAACGGCTGCGTGGTGGGCGCGAACAGTCTGGTCATCGCGAATGTGCCGGACGGCGGTTCCGTGGTGGGCGTGCCGGCCCGCCTGGTCGCGCGCGGGGGGAACACCGTGGCCGCGCGCGCCGAGGCGGAGCGCTCCGGGACCGGGACGCCGCCGGCGGTTTCGGATCGGCCCTGACCCCGCGTCACCTGCGGACCCGACACGGTGCCGTTCGTTGACGCCCCGGGGCGGCAGCCCCTACCATGAGCCTCGTTTCGAGGCGGATTCAGGCCGAAACCCGGTGCGCGGGTAGGCAGGCCCTGCCCCTGGGCCCCAATCCGTGATCCCGGAGACCAACGTGAGGCGAGCGAGCGAATCGGCAGGACGCTGGCGGGTGAGAGCGGCGGCCGGATTCCACGGCGGCGCGAACCGGCGAAGGTCGCCGCTCGAGGTCCGCTCCCCCATGCCGGCCTTCCAGACTTGAGGACAGAAACCGTGGCTTCCCCCCCACGGCGGGCCGCAGCGTCGCCGGCCGCGGCACCGTCTCCCGCTCCGGAAGTCCCCCTGTTCTTCACCTCCGGCGACCGGCCCATGTACGCCGTTTATCACGCGCCCCTCGTCCCGCGGCGCGACTATCCGGTGGTGGTGTGCTGCCACAGCCTGGGCG
The DNA here is from genome assembly GCA_964650245.1 of uncultured bacterium. Classification (GTDB taxonomy): domain Bacteria; phylum Eisenbacteria; class RBG-16-71-46; order RBG-16-71-46; family RBG-16-71-46; genus WS-2. The sequence continues at coordinate 38,133 of CAZYQK010000005.1, read as the reverse complement.
TGGAGCAGGTGACGCTCTACCGGCCCGAAGTCCGCTTCGCGCGCGCCGCGGCGGCCGTGGGCTTCCCCGTCTTCCGCTACCACGCCCGCGGGCACGGTGATTCCGCCGGCGATTTCGCCGACGTCACGATCGAACGCCTCACCGAGGACGCGCTGGCGGCGGCCGACGAAGCGCGAAGGCGCTCCGGCGCGGCGCGGATCGCGTGGCTCGGGGTGCGCTTCGGCGCGCTGGTTGCCGCGCGCGCGGCGGCGCGCACGCCGGGCGCGGCCGCGCTCGCGGTGTGGGAGCCGGTCCACCGGCCGCCGGACTACTTTCGGGGACAGTTGCGCGGCTACCTGTTCTCGCAGGTGGCGGGCGGCAAGCGACCGGACGCGACGGTGGACCAGCTGCTCGCGACCGTCCTCGCGGAAGGCAAGGTGGATGTCCACGGCTACTACCTCCACCGCGCGATCGTCGAGAGCTCGCGCGACGAGGATCTCGGGCGCCTGCTCGAGTCCTGGAACGCACCCACGCTGCTCGCCCAGATACAGGCGCGGCCGCGGCTCTCGCCCGCGCACGCCGCGCTGGTGGCGGCACTCGAGCGACGCGGCGTCCGGCTCGAGACCATGCAGGTGGCGGAGGAGCCGGGCTGGCACTTCATGGCCAACCCGGCGTGGGAGAACCAGACGCTGGTGCAGCGCACCGTGGAGTGGCTCGATGCCGTGGCGTGAGACGGCGGCGGAACTCGAGCGCGCGCGCGCCGAACAGCCGGTGGTCGTGCCCGCGCCGCACGGCCGCCTGTTCGGCATCTTCACCCCGCCCGCGCCCGCGACGCAGCCCCGGGAACTGTGCGCGGTGTTCCTGACCCGGCCGCGCTCTCACCGCAATCGCATGTGGGTGGAAGCGGCCCGGCGCCTCGCCACCCGCGGCTTCGCCTGCTTCCGCTTCGACTATCGCGGCACCGGCGACAGCGAGGGGTCCACCCTGAAGCTCGACCCGGACGCGCCATACCGCGAGGACATGGTGGCTGTGATGCGCCACCTGCGGGATGCCCTGGGCCAGCGCCGCTTCGTGCTCTCCGGCTCCTGCTTCGACGCCCGCACCGCGCTCTCCGCGTTTCCGGAGGAGGGCCACGCCATCGAGGGGCTGGTGTTCATGGTGGGGCCCGCGACGCACCTCGACGACTGGAACCGGGCGGACGCCGACTACAAGGACTGGCGCCACCTGGCACGCGCCATCGGCCGGACCGACAACTGGAAGGCGCTGAAGAGCCCGGACCGCTGGCACTACATGGCCGTGGTCCTGGGGCGTGTGGCGCGCCGCAGCCTGGGCGGCCTGGCGCAGCCGGACGAGGTCCGGGCCTCGAAAAACTTCCGCGAGGACTTTCGAGCACTGGTGCGCTCTGGCGCGCGCGCGCTGTTTCTCTACGGCGCGGAGGACAGCGTCTATCGTGCGTTCCGCTCGGTGGAGTGCACGCTCCTCCCCGCGCTCGATCCGGAGACCCGCCGGCGCTTCACCGTCGACGTGTGGCCCGGAAATATGCACGGGTTCATCGAGATGCAGCTCCAGCGCAACGTGCTCGATCGGGTCGTGGCCTGGATCGAGTCCCTTCGTCCGCGGGCGGCGGCGGGCCGGGAAGAACGGGAGCAGGCGGCATGGACCTCGAGCTGAGCGACGAACAGCGCGAGCTCTACGACGCAGTGCTGGCGTTCGCGCGCGCTGAGCTCAACCACGATCTCGAGGCCCGCGACGCGGAGGCCCGCTTCCCGCGCGACTGCTGGCAGAAATGCGCGGAGTTCGGGCTGCTCGGGCTCCCGGTCCCGGTCGAGTACGGCGGGCAGGGACAGGATCTGCTCACCACCACCGTGGCGATGGAAGCGCTCGGCCGCGGGTGCCGCGACAACGGACTGGTGTTCAGCCTCAACGCGCAGATGTGGGCCTGCGAGATGCCCATCCTCCACTACGGAACCGAGGAGCAGAAGCGCGCGTGGCTGCCGAAGCTGGTGTCCGGCGAGGCGATCGGGGCGCACGCCATCACAGAGCCCGGAGCGGGTTCGGACGTGTTCTCGCTCTCCACCCGCGCCCAGCGCGTCCCGGCCCCGGGTGATTCCGGGACCGCGTATCGGCTGACCGGCACCAAGACCTTCTCCACGAACGCGCCGGTCGCCGACGTGGCGCTCGCGTTCGCGTACCTCGACCGCCCGGACGAGGGCAAGCGGAAGGCCCTCACCGCCTTCCTGGTCCCGCGCGGAACGCCGGGCACGACCTTCAGCAAGCCCATCCAGAAGATGGGGCTGCGCACTTCGCCGATGGGCGAAGTAGTCTTCGAGGATTGCGTCGTCCCGGAATCGCAGCGCCTCGGCCCCGAGGGCGCGGGAATGGCGATCTTCAACTCGGCGATGGAATGGGAGCGCGCCTGCATCTTCGCCGGGCACCTGGGCGCAATGGAGCGACTGCTCGAGGACTGCATCGCATACGCCCGCCAGCGCCGCCAGTTCGGGCAGCCGATCGCCAAGTTCGAGTCGGTGGCGGACCGCATCGCCGACATGAAGGTGGCGATCGAGGCCGGACGCTACCTGCTCTACCGCGTGGGCTGGCTCAAGGACCGGGGCAAGAACGCGGTGCTGGAGTCGGCGATGGCCAAGCTGTTCGTGAGTGAGACGCACGTCCAGGCGGCGCGCGACGCGCTCCAGCTCCATGGCGGCTACGGCTACATGAAGGAGTACCCGATCGAGCGCGAAGTGCGCGACGCGCTCGCCGGCACGCTCTACTCGGGCACCTCGGAGATGCAGCGCAAGATCATCGCACGCTGCCTCGGGCTCTGAGCGCATGTCCTCCCTGCTGCCGCAACTCGTCACCGATTCGGCGGCGCGCTATCCCGATCGCCCGGCCATCGTGATGGACGGCCGCGGCCTCACCTACGCGGAGCTCGATCGCCAGTCGAACCGCTTCGCGCGCTCGCTCACCGCCCACGGGGTGCGGCGCGGCGATCGAGTCGCGCTGTGGCTGCCGCGCTCGCTCGAAGGGGTGGTCGCGCTTTACGGGATCATGAAGGCCGGCGCCGCCTACGTGCCGGTGGATCCCGGGACACCCCCCGCGCGGCTCGCCTTCATCGCGCGCGACTGCGGGGTCGCGGGCCTGGTGACGGTGGCCGGGCGAGCCGGAGCACTCGACGAGGCGTTCGCCGGGAGCGCTCCGATGCGCGCGCTGTGGTTCGCGGACCCCGCGAGTGCTACCGCCAGCGCGCTGCCCCCGCTGCTCACCGGCATTCCGGGCGTCGCCTGGGCCGAGCTCTCGAGCGAGGGCGACGCGCCGGTCGCGGTCCACGCCCTGGCCGACGACCTGGCCTACATCCTCTACACCTCGGGCTCCACCGGAGAGCCCAAGGGCGTGATGCTCTCGCACCGCAATGCGCTGGCGTTCGTGGAATGGGCGGGCGACACGTTCCAGCTCACGCACCGGGACCGGCTCGCGAATCATGCGCCGTTCCACTTCGATCTCTCGACCTTCGACCTGTTCGCCGGGGCGCGCGCGGGTGCCGCGGTCTTTCCGCTCTCGCCGCGAATCGCCTCGTTCCCGGCGGCGGTCGCCCGGCAGTGGACCGAGGACCGCCTCACGGTGTGGTACGCCACGCCCAGCTCGCTGGTGCTGATGCTCACCCGCGGCGGGCTCGCGAGCCTGGATCTCGGCACGCTGCGCGTGCTGCTGTTCGCGGGCGAGGTGTTTCCGGTCAAGTACCTGCGCGACCTGATGCGGCTCGCCCCGCGGGCGCGCTTCGCCAATCTCTACGGCCCGACCGAGACCAACGTCTGCACCTGGTACGAGGTCCCGTCGCCGCCCGAGGAGGACCGGCCGCTCCCGATCGGGAGTGCCACCCCATACGACGAGGTGCTGGTGCTGGACGAATCGCTCAAGCCGGTCGCAGCGGGTGCTCCCGGCGAGCTGTGGGTGCGCGGCGCCAGCGTGATGCACGGCTACTGGGGCCGGCCCGAGCGCACGGCGCTCTCGCTTCAACCGGTGGAGTTCGCACCCGGGATCACCGATGTCGCCTACCGCACCGGCGACCTGGTGCGGACCCGTGGAGACGGCCACCTCGAGTTCCTGGGCCGCCGCGACCATCAGATCAAGACCCGCGGCTACCGCGTCGAGCTGGGCGAAATCGAGACCGTGCTCCACCGCCATCCGGGGGTCGACGAGGCGGTGGTGGTCGCGATCCCGGACGAGGAGATCACCCATCGCCTGAAGGCGGTGGTCGTGCTCAAGAGCGGAAGCGCGCTCGACGAGGCCGGTCTCAAGCAACACTGCGCGGAAAGCCTTCCCCGCTACATGGTGCCCGAGACGCTCGAGTTCCGCGCGCAGCTGCCACGCACCAGCAGCGGCAAGGTGGACCGCCGATCGCTGGTCGAGCCGCCCGCCTGACGAACCCACGTCCAACGGAGGAATGCCCGATGGCCCTGACCGCGACCGAGAGCGCGATCCGCGAGTTCCTGCTCAGCGAAGTGCTGTACGACAAGAACCTTTCCGACCTGAAACCCGAGGACTCGCTGATCGAGCGTGGCCTGATGGACTCGCTTTCCATCCTCAAGACCGTGACCTTCTGCGAGGAGCACTTCGGCATCACTATTCCCGACCAGGAAGTGCTCCCCGACCACTTCGAGAGCGTGCGCGCGATCGCGGGGCTGGTGGATCGCGCGCGGTCGAAGGCCTAGGGCCGCACCACCCGGCCCAGGGCCCCTCAGGAAACGCCCGGGATGGACGACGTGACGCCTGCCGCTCCGGCGCTGGCTCGGGGACGCGGCTCCGCGCCCGCCGCGTTCCCGGATGCCATTCCCGGCGGGCGTTCAGACCGGGCGTACTGGCTCGCACTGCTGGCGGTGGCGCTGATCGTGCGCCTCGCCTTCGTGTTCATGGTGCCGGACCGCATCCAGTGGCCAGATGGTCGCGAATACGAAGGCGTAGGGCGCATGCTGGTCGAGCGCGGGACGTACGGGATGCAGACCCTGCGTCCACCGGGCTACCCCACGCTGATCGCCGCGGTCTACGCCGTGTTCGGCGAAAGCCTGCGGACGCTGCGGCTGGTGGAGGCGGTGCTCGGCACGCTCGCGGTCGGACTGATCGGCGTCGTGGGGACGAGGTCGTTCGGCCGGATGGCGGGCATCGTCAGCGCCACGCTGGCGGCGCTCCACCCGGTCCTCTCGTTTCTTCCCTCCACCCAGTTCTGCGAGAACACGCTGGTGCTGGTGGTGACGCTGGCCTTCGCCTCCCTGTTCGGCGCGTGGCGCCGCGGCGGAGCGTGGCGATGGGCGCTGGCGGGCGCGCTGTTCGGGATCGCGATTCTGATCCGCCCCAACGCGGTGCTCCTGTTACCGGGCCTGGGCGTAGGACTGTTCTTCGCGGCGCGTGCCCAGCGCCGCCGCTGGACCGGGCCCGCCCTCGCGTTCCTGGCCGGGGTCGTGCTCGCGCTCGGACCCTGGGTGGTTCGCAACCACCAGGCCCATGACCGGTGGTTCTTCGTGGTGACCGGGGGCGGGCGGACGTTCTGGTACAGCAACAACCCGCGGGCCAACGCGGAGACCGCGATCCCGGTCCGGCCCGATTCGGCCATGCTGGCCGTGCTCTTCTCGCTGCCGGACGACATCGCGCGCGAGAACTACTACTACCGGCAGGGCCGGGATTTCATGCGCCGGCACCCGGGCCGCGCCGCCGTGCTGTTCGCGAAGGAGTTGCGCAACCTGTACTCGCTCTATCCCGAGCCCATCACGCGGACCTACATCAACCGCTGGAGCCGCTGGGCGCAGGGCGCGGCGAGCGCCTTTCTGTTCGCCGGGGTCTTGATGGCGCTGGCGCGATTCCGGGCTGAGCCCGCGCTGTGGGTCCTGGCGGGAGGCATCGCGACCTTCTCGCTCGGCAGCGCCGTGTTCCTGACGTTGTTCCGCTACCGGATGGCCATCGAGCCCTGCCTGCTCTGGATGGCGGGACTGGGGTGGTCGGTCGCGCGGTCGCGGTGGGAGACCTCGCGGGGGCGCCAGGGCGGGCCGGGCTGAAGCTCAGAGCGACTCGGGTTGCGGCGGGATCTCCAGCGTCTCGCGGACCGCTTCGAGGGTCCGCACCCGGCCCGCATCCGCCCGCTCCATCGCCTCGGCGTAGAGACGGTCGTAGCCGTCTGCGCTCGAACGCCATGAGAAGTCGCGGCTCATCCCGTTCCGCTGCAGCGCGCTCCACAGCGTGGGCTGGCGGTGGACGGCGATCGCCTTGCGCAGCGTCACGACCATCTCCCCCGCCTCGTAACGCTGGAACAGGAACCCGGTGCCGCACCCGGTCAGCGGATCGAACTCCTCCACGGTGTCGGCGAGCCCGCCCACGGCGCGCACCACCGGCACCGTTCCGTAGCGCAGGCTGTACATCTGGTTGAGCCCGCACGGCTCGTAGCGCGACGGCATCAGGAACAGATCGCAGCCGGCCTCGATCAGGTGGGCGAAGCGCTCGTCGTGTCCGGCGCGGTAGTAGACGCGATCGGGATGTTCGTGCGCGAGTCGGCGCATCAGGTCCTGGAAGCCGGGCTGGCCGGAGCCCAGCACCACGAAGCGCGCGTCGAGCTTCAACAGCTCGGCCTCGGCCTGAGCGACCAGGTCGAAGCCCTTCTGCTCGGCCAGCCGCGACACCATCCCCACCAGGGCCCAGTTTGGATCGCCCGGGAAACCGCATTCGGCGACCAGCGCGCGGCGGCAGGCCCGCTTGCCCTCGAGATGGTCGGCGTCGTAGCGCTGCGGCAGGTGCGGATCGCGCGCCGGATCCCACTCGACCTCGTCGATGCCGTTCAGCAGTCCGCGCAGGTCGGCACCGCGGCGCGCGAGCACGCCCTCCAGCCCGAAACCGAACTCGCCGTTCTGCTGGATCTCGCGCGCGTAGCGCGGGCTCACGGTGGTGAGCAGGTCGGCGAAGCACAGCCCCACCTTCATGTCGTTGACGCGGCCCCAGTACTCGAACGGGCTGGAGGGATAGAACAGCTCGCCTCCGAAGCCGGCGAGCGCCAGCACCCAGGGATCGTGGATTCCCTGGTAGCCCAGGTTGTGGATGGTGAACAGCGTCGCGATCGAGGCGAACGCGGGGTCGCGGGCGTCGTGGGTGCGCACGAAGCACACCGTCCAGGCCGCCTGGTGGTCGTGCGCGTGCAGCACATCGAAACGCTCCCCCAGCCGCTTCAGTCCCTCGATCGCGGCACGCGAGAAGAAGAGGAAGCGCTCGGCGTTGTCGGGGTAGCCCTCGCCGGTGCGCGGGTCGTCGTAGACGCCCGAGCGGTCGAAGAAGCCGCGCTCGCCCTCGTGGCCGACGAGCAGCACGCGCGGGCCCGTCCCGGCGGGCTCGGCGAGATCGAAGCGCGCGGGCTCCCGGCTCACTCCCCACGGCACCTCGCAGGTGGCGAGGGCGCGCCGCGTCCAGCCCGCGGGCAGCGCGATCGACTGGTAGGCGGGCAGGGCCACGGTCACGCGGTGACCCCGCAACGCCTGCTCGGCGGCGAGCGAGCCCACCACGTCCGCCAGCCCGCCGACCTTCTGGAGTGGCGCCATCTCGCTCGCGACATGCACGATGGAGAAGCGTCGCGCGGTCATGGTCTCACCGGGGACCGACTCAGGCCTCGACCTCGATCTCGCGCAGGTACTGGGCGGCGTCTTCGGGCGGCGTGGGGTTGATGTAGAAACCGGAGCCGATCTCGAAGCCCGCCACGCGCGTGAGGGTGGGGATGATCTCGAAATGCCAGTGGAACCACTCGACGTCACCCTCGGCCACCGGCGCGGTGTGCATCACCAGATTGAACGGCGGCCGGTCGAGCGCGCGATTCAGGCGGTGCAGCGTGTCCTTCAGGGTCGCCGCCAGGTCGCGCAGCTCGACCGGGTCGGAGAGCGTGTGGAACGAACCGTCGTGGCGCCGCGGCAGGATCCAGGTCTCGAACGGGAAGCGCGGCGCGAACGGCTCGATCACCAGGAAGTGGTCGGTGACGCTCACCACGCGGCGCCCGTTGTTCTCGCCGGTCTCCTGCTGGAGGATGTCGCAGAACACGCAGCGCTCCTTCAGCTCGAAATAGCGCCGCGCGCCGTCCAGCTCCTCCTGGAGGATCTTCGGCACGATCGGCGTGGCGATGAGCTGGGTGTGGGCGTGCTCGAGCGTGGCGCCCGCCTGCGGGCCGTGATTCTTGAAGATGAGAACGTAACGGAAACGCCGGTCGCGATGCAGGTCGAGCGCGCGCTCGCGGTAGGCAATCAGCACCTGCTGGATGTGGTCGGCCGGCAGGTCGGCCAGGTCCTGCGCGTGGTCCGGCCCTTCGATCACCACCTCGTGGGCACCCACGCCATTCATCTTGTCGTAGAGCCCCTCGCCGCGGCGGTCGAGCGTGCCCTCGATCTGGAGCGCGGGGAACTTGTTGGGCACGACGCGCACCTGCCAGCCCGGGGTGTTGGGGGCCCCGCCGCCGGGGCGGTGCGCGTACACCTCGGGCGGGGTCTTGTCCTCGCTGCCGGGGCAGAACGGGCAGAAGTGGCCGGATCTCTCGACGGTGACCGGGGTGAAGTTGGTGGGGCGGCGGCTGCGCTCGGTGGAGATGATCACCCAGCGCCCGACCACCGGGTCCTTCCGAAGCTCGGGCATGAGCCTCCTCGACAGGTCCGCTCGCCGCGATCGCGCCACGCTCGAGCGCGGCCGGAACGGGGCAAGGCCGGACAGGCTAGTGGCGCGCGCGCGCGCCTGTCAAGGCGCGCGGCGCCTGAAAACCAGGAAGGGCTCGTACCCGGCGATCGCTTCGAAGCGCGGATCGGCAATCAGCGAGTCGGCCAGCGGCCGGTCGTGCGGCTCGCTCGCCGGGTCGGACGCGGGCCACAGCACGATGAAGGCGTAGCGCGCGCGAAATTCCGGGGCGCGCCCCAGCTGCTTCACGCTCTCCCAGCATCCCAGGTCTTCGCGGTTGCAGAGCGCGGCGTTGAACGAAACCGGAACGTACGCCGCTGCCTCAGGGGGAATGAGCCGCGCCACCGCCCGGGCCGGGGCCGCCGGCGGGATCGGGATTTCGACCAGCCGGTGCGTGAGCGGGAGCGCCGGCAGCGCGCCGGCCGTGACCACGATTCCCAGCGCGAGACCGAACCCCGCACGCCGCGGGACCGGCACCGTGCGGCACAGGCGGAGCGCAGCCCGGGTGGTCGCGAGTGCCAGGAACGTCGCCGGGACCAGCGAGTAGTACAGCACCGAGGTCCGCATCCAGTCGAGCCGGGAGAGCAGGTTGACCGCGAGGCCGGGCAGGCCGATCAGGATGACCGGATCGAGCAGCGGCGGGACGAGCAGCATCGGGCTCAGGAGCGCGTACGCGTAGCGGGCGGTGTCGCCGTTGACGAGCGCTCGCAGCAGGGCCGCGGGGTGGGTGAGCATCGCCAGCGCGGCCGCCAGCGGCGTCTCCCCCCACTGCCCGAGCACGTCCACGAAGAAGCGCTGCGGATCGATCCACAGCCCGGGCGACCCGAAGCGCGGCATGACGAGCCGGATGACAGTCGCCATCCAGAGAGCACCCAGCGCGGCGATCCCGAGGCCCAGGCGCGCCCCGTGACCGCGCAGCAGGGCGTAGGCGCCCAGCATCACCAGGGTGAGCCCCATCTCCTCGCGCACGCCGAGCGCACCGAACGCAGCGAGGAGGAACGGGCCCCGGCGCCGGCGCTCGAGCGCCCAGAACGCGGTGAGCAGCAGCACCGGCAGGAAGCTCGCGTCGTGGAAATCGCGCATCCCGGCCCACGCAAAACTCGGCATCGCCAGCACCGCGAGCGCGAGTACCAGCGCCGGGGCCGGCCCCGCCTCGCGCTTGAGCAGGTGGTAGAGCGGCACCACCGTCAGCGCCAGCGCCAGCGCCTGCGCCGCCAGCAGGACCAGCGGGCGGGGAAAGAGCGCGTAGAGCGGCAGCAGCACGAGCAGTGTGGGCGAGAAGTGGATCCCGAAGTGGCTGCCGAGCGAGCCGTCCACGGTCTCCTGCGTGTTCGCGAACGGGTGTCCGTGGAGCAGCGTCCAGTAGGACTGGGCGAAGAGCGCGGCCTGGTCGAAGGTGACGAAGGCCGCGAGCTGGTGGCGCGCGACGATCACCGAGAGCACGACGTAGGCGGCGACCACCATCGCCAGCACCTTTCCGGCGCGCGCCTCGAGTGCTGCGGCGGCGCGGTCGAGCGCGGTGGTCCGCCCCAGCAGCACCGGCATCAGCCCCGCGATCGCGGTCGCCGCCCCCAGGACCAGCCAGCCGGGAGGCCCGGGGCGCGATCCGATCAGGTACAGCGGCGCGTAGGTGAGCGGAACGAGCAGCGCCCACAGCGCGAGGCGCGCGCGCGGCGATGGAGCGGACATCACGCGCGCGCGCCGCGCTCGCCCGCGGTCGCCTCGAAGCACGCGCGCAGCAGCTCCTCCTCGGCGGCGCCCGGCGCGCGGTCGCGCCGCGTCATCGCGGTGCGCGCGGTCTCGAGGAATGCCGCCAGCCGGTGCTCGACCATGCGCTCTCCGTCCCACCACCCGAACGCGGGCACGTTCTTCGGCGCGAAGCGCCCGCCGCCGAACAGATTCGCGCCGGTGCCGATCGCGGCGCCGGTCGGGAGCAGCGTGCCGATCCCGGCCTTGACGTGAGGACCGATCAGCGACCCGACCTTCGTCTTCCCGCTGTCCACCTCGCGTCCGTCCACCCACACCCGCACCGGCCGGTAGTTGTTCTTGAGGTCGCTGGTGGTGGTGAGGGCGCCCAGGTTCACCCACTCGCCGATCGCGCTGTGGCCCACGAAGCCCTGGTGGCGCTTGTTGGCCCAGCCCTGCCAGACGCATTCCTCGATTTCGCCCGCGAGCCGGCATTGCGGGCCGATCGTGGAGCGGCCGATGAACCCGCCCAGCAGCCGGGTCCCCGCCCCCACCACGCATGGGCCCGTCACCACGGTGTGCGAGCGCACCCAGGCCCCGGCACCGATGCGTATGGGTCCGTCTCGCGCGTCGAGCACAGCGAACGCGTCGAGCCGGGCGCCGGGCTCAAGGGTCACCCGCCCGGGCTCGAGGATGGCGGCGAGCGGATGGCGTTCGCCGTCGTGATCGCCGCCCCGGCCCTCGAGATCGCGCTCGATCGCCTCCGCGTTCCATTCCACCAGCTGCCACGGCCACTCGACGACGCGCGCGCCGACTTCGGCGATCTCGCCCGGCAGGCCTTCGAGGAAGGCGTCGAAGGCCTCGCCGCGCCCAAGGCCCCTGGCGAGCGTCTCGACCTGGAGCCGGGCGGCGACGATCCGCCCCCCCGCGGCGAAGCGCGCGGGTGCTTCGGCCGCCCGCACCGGGTCGAGCCAGTCGCCCGGCAACGCCGCGGCGTTCACGATCAGCACCTCGTCCCGCCCGTCGAGCCGCGGCGCGTCCGGGGCGGGCGAGTCGCGCCATGCCGCCATCGGGAGGGCGCGCGCCTCGATCGCGGCGAGCGGCAGACCCGCGGCGCGGCGCCAGCGCTCCCACAGCGTGGAGGCGCCGAAGGCGAGCGCGGGAACCGGGAGCAGGTCCGCGAGCGGGCGCAGTTGCCGCCAGCGGCGGTCCTCGAAGATCACGAGCGCGCGGCTCATCGCCTGGTCTCAGCGACCGGAAACGCTCCGGCGAATCCGGACGCGAGCGCGCGAAGCCTGAGGCTCCCGGCCGCCGCCCGGCCCAGGCAATCGCGGTTGCGCACCTTGTAGCGCCCCTGCTCGTGCTCGACCACCACCGCCACCAGCAGCAGCGATTGCGCGGCGGCGCGCTTGAGCTCGGCCTCCTCGCGCGCGAGCGGCGCCGCGATCTGGACCCGCCAGCAGGTGTCGGGGCTCGCCGGCGCCGGTGCCAGGGGGGGCGTCGCCGGCGGGGGTGACGCGAGCAGGGCGCTGTCGAGAGCGCTCGGCCGTGCGAGCGTACCCGGCCGATCGCCGAGCGGCTCGGTCGGGGCCGGGACCGGGATCTCGCCCGCGGTGTCGGCGGGCGCTTCGCTCGCGCGGTCGGGCAGCGGCGTGGGGCCTGAGTCCCGCGCCGCACCGGCCGGCGTCGGGGCGGGCGGCGGCACGCGCTCTCCGGGCGCCAGCGGTTCCGGAATGGACGACAGCACCGCCATCGCCTCGGCCGACGGGCCGCTGTCCACCACCGCGGCGTGCGGCGCGTTCGACGTGATGGCGCCGCCCGAGACGGTGGTGCCCACCGTGGTGGGATGCGGAACACCGGCGGAACCGGACGGGACGGGCGGGCCCGGCGGCGGAACCGTGGCGCACCCGATCAGGGCCGCCGCGATCAGCGCCCCGGAGATTCGGCCGGCCCCAGGGCTCATCGCCCGCTCCGGCCGCGCAACGCGTCGCTCACCCGACGCACGCCGTCGCTCGCGGCGAGCGGACAGGTGAGGGTCGCGCCGTTCACGTGCACCACCACCATGTCGCGCAGTCCCATCGCGGCCGCGGTCCCGCCCTCGCCCACCACGACGCAGCCGTCGCAGTCCACGATCACCGTGTCGCCGAAGGCGACGTTGCCCCGCGCGTCGCGCGGCTGGTGCCGCGCCCACGCGCTCCACGAGCCCAGATCGTCCCAGTCGAACGCCGCCTCGAGCACGAACGTGTTGGGTGCCTGCTCGAGCACGGCGTAGTCGACCGAGATGGATTCCAGGGCGGGGAACGCGCGGTCCCACTCGGGAGTGAACTCGGCGCGACGGGTGGTGGCACCCAGCGCGCGCAGGGGCGCCGCTATCGCCGGGCGCGCGGCCTCGAGCGCGTCGAGGAATACGCCGGCGCGCCACACGAAGATGCCGCTGTTCCAGGCGTAATCCCCGCCCGAGATCCACTGCGACGCGCGCTCGCGGTCGGGCTTCTCGGTGAAGGCCGACACCCGGTACAGCCGGTCGGCGACCGGCGCCGCGCGCCGGATGTAGCCGAAGTTGGTCGATGGCCCGGTGGGACGGATGCCGAAGGTCACGAGCGCGGGCTCGCGCTCTGCGAAGCCGAAGGCGCGCTCGAGATCGGCGGTGAACGCCCGCCCGTCGTCGATCAGGTGGTCCGCCGGCATCACGGCGAAGGCGGGATCGCCGGCCTCGGCCGCGAACCACACCGCCGCCGCGCCGATGGCGGGCGCGGTGTTGCGCGGCGCCGGCTCGCCCAGCACCCGCACCCCGCGCGGGCACTCGCCCGCGACCGCCGGGGCCAGATCGCGCGCGGTGAGCACCACGACCCGCTCGGGGGGCGCCACCGCGAGCGCGCGATCCAGCGTGGCGGCGAGCAGCGTCCGGCCCCCGGCCGCGAGCGGAAGCAGCTGCTTCGGGCGTTCCGGGCGGCTCCAGGGCCAGAAGCGCTCGCCGCGACCGCCGGCCAGCACCAGGACGAAGCGTTCAGGCATGAGCGGGCGACTCCCCGGTGGATTCTCGCGCTACGAATCGCGCGAGCACGCGACCCGGGCCATCATGCTGCGTCGGCATCGGGCTTGTCCACCCGCCACACGATTCGCACCGAGGGCAGGAGCAGATCGCCCGAGCTCCCGAACAGCGACAACAGCGCGTGGAGCGGAAGCACGGCGAGGAAGATCAGGCGCTTCAGCATCACCTGGGTGCCGCCGAGATCGCGCCAGGCCCGACGCCAGCCCGGCGCGAAGTAGAAGCGCGTGGCGCGCGTGACCCGCCGCACGCTCGCGCAGCCCCGAAGCAGCCGCTCGTAGCCGGGCAGGCTCATGTACTCGGAAGGGGCATAGCGCTGGCCCCGCACCTTCCAGGTGATCCATTCGCGCGCTGGCCTCGGCAGGATCCAGTGCGCGAACGGGATCTTATTGTCGTGGTAGTCCACGGGAAACCACTGGTTGGGCGTCTCCACCAGAAGATGCCCTCCCGACCCGAGCACGCGCGCGCATTCGGCGAGCACGCGGCGCTTGGCGTCCACGCCGAGCACGTGCTCCAGCACCTGCCACAACACCACCAGATCGAAGGCCGAATCCGGGAAGGGCAGGCGGAACGGTTCCTGCCGGACCAGCGAGACCCGGGCCCGCCGCTCCTCGGGAAGCGGTGCCAGGCGCTCGCGCGCGGCGCGGCGCAGCTCGTCGAGCGAGACGTCGCAGCCCACCACGCCGCAGCCTGGGATCGCGCTCAGCGCGACGAGGTTCCGCCCGTAGCCGCACCCCACCTCGAGCACGCGCATCCGGCCTTCGGTCCGCACGAAGCGCGACGCCACCGGGGTCAGCTCCTCGAGCGCGAACCGGTCGCCCTCCGGGCCGTGATATCGGTCCACCAGCTCCCGATAGTGCCTGGAGAGGAAGAACACACCCCGCATCATCGCCGTCCGATCATCTCCTGGTACACCGCCTCGGTCTGCTCCGCCACCGTGTCCCACGAGTAGTGCCGCTCGATGTGGGCACGAGCCTTTGCTTCGAGCTCGCGCACGCGCTCGGGATTCCGGATCAGCGACTCGAGCTTGTCGCGCAGGTCACCGACGTCCCGGCTGTGGAACGAGACCGCCACCTGGTCCGCCACCTCGAGGTTCTCCGGAATATCCGAGATCAGCACGCAGCGGCCGTACGAGAGCGCCTCGAGCAGCGCGATCGAGAGTCCCTCGACGGTCGAGGGCTGCACCACGAGGTAGGCGTTGCTCCACAGCTCCTCGAGGTCCTCGCCGTAGACGTAATCGAGCAGCCGGATGCGCTCGCTCTCGAAGCGCTTGAGCTCCCGCACGTAGTCCTCCGAGAACGAGAGCCCCCCGGCCAGCGCGAGCTTCATGTCGGTCGGAACGCGACCGAAGGCCTCGCACAGGAAGTGCACGCCCTTCTCCGGCACCAGCCGGCCGACGAACAGCACGTAGCGGCCCGGCGTGAGCCCGAGCTCGAGGATCCGGCGCGCGCGGCGCGGCGTGGGAAGGTTGGTGCCGTTCGGGATGAAGGTCGCATCGCGATGATGCTGTTCGCGGAAGTAGTCGCGCAGCGTGCGCGACACCACGATGGTGCGGTTGGGAAAGCGCACCGCCGGCCCCTCGCACTGCTTGAGGATCCAGGAGGCGAGCTTCCCCCACTTCTGGCGCTGCCAGTCGAGGCCGTGCACCGTGACCGCGGTCCTCGCCCCGGCCAGGCGCGGCAGCGCCGAGAACAGCGAAGGACCCAGCGCGTGGAAGTGGACGATGTCGTAGCGGTGCAGCATCGCCTCGAGCGTGCACCACGCCACGTGGGTCGCGGTGTCGAGGTGCTTGGTGTGGACGCTCGGCCGGCGCAGGAGCCGCACGTGGTGGAAGCTGGCCTCGGGTGGCGTGTAGTAGAAACGGCAGAACACGCTCACGTCGTGACCGCGCCCGGCCAGGCGCCGCGTGATCTCCTCGACGTGCTTCTCGATTCCGCCGTAGGTCGCGGGGATTCCCTTCTGCCCGATCATCGCGATTCTCACGCGCGCGCCCTCGCGCCCGCGGGCGGGCCCGCGCTCTCGCGAGAAGCACCCAGGCGCCGCTCGAAGACCGCGCCCAGCTGCTCGCCGAGCCGTCCCCACGCGTAGGCGTCGATCACCGCCGGCCGCGCGGCACCGGCGGCGCACCAGCCGCGCGGCCGGGCGCGCAACGCGTCCGGCATCTGCGGGATCTCGGCCAGCGTCACCAGCCCCTCGAGCGCCGGGAAGCCGCGCACGCCGAAGCGCGTGCTCACCACCGCGAGCCCGGCGGCGAGATAGGTCGGGAGCTTGATGTTGCTTCCGCCTCCGCCCGTCACCGGATTGAGCCCGGCGTCGGCGGCGTGGAGCATGGGCAGCAGGTCGGCCGTGGCGGGCCTTGGGACCAGCCACGGTTCGCGCCGGCTCGCGAGCATCCGCGACACAGATCCAACCACCAGCAGCTTGAATCCGTCGGGAGCGAGCGGCGGCAGGATGTGCTCGAGCGTCGCCGCCAGGGCCGCGCGGTTGTGGGGCACGTCGGAGCCCACGAACAGGCACACGTAGTCGCCGGCCCCGAACCCGAAGGATTCCCGCGCCCGGCGGCGCTCGTCGGGAGCCGGCGCGCGCACCGTGGTCTCGTCGAACCCGTTCGGGATCACGGCCAGCGAGCCGGGCGCGACCGAATAGAGCGCGCGGAATCGCCCGGCGTCTTCGTCGCTCGCGGCGACCACCAGATCGGCGCCGGCGACCGCTCGCGCCTCGAGCGCGCGCAGGCGCCCGGCCCAGAAGCGGCGCGCGAGGAGCGGCGGGCCGACCGACCGGAAGAAATCGTACTCCACGTTGTGCGCGTGCATCACCCGGAGGCGCGCGGGCCTCCAGTCGAGCACCCCGGCCAGCCAGAGGTCGGCCATGCAGACATCCGCGCTCCCGGGGAGGGTTTCGCGCCAGCTCCGCGCCCGCGCCCGGTGCGCGAGTGCTCCCAGGAACAGCGGGGCCAAGTGAGCGCGCTCGAGCCGCCAGGCCGCGCTCGTGTACCAGGTGCTGCGGCGGAGCAGCGTCACGCCCGCGACGCGCTCCTCGCCCGGCTTGCGGGTACGGTTCGGCACCACGCACAGCACGCGCACGTCGTGGCCGCGCGCCAGCCCGCGGAATAGGCCGAACGAGCGCTGCGTACCGCCGAACACCGGCGGGTAGAGGTCGTTGTCCGTCGCGCCGTGGATCAGCACGCGGCCTCCCTCGAAGCGGCCCGCGGGCGGGCGGCCGGGAGACGGAACAGGCCGACCACCAGCCCGATCCCCTGGAGCGTCCAGGTCAGCACGGAGAGCAGCCCCAGCCGGGCGCTGCCCTTGCGCGCGCTCATGATCGCGAACACCGCGAGCGGGACCGGGACCCACACGAGCAGCGCGCGGGGATCGCCCGACTGAAGCCACGCCGCGAGCGCCATACCGCCCAGCGACCACATCCCGAGCGCCGCGATGTATAGCCGCTGCCGCGAGAGCAGCGCTCCGAATCCGCGGCGCCCGAAGTAGAGCCTCAAGACCTGCCCCGGTCCGAAGCACAGCCCGGTGCGCCAGCGGCGTGCGAGCTCGTCGAAGCTCGGGCGCGGAGCGCTCCAGTGGCGCGCGGCCAGCATGCCGAGCGAGCGCAACTCGAGCCCCGCCTGCCGCAGCCGAACGCCCAGCTCGAAGTCCTCGTCCGAGTTGAGCCGCTGGTCGTAGCCCCCGACGGCGAGCAGCCCGGCGCGCCGGTAGAACGCGAGGGCGGCGAGGTAGTCCATCGCGCGGTCGATCCCGCCCGCCCCGTACATGTCGGCCTTGCCCGGCCGCTCGCCACGGCCATCCACGAACCACTCTTCGATCCGGCCGCCGATCCCGGCGAGCCCGGGCTCCCGCGCGGCGGTGGCGATGGCGGCGCGCGCCCAGGACGGGTCGAGCTCGACGTCGGAATCCACGAACAGCACCCAGTCGCCGCCGCAGGCGGCAAGACCCAGCATGCGGCCCGCGCCCGGAGTGAGCGGACGCCCGGGCCGTCCGGTCCGCGGGTCGAAGGCCGAGACCACCTGCCAGCGCGCGGACGGCGCGGGCGGCGGTGGATCGGAGATCACGGCGAACTCCAGCACGCCGCTCCAGTCCTCGCCTTCGAGCGCGCGCTCGATCGCCGCCACGGTGCGCGGCAGGAACCGCTCCTGCCGGTAGCACGACACCACCACCCCCAGGCTCATCGGGCACGGCCCTTCGCGCCGCGCGCAGCGGCGGGCGTGAAGCTCGCGAGCCCCAGAGCCTCGTCGTACACCGACTCGAAGCCGTCGACCACTCGCTGCCAGGTGAAGTGCTCGCGCACGCGCTGCTCGCCCGCGCGCCCGAGCTGCCGTGCGTGCTCGGGGCGACCGTGAAATGAAGCGAGAACGTCGGCCAGTGCGGCCGGGTCGCCAGGCGCCACCAGCCGGCCCGACACGCCGTCTTCGATCACCTCGGGGATCCCGCCCACCGCGCTCGCCACCACCGGGCAGCCGCGCGCGAGCGACTCGAGCAGGGTGAGCGGGAGTCCCTCCCACAGCGACGGCAGCACCACCGCGTCGGCGGCCGCGAGCAGCGGCCCGATCGCCTCCACCTGCCCCAGGAAGCGAACGCGGTCAGCGAGTCCGAGCGCTACCGCCCGTGCCTCGAGCGCGCCGCGCAGCGAGCCATCGCCCGCGATTGCCGCGGCGAAGTCGAGCCCGCGCCGCTTGAGCTCGGCGAGCGCGTCGAGCAGCACCGCGTGGCCCTTCTGCTGCTCGAGCCGCGCAGCGCACACCCAGAGCGGCCGGGACGAGCTCGCGCCCAGCGATGCCCGGAGCCGGCGCGCGGGATCGCGCTCGGCGGCGGCGGCGGGCAGCGCGGCGCCGTTCGGCACCACGCGCACCCGCGCGCGCGGAACCCCGTAGTCGCGCACCAGCGACTCGGCCACGGCGCCGCACACCGCCGTCACCGCGTCGGCGCGCTCGAGCTCGCGGCGCTTGAGGGCGCGCTGGCCCGCCGAGTGCGGCTGCCCTACGATGTGCTCCGTCACCACCAGGTGCGGGACACCCGCCGCGCCCGCCAGCGCCGCCAGGTAGCGGTCGGCGGCCGGCCACACGTGGTGCAGGTGGAGCAGCGCAGGCCGCGCGCGGCGCAGCCGCCGCCAGGTCGCGAGCATGCCCTTCCAGTCCCACCGGGAGTCCACTTCCGGTACGCGTTCGACCGGGATGTCGCGCGCCGCGAGCGACTCCGCCAGCTCGTCCACCCCGCGAGCGGTCGAGAGCCACACCGCGACCGCGAAGCGTTCGGGCTTGAGCCGGGTCGCGAGCTCCCAGACCACGCGTTCGGTGCCGCCGACCGCGCTGCCGCTGGTGGCGAGCAGCACCCTCACGCGCGCGTCTTCGGTCCGCATAGTCCCTCGTAGGCGGAGAGCAGCTCGCCGGCGCTGTGCTCCCACGCGATGCGCTCGAGGAAACGCAGCCGGTTGTATGCGCCCATCCGCGCGCGGCGCTCGGGATCGTCCAGCAGCACGCCGATCTTGTCGGCCAGGTCGTCCTCGCGGTTGGGGACGGCGTACAGAGCACCTTCGGCCGCCGATCGGCGGTGCTCGCGCAGGTCGTAGGCCACGATCGGCCGCCCGCACGCCATGTACTCGAGCACCTTGTTCATGGTGGAGACGTCGTTCAGGGGATTGAGCGGGTCCGGACACACGCACACGTCGGCGGTGGCGAGGATGCGCTCGACGTCGGCATCCGGGATGCGCCCGGTGAAGCACACGTGGGCGTCGAGCTCGAGGTCACGCGAGAGCGACCTGAGCTCTTCGAACGAATCGCCCGCGCCCACCAGCGTGAAGGCCACGTCCGCACGCCCGCGATCGTGGACCAGGATGCGAGCGGCACGCAGCAGGTGATCCACGCCGTCCTGGGGCGCCATCACGCCCAGGTATGCGACCAGGTGCGCACGCCCGCGCTTGAGGACCGGATCCACCGGGCGCACGGTGGCGAAGCGCTCGCGGCTCGGTCCGCTCCGCACCACCACCACCCGTTCCTTCGCCACCCCGCCCCGCGTGAGCGCCACCTGGCGGTAGGACTCGTTGGTCGCGATCACCAGGTCGGCGGTCCGGAACTGCGCCCATTCGAGCAGGCGCAGCAGCCGGTGTGGCAGGGTGCCCGCTTTCCCCGCGCCGAAGCGCGCGAGGTAAAGCTCCGGGCACAGGTCGTGATGGTCGAACACGTAGCGCTTCCCGAACAGCTTGAAGGGAAGCGCCAGCGCCCAGAAGGTGTCGGGCGGGTTGGCGGCGTGGATGACGTCGAAGCCGCGCGCCGCCATCACCACGAAGACGAGCCGCGCGGTCTGGAGCCAGCAGTAGAGGAACTCCCGGGCGTACGAGAGAAACCCGCGGGCCGGCGGCGGCGCCGGATACCGCCAGATCGCGATGCCGTCGATCTCCTCGTAGGGCGCCATCCACGGCTCTCCCATCGGGCAGATCGCCGAGACCTGGAATCCGCCCTGCCGGAGGGCGTTCAACTCCATCCACACCCGGCGGTCGAATGGCAGCGGCAGGTTCTCGGAGAGGTGGAGAACCCTACCACGCAAGGCCATGGTACTCCCCGTGCGTCACGCTTCCGGGGTCCACCGCGTGCACCAGGTCCACCAGCGCCTGCCCGGGCCCGAGCAGGGCGCCCACGCCGCGGAATTCCTTCGCGCCGTTGGCGACCACCAGCACCTCGCTCGCCTCCACCACCTCGCGCAACGTGGGCCGCAGGCGTTCGGGCAGGTACGGCACCTCGGCCTCGACGAAGCGGCGGTTGGCGCCCAGCACGCGCTCCATGTCGATGTTGGGATCGTGGAGCAGCAGTGAGTAGCCCTTCCCCACCAGCGCGCCGACGACGCGCAGGATCGGGCTCTCGCGCAGATCGTCGGTCTCGGCCTTGAACGACAGCCCGAGCACGCCCACGCGCCGCCTTTTCAGGCGCTCGATGAGCTGGATCGCGGCCTCCACCTGGAGATCGTTCGAGCGCAGGATCGAGCCGATCACCGGCAGCTCGAGATCGTGGTGGCGCGCCCGCGAGTTCAGGGCCCGGAGGTCCTTGGGCAGGCACGAGCCGCCGAAGGCGAAGCCCGGCCTCAAGTAGCCGGGGCCGAGGTTGAGCCGTGTGTCGCGGCAGAACAGGCCCATCACCTGGTGGCTGTCCACGCCCTCGATTCGCGCCCAGCGCCCGACCTCGTTCGCGAACGAGACCTTGAGCGCGTGCCAGGCGTTGTTCACGTACTTGAGCATCTCCGCCGTGCGTAGCGATGTGACGATCACCTCGCCGCCCACCCCGTCGTAGAGCGCGCTCACCGCGGCCGCGCTCCGCGCGTCGGCCGCGCCCACCACGGTGAGTTCTGCACCGAAGAAGTCGGCGACCGCGGTGCCCTCGCGCAGAAACTCGGGGTTGCATGCCATCCCGAAATCGCGCCCGGCTTCCTTTCCCGAGGCCCGCTCGAGCACCGGTCGGATCTCCCGGTCCACGCTGCCGGGCAGCATCGTGCTGCGCACCACCACGGTGGTGAAGGTGCCGGAGAGCGCGAGCGTCTCGCCCACCTCCTGCGCCGCGCGCTTTACGTGGTCCAGGTCCAGGCTGCCGTCGGCGGCGCTGGGCGTGCCGACGCACAGCAGCACGACCTCGGCGCGGGGCATGGCGTCGGCGATTCGGGTGGTGGCGCGCAGCCGCCCGCCGGCGCGCGCTTCGGCGATCAACTCGGCGAGCCCGTGCTCGACGATCGGGCTCCGGCCGGCCTGGATCGAGTCCACTTTGAAGGCGCTCACGTCCACCCCGGTCACGTCGTGCCCGCGGCTGGCCAGGCAGGTCGAACACACCGATCCGACGTAACCCAGACCCACCACCACCACGCGCATTCCATTCTCCCCTCGGGCGGACTCGACCGCGGAACCCCTGGCGACGCGCTCGCGCGCGCCGCCGGCCCCGCCGGTCACGCCGCCCGGATCTGTTTCAGGTCCCGGAGGCCGCGCCCTCGCGCGGTGGCCCCGGCTGGATGTGCCACACCCGGACGCCTTCGAGCTGGAAGCGCTCGGCGTCCGGGAAACGCAGGTCGAGAATCTTCGCGAACTCGCCCGCGGGATCGAGATCCTCGGGACGGCTTAAGACCACCCAAACCCCGCCGGCGCCCGCCAGCGCCTCGGAGAGCTTCTGCTCGAGGCGCGAAGGGTCGCGCGCGAAGCCGAGCCACAGCCGCGTCTGCGACAGCGGCCCGCGATAGTAATAGAACATCGGGTCTTCGGCATTGACCGCGAGCAGACGCTCTCCCGCCCGCCCGCCCGCCCGCACTAAGGCGGCCGCGCCGCGGTAGTCCTCCTTGCCGTAGCGCGGGTCGAAGTAGTGGTGGTGGAGCGAGGCCAGCCACAGCACCCCCACCGCGAAACCGGCCAGCGCGCGCGGGCGCGGGCGAAGATCGGCGAGCGCCGCCGCCAGCACCAGCGCGAAACAGGGAAACGCGACCGCCAGATATCGCGGGTGGAAGACCTTGAAGTTCTGGAGCGCGAAGTAGCTGACCAGCGCGAGCGGCGGCAGCAGCCAGAGCAGCGCCTCGCCGAGCCGGCCCCGCCTGCGCAGCGCCGCGAGCCCCAGGCTCCCGAGCGCTCCGAAGACCAGCGTCACCGAAACCAGCGCCGGCGCGTGGCGACGTAGAGCGCGCGGCGAGGGGTCAGCGCGCAGTTCGCGCAGCGAAGGCCCGAGCGTGTAGCCCGCGGCGAAGGCGTAGGCCGCGAACGGAATCGCGCCCGCGTGAAAGGTCGTCGCCCCGCGCAGCGGGGTCTCGGCCGCCCCGGCCTCGCGCCCGGGATGGAGCCGCTGCCAGTCCCAGATGCGGGCCGCCTGCGGCGCCCACGGGCTCACCAGCAGCAGCATACCTCCCAGCGTCGCGGCCAGCGCCGCCAGCCGCCTCGCCTTCCAGCCGGGCTCCCCCCGCCACCAGCGCAGGTGGAGCGGGATCAACAACGCGAACGAGAAGTTCGACAGCAACCCTGCTCCCGCCGCGGCCACGTAGCCCGCCACGCCGCGCGGGGCCAGTGCCGCCCGCATCGAGACCAGCGCCCCGCCCGCGAGCGTCGCGCACAGCATGAGCAGCGAGTAATTGCGCGCCTCCTGCGAATACCAGATCAGAAATGGCGAGCCGGCCGCGAGCCAGGCCGCCGGGACCGCGGTCTCGCGCCCCAGCCAGCGCGCCGCGAACCAGGCCAGCGCCGGGACCAGCGCGATGCCGAACAGGGCCGAGGGCAGGCGCAGGGCCCACTCCCCGTCGCCGCTCAGTCCGCACCACAGATGGAGCAGCAGGCTGTAGAGCGGCCCGTGCACGTTCTCGAGCAAGTCGCGCGGCGTGAGGACGCCCCGGATCCCGGCCTGGTACCAGGTCATCACCTCGTCGATCCACAGGCTCTGGTGCCCGAGCCTGAACCCTCGCAACGCGGCGGCGACCAGGGTCGCGGCGGCGATGTGCCAGGCGGCTGCCGAGGCTGCGTGCGAAGGGGCGGGCGGTGCGGAATCCGGCAGGGGGCGAGCGCGACTGGTCGAGCTGGTGTGGGCTCCCGTCAGTACGCGCCCTCCCGGGACAGCACGGCGGGAATGGTGCGGAGCAGGATCTTGAGGTCGAGCATGAACGACTGGTTACGGATGTACTCGAGGTCGAGCCGCATCCACTCCTCGAAACCGATGCGGCTGCGGCCGCTAATCTGCCACAGGCAGGTGATGCCCGGACGGACATCCAGCCGCCGCAGCTGCCACGGCTCGTACTGGCCGACCTCCTCGGGAATCGGCGGGCGCGGGCCCACCAGGCTCATCTCGCCGCGCAGCACGTTCACGAACTGTGGGATCTCGTCGATGCTCAGCACGCGCAACAGCCGACCCACTCGCGTCACTCGCGGGTCGTTGCTGATCTTGAACACCGGCCCGTCGGCCTCGTTCAGGTGCGTGAGGTGATGGCGGTCGCGGTCGGCGCCGTTCACCATCGAGCGCAGCTTGAGGAAGGTGAAGGGCCGCCCGCCCCGCCCGATGCGGGTCGAGCGGTAGAGCACCGGGCCGTGGGACTCGAGCTTGATCGCCAGAGCGGCGAGGAACAGCAGGGGCGAGGAGAGGACGAGGGCCAGCGCGGCCCCGATCAGGTCGAACAGCCGCTTGCCATGGCGGAGATAGAGGCTCCGGGACGTCCGCGTCTCATGCCGGGCGAGCGCTGCCGCGGCCGCTCCCGCACCGCCCGCCGCCAGGGCGCCGGGGCGCACCGTGAAGCCGGCGGAGACGCCGTTGCCGTAGCTGCGCGCGTGTCCGTTGGGCATCGCCTGACCGGGGTCGGCGCCACGGCCGCCAGCCGGCCGCGCGCGCGCCGGGGCGATCGATGCGGGGTGCGTGTTGAGGGAGGTGGGTGCCGCGATGAGGCTCTGGCTGTCCACTGTTTCCCTTCGAAGTGGATCGTGGCCGGGGGCGACGTACGCTGCGCCTCCGGTCGTTTCGTGGCTGCGGGGTGCGAGGATCTCGGGCTCCATGGCTGCGGCTCTCTGTTGTGCTGCCCGTGGTGCAAAAAAACCGAGAGGAAAGTCCTTCCCCTCGGCTTAAAGCTCTCGCCTTATCCGTGCGAACTGGGTCGAGGACTCTTCGAGCACGAGCGACGGGGGAAACAGCAAGGTGTCTGATCCTCTGTTGCATTCTGGCCTTGCGGCCAGTCCGCCGAATCGCCTCGGGCGACTCGGAGATGTTGGCTCGTCCTTCTACCCGTACAACCCAGTTAGCAAGTGATCGCTCGCGGAGCCTCCTGGATGAGAGCGCCTGACCCGGTTCGACGCCATTGAGGTTAGCAAAGGCCTGACAGGAGAATCAAGACCGGGTTTTCGGGGCCCTCGGCTCTCGCTTCCCGCCTGCGCTCGACGCACCCCGTCCGGAGGCTGACGCCCCCCCCCACCGCTCCGGGCGTGCGCCCGAACGCCATCCTGCGCTAGCATGCGCCGCCATCGCGTGCGGAGGCTCCGCGCCTCGCGAGGCCGCACCCCGGAGGCTCATGAGTGAAGACGCTGTGGGTCGCCCTGCCCGCCTACAACGAGGAGCGCTCGCTGCCCGCGTTACTGGAGCGCTACGCCGCGCTGGCGCCGGTGCTCGGGCAGCAGGGCGCCACGCTGCGCGTGCTGGTGGTGGACGACGGGAGCCGTGACGGCACCATCGCGGCCGCCGACCGGTTCAAGGGCCGGCTCGCGCTCGAGGTGTTGCCGCACGGCGTGAACCGCGGCCTGGGCGCGGCGTTGCGCACCGGACTTGCCGGCGCGCTGGAGCGCGCGGCGGAGGGCGACCTGATCGCCACCATGGACGCCGACAATACCCACGATCCCGCCCTGCTGCCGGAGATGTGGGCCCGCATGGAAGGCGAGCGCGCCGACGTGGTGATCGCGTCGCGCTACGCGCCCGGGGGTGACGAGGTCGGGCTCACCGCACTGCGCAAGCTGCTGTCGCGCGGCGCGAGCCTGCTGCTCTCGCTCACGGTGCCGGTCAAGGGGGCGCGCGATTACACCTGCGGCTTCCGCCTCTACCGCGCCTCGATCCTGCGCCGCGCGGCGAATGCCTGGGGCGAGAAGCTGGTCGAGGAAACGGGCTTCACCTGCATGGCCGAGGTGCTGCTCAAGCTCGGGCGCGGTGGGGCGAGAGTCGCCGAGGCGCCGCTCGTGCTGCGCTACGACCTCAAGCAGGGCGCGAGCAAGATGAAGATGATGCGCACCATCTCGCGCTATTTCGAGCTGATTCGGCGCATCCGCGCGAACCCGGTGCCGCGCGTCGCGCAGTGAGCCGGCGCGGTCACCGCGCGGCAATCGAGCGCTGCCACTCGACGGTGCGCCGGAGGCCCTCTTCGAGCGTGACCTCGGGCGTCCAGCGCAGCGCGCGGCGCGTCTTCTCGATGTTCACCACCCGGCGCCGGATGTTGTCCACGTCGCGCCGGTCGGTGTGCGCCGGCTCTACCTTCGTCCCGGTGAGCCGGATGAGAATCGCCGCCAGTTCGTTGACCCGGGTCTCGACCCCGGTCCCGACGTTGAACACCTCGCCCACCGCGCGGTCTCGCGTCGCGGCCAGCAGCGTGGCCTCGATGGCATCGTCGATGTAGGTGAAATCGCGGCTCTGGTTGCCGTCGCCGTGGATCACTGGCGCCCGCCCCGCGAACAGCGCCTCGGTGAACTTGGCCACCACGCCGCAGTAGGGGTTCGCGGGATCCTGGCCCGGCCCGAAAATGTTGGAGTAGCGCACCGCGGTTGCGGGCAGGTCGTACGACTCGTAGAACGCCATGCAGTAGTTCTCCCCTGCCAGCTTGGAGACTGCATAGGGCGTGAGCAACGAGAGGTGGTCGTCCTCGTTGATGGGCAGGTAGCGTGGATTGCCGTACACCGACGTGGAGGAGGTGTAAACCACGCGCCGGCCGCCGATCGCGCGTGCGGCCAACAGCACGTTGAGCGTGCCGCCGATATTGGTCTCGAAGTCCTCGCGCGGGTTTCGCGTGGAAACCACGATGTTGCGCGCCGCGCAGTGGAAGATGATCTCGTTCTCCGCCACCAGGAGTTCGACGGTGGGCGGATCGCACACCGAACCCTCGACGAACTCGAAGCCCGATTCGGGCAGGTTCTCGCGCCGGCCGGTGAACAGGTCGTCGAGCACGGTCACGCGCGCGCGCTCGCGAATCAACCGCCGCACCAGGTTGCAGCCCACGAAGCCCGCGCCGCCGGTCACCAGCACGCGGCAGTTCTCGAGCGTCATCGCTTCCGCCTCCGGGATGGAGTCAGCTTTTAAGGCCGAGGCGCAGGAATACGATCGGCCTCAGGATGCGCCAGCCGTCGCGCAACAGCCTCATCTTGGTGGTGCCGCGCGCATGATAGCGCACCGTCACCGGCACTTCATGGACGCGGTACCCGCTGCGCACGGCCTGGTAGAGCAGATAGGGCTCGAGCTCGTAGCGGTCGAGCCACGGCTGGTCGAGGCGAAATCGAGGATCGTCCAGCATCGCGAGCCTCAGCGCGCGGAAGCCGTTGGTGCCGTCGGTCGACGGATAGCCGCTTGCGATGCGGAACAGCAGCGGATAGAGCCGCGTGAGCCAGCGCCGCTCCGGCGGTATCCCCGGGGTCGCGCCGCCCGGCAGCCAGCGCGAGCCCTGTACCAGGTCCGCGCCGCCGGCGAACAGGGGCTCGAGCACGCGCGGCAGCTCGTCGGGCTCGTGCTGATTGTCTCCCGAGAGCACCGCGGCAAATTCGAAGCCCTGGCGCTTCGCCTCGAGCAGCCCGGTTCGGATCGCCGCGCCCACCCCCCGGTTCACCGGGTGCGAGAGCACCCGCTCGGCCCCCGCCTCGCGCGCCTCCGCGGCGGTGCCATCGGTCGAGGCATCGTCCACCACGATCACGCACGAGGCGTGGCGGCGCGGCACCTTGCGCACCACAGCGCCGATCTTCCCGGCCTCGTTGTAGGCGGGGACGATCGCGGCCACTCGTGCGGGATCGATCATGACGCGGTGCACGGAGCGGGCACGAGGGGGTTCCGGGGCGGATTCACTCGGTGGCTGCGATCGGAGACGGACGGTGGCAGGCGGCACGCGACCAGCGGCGGCAAGATAGCGGACGGGGCGCGGCCGCACCAGCGGGGCGGCGGGGCGTCTCTTTCCGTGGTGATTCTGGCCCTTGACTCCAAGATCATTCTGTCACCCCTTCGCTCCCGCCGGTGACGGCTGGAGGGTGGGTAGTCCAGGAGCTGGGTCTGCGACCGGGGGGAATCCCGTTGGCGCTAGCTCCCGACGGGCGTAATCTCGAACTCTCGTGCTAGGAAAACCCAATTCGCATGTTCATCGGCCCCGCGCAGGGTGGAGCCCGTTCTCGATGCGGGGGAGACGCCCGACATGAGATCGGCGCGCGACTCCGACGTCGCTCGAATCGCGACCACCCCGCGCCCCCGCCGAGCCGGCCAGCTCGCCGCAGGCCTCGCTACGTCGCTGCTGTCACTTGGGGTCATGCTTCTCATTCTCGAGGGGCTGGTCCGCTGGATCGCCCCCGCGCCCGTCATCCCG
Organism: uncultured bacterium; assembly: GCA_964650245.1. Classification (GTDB taxonomy): domain Bacteria; phylum Eisenbacteria; class RBG-16-71-46; order RBG-16-71-46; family RBG-16-71-46; genus WS-2. The sequence continues at coordinate 10,710 of CAZYQK010000005.1, read as the reverse complement.
GGGATCTACATCAGCGATCCGGTCCTCTGGCACGCCATGCGACCGCACGTGAGGGTGATCTATCGCACGACCGGATTCAGGACCGTAATCCAGACTAACGCCGATGGGTTCCGCGACCTCGAATTCGGCCCGAAATCGGCGGCGGCCTACCGGATCCTCGGCATCGGGGATTCATTCACCCTCGGCGCCGAGGTCCCCGCGCGGGACACGTATCCGAAGGTGCTCGAACGGCGTCTGCGTGAGCGCCCGGACGGGGACCGCTTCGAGGTCTTCAACCTGGGCGTAAGGGCCTACGGAACACTTCAGGAGTTGCGGGTGCTCGAGACCCGGGGCCTGTCCTACCAGCCTGACCTGGTGATCCTCCAGGTCTCCGCCGCGACCGATCTCTACGAGAGCCTCCAGCAGATCTACACCGTGCAGGCCGGCCAAATCCTGCCCCTCGTGGCGCACCGTACGGGGGCGAAAGAGATGACGGCGACACCGGCGATGGGGGAAGCCACGACGCGTGAAGATCTCGCGGGGAAGGGGAGCGGCGGCGGGCTGAAGCGCTGGATGCGGCGGCACAGTCAGCTCTACCTGTTCGCGCGCACTCGCTTCCGGGCCCTGATGAAGCGGGCGCGGGGAGAGTCCGCTGTGGCTCCGAACCCGGCGATGGAACGTTACGCCATGGCGGTCTACGCACGGACGGAGACCGACACGATCCGGGCCGGATGGGCGCGCGTGGACAGCCTCATGCAGTCGCTGGCGAACCTCTCGGTGCGCCAGGGGTTCCGGGTCGTCGTCATGAACGTGCCCGCCAGCCTCGTGGTCTCCAGAATAGTGAAGAGAACCCCGGCCACGGACGGAGCGGACTTCGATCCACTCAAGCCCGACCGGGTCGTGCACGATATGGCCGAGCGATACGGGTTCCTTTACGTGAGCCTGCTTCCGAGGCTGACCGAGGCCACCCGGAGAGGGCAAGTGTTGTACTGGCCGGAGGACGGACACTGGACCAAGGCTGGCCACCGACTGGCGGCCGAATCCCTATACGAGACGATGCAGGCGAGCGGCGTGATTCGCGATTGAGATCCGCGTCCATCGCGCCGGTTCTGACCCCCATTTCGGCGAGGCCCCCTCATCGACCGCGCGGAATCCGCAAAGCACACGCACGGCGCGGGCTCCGTGCGGGCCGCAGACACGTGGCCTATCCCCCGCCCGTGGGATAGGCCGGGAGGATGCCGCTGACCGCAGGGACCCGCCTCCGTCCCCGCGAGATTCTCGTGCCGCTGGGCGGGGGGCGGGCGAGGCGCACCGCGCCCGCGACCCGCGGCTCAACCACGACTCCGACCCCATCGTCGCAAGGCCGGCCCCGGCACCCTCACCGCCGTCCGTCGCCCCGAACCTGACCACCCTGGAAGAATCGACGGAGGATCGGCCCCAACCACTCCGGTGTCACTGCCGCAAGGGCGGAGGGTGACAGGATTACTGCGGCGTTAGGGGAACAAGATCAACACCGGACAACTGCGCCGCGAGGCGCCGGGGGTAGCCTCCCGAACCCGGACGATTGAGCGATGGCGGACCTGTGGCAGCGGCGCCCGGGCCACAGGCTCGCATGGCCGGACGCTTCGCTGCTAGACTCGCGCGGTTCATTCGTCGTCGGCGTGCCCGTGCCCGCGAAGGACTCGACCCCCCCGGAGAACCCGCGCGATGAAACCAGGCCCCCTGCGCGCCGCCGAGTTCGCCGAGCCCATGCGCCGCGCCCTGGACTCGCCCCCCGCGGGAGTCGACCCCTGGTTTCTGAGCTACTGCGGGGATCTCAAGAGCGAGCCGGGCCTCAACACGTACCTGCGAGCCAAGCAGCAGCTCCTTCGACTGGCGGGCGGCGTGCGCGGCAAGGATGTGTTGGATGCCGGATCGGGGTTCGGGCCGGTCTCGCATCTCATGGCCGCCTGGGGCGCCCGCAGCGTCTACGCGCTCGAGATCTACCGGCCGATGGCGGAATCCCACGGACGCCTCCGGGCCGCGTGCTTTCCCGGCCACCTCCAGGTGCACATTGTCCAGGGAAACGTCAGCGCGATACCCCTGCGCCGCGAGTCGTTGGATCTCGTACTCTCGATCGAGGCGATCTCGCATTACTTCGACGTAGACGGGTTCCTCGACGAGTGCGCGCGCGTCCTGAGACCGGGCGGCGTGCTCCTGATCTCGGACGGCAACAACGGCGCGAATCCCCGCATCCGCCGCTTCACCGAGGCCCTGTGGGAACGCTTCGAGCTCGGGCCGCGCGGGGCGTGCGGCACGCACGACGTCCAGGAGACCATGACCGAGCGCCGCGAGCGCCTGTTGCTGGAGCGTTTCCCGCAGCTCGACGAGAGGCGCAGGCACGAACTCGCGCTGGGAACCTCCGGATGGGGCGCGACCCAGATCGAGCGCGCGGTGGCGTGCCACCTGGCCGGGGGGCCGGCGCCTGATTCGTACTACCGTCGCGGCACCTGCCCGCGCGACCCGTTCTGGGGCTACTGGCTGGAGCGCCTGTTCGATCCACGCGGCCTGGTGTGCGAGCTCGCCAACCGGGGCTTCGAGGCAAAGGCCATCCCGCACTACGCCGGCGCGCGCAACGACCTTCTCCTGATCGCCAATCGGTTGCTGCGGCTGCTTCCGGGCTTCCGCTTCGCGCGGGGGTTCCGGATCGTGGCGCGGCGGAAATAGCCGCGACCGGCCGCCCCGCGGTCGCGACGCAGGCGCGGAAGCTTGCGGGCTGCCCGGCCGGGGGCGAAGAGCGTGCACGGCGCACGGGGCGGCGGCCCGCGCGGGCTCGGAGCCTTGCCGGCCCGAAAGCCCGGCTGCTAGACTCACGGCGCCATTGAACCCACCCCTGCGACACCCGGATCCCGCCCGCGCAGCGAACCCCTAACCCTTCCCGCATGCACCGAAATCTCAAGCTCAGCGTCGTCATTCCCTGCTACAACGAGGAGCGGGGAGTGCGCGAGGTCATCGGCCGCATCCCGAAGGTCGTGGACGAGATCGTCGTCGTCGACAACAACTGCACCGACCGCACCGCCGAAGTCGCACGGGGCCTGGGCGCCCGGGTGGTGGCCGAGAAAACGCCCGGCTACGGCGCCGCCTACAAGGCGGGGCTCAAGGCCGCGACCGGGGACATCGTGGTGACGCTCGATGGCGACGGAACCTATCCGCCCGAGGAGATCCCCCGACTGGTGGACGCGCTCGTGGACCAGCGACTCGACTTTCTGTCCGCGAGCCGCTTCCCACTCAGCGATCCGAAGGCCATGGGGGTCTCCAACCGGGTCGGCAACTGGGTCCTCACGGTCGCCGCGGCGGTGCTGTTCTTCAAGCCGATCCGGGACAGCCAGTCGGGGATGTGGGTGTTCCGGCGCCCGGTGCTCGACCGCCTTCGCCTGACCTCGGACGGCATGGCGTTCAGCGAGGAGATCAAGCTCGAGGCCCTGCTTCGAGGCTGCCGCTTCGGCGAAGGGCACATCCCCTACGGCGAGCGCATTGGCGAGGTGAAGCTTCAGAAGTGGCGTGACGGCTGGCACAATCTGACCTTCCTGGTGCGCAAGCGATTCGGATTGGCATGAGCCTCACCCCGGCATGGGTCCGCACCCTGGGGCAGCCCGCCCGGGAGCGCGCGGGCACGCTGATCGCGGCGCTCGCGGTGGTCGGCGCGGGCGTACTGCTCGGACAGCAGATCATGGCTCCGGACAAGCGCACGCTCGCTGTGTTCGCGGCGATCGCGGTGGTCGGCCTCGCCTGGCGCGTCAACCTTCTCGTGGGCATCGGCGTCCTGATGCTCGCGCTGCCGTACCCGCGCAGCACCGTGTTCGGCAGCACCAACCTCGCCTTCATCCTGATCCTGCTCATCATCTGGCTGCTGCGCATGAGCCAGCGCATGGCCCCCCTGCCGCAGCGCACCCCGGTGGACGCTCCGGTGGCGGGCCTGCTGATCGCCTACGTCGTTTCCTTCTACAACATCCGGAACTCGGCGCATCTCGAGCACGCCCTTACCAACACCTATCTCTTCGTGGGGTGCGTGCTGCTGTTCTATCTGGTGGTGAACGCCATCCGGAGCTCGGAAGACCTGAAGCGGTGGCACCTATTCCAGTGCGCGGCCATGCTGCCGGTGCTGTTGTTCTCGGTGTGGGAATTGAACCACCAGGGGCAGGTGTTCATCCCGGGATGGCTCGATCTGTCGTTGGGTGAGGGGCTCCCCAGCCAGGGCATCCAGCTGCACGGCCAGCGGGTGGGTGGCCCCTTCTTCGACTACGAGCTGCTGTGCGAGTACTGCGCGCTCAACATACTGCTCCTCATTTTCCTGCTGGCCCAGGCGCGCACTGCGTCCCGCAAGGTGCTGATGGCGGGTCTGATGGTCCTGACCACGTTCATCATGTTCTGCACGGTCACGCGCGGCGGTTTCGTGGCGCTCGCCCTGGGCCTCGGCTACATGCTCTGGCACATTCGCCGGCGCCTCGCATTCGTGCCGTTCGCGATCATCGTAGTCGGAACGATCGCCGCCTTTATCGGGATGAATTACTACGTCTCGCACTTTACCAACGCCGCCGACCTGTGGAGCCGGCTCGCCGGAACACAGTTCAAGGGGTGGATGCCCGAAGCCCGCGCCAAGACCTGGCCCATGGCCTGGGAGCGAATGCTTCAGCATCCGATCATCGGCTACGGCCCCTTCTACGCCGGCCAGATCGGGACCACCATCTACTTCTGGCCGCACTGCCTCTACCTCTACCTCGGGAACCTGGTGGGCTTCGTCGGGCTCTCCTTCTTCTTCTGGCTGGCGGGCGTGCTGTGGAACATCACTCGCCCCCAGAGCGACCGGCTCGACGACCCCAACTACACCCGCGGCTTTCTGCTGGTCGGCCACGTTCAGCTCGTGACCTTCCTGGTGGACGAGATCAAGATCGAGTACCTGCGCAATCAGACATACCAATTCCAGGTCTGGCTCCTGTTCGCGCCCATCGTGGCGGCCCACCTGGTCTTGCGCCGGGAGCGGGCTGCGGGCCTCATCGAGTCCACATGACGCGCCGCGGCGCCGTCGCGACTGGAACGGGGCGCCCGCGCCGGCCCGCGCGCGGCCGGCGGCGCTGATGTGCGGTTTCGCGGCCTGGTTCGATCCGGGGGGGGGAACTCCCGACGCCGGGTGGCTCGCGGACGCCGCCGATCTGCTGGCTCACCGCGGGCCGGATGACACCGGCTTTCACCTGGGCCCGGGCGTCGGGCTCGCCTTCCGGCGGCTTGCGATCGTGGATGTCGCGGGCGGCGCCCAGCCGCTCGCGAACGAGGACGGCTCGATCCTCATCGTCTACAACGGCGAGATCTACAACCACCCGACGCTGCGCCGCGACCTCGAGGCGCGCGGCCACCGCTATCGCACCCGCAGCGACACCGAGAGCATCGTCCACGGCTACGAGGAATGGGGCGAGGAGGTGGTCTGCCGGCTGCGCGGCATGTTCGCGTTCGCGCTCTGGGACCGCGGCCGCGGCCGGCTGTTCGTGGCGCGGGACCGTCTCGGGATCAAGCCGCTCTACATGGCCCGAGCCGGGACGGCGTTCGTCTGCGCGTCGGAGATCAAGGCGCTGTTCGCGTTCCCGGGCGTGCCGCGCACGGTCCGCATGTCGTCCGTGGTCGAGCACCTGACGCTGCGCTACGCGGCCGCCCCGGCCACGTTGTTCCAAGGCATCGAGAAGCTGCGGCCCGCCCACACCCGGACCCTCGACGCGCGGGGCGCCGCCGAGCGCCGCTACTGGCGGGTCGAGTACGAGCCCAAGCACGCGCTCCGGGAGCCCGAGGCGCTGGAGGAGCTCGAAGACCGCTTGACCGAATCGGTCCGGCTGCGGCTCATGAGCGAGGTGCCGCTCGGGGCGCTGCTGTCGGGCGGAGTGGATTCGAGCCTGGTGGTCGCGCTCATGAGCCGGCTGCTCGAGCGTCCGGTCCAGACCTTCTCGGTCGGCTTCGACGCGCCCGGCCCGTACAGCGAGCTGCCGTTCGCCCGTCTCGTCGCGCGTCACGTCGGCTCGGACCACCACGAGATCACGGTGGGCGCGGCCGACCTGCTGCGCGAGTTGCCGGCGCTGGTCTGGCATCAGGACGAGCCGGTCTCGGAGCCGGCGGCCATCCCGACCTACCTGGTCTCCCGGCTCGCGCGCCAGACCGTGACCGTGGTGCTGACCGGCGAGGGAGGCGACGAGCTGTTCGCGGGCTATCCCAAGCATGCGGTCGACCCGCTCGCGCGTTTCCTGGCACGCCTGCCGGCCGGGCTTCGCGACGCGCTCCTCGACCACGGAGTGGACCGGCTGCCGTTCGGGTTCCGCAAGCTGCAGGTGGTGGGGCGCAGCGCGCGGTTCCGCGAAGAACCCGAGCGGCTCGCGGCCTGGTTCGCGGGGTTCGCAGGCGCCGAGCGCTCGCGGCTGCTCTCTCCCGCGCTGCGTTCCCACGAAGGCGAAGCGGTCACGGCGTTCCGGGAAGCGCTGGCCGCGAGCGCGGCACGCCGCCCGCTCGATCGCATGCTCGATGCCGATCTCAGGCTGTGGCTGCCCGACGACCTGCTCATGAAGATGGACAAGATGAGCATGGCGGCCTCGGTCGAGGCTCGCGTCCCGCTGCTGGATCACCCGCTCGTGGAGTGGGCGGCCCGCCTGCCCGACCGCCTCAAGGTGCGGGGTTTCGAGGGGAAGACGCTGCTCAAGCGGCTTGCCCGCCGGCTGCTTCCGCGCGCCGTGGTGGACCGTCCCAAGGTCGGGTTCACCGTTCCGCTCGCGCCCTGGTTCCGGGGACCGCTCCGCGACCTGCTGCGGGACACGCTGCTGGCGCGCACCTGCCTCGACCGCGGCTACTACGACCCGGCCGTGCTGCGCGGCTACGTCGAGGACCATCTTTCCGGCCGGCGCGACCGGAGCCGCGAGCTCTGGACGCTGCTCACGCTCGAGCTCTGGCACCGCGCCTTCATCGACGCGTCGCCGCGCCGCGCCGTGGCCTGGCGGCCGCCGGAGCGGGTCGCGAGCGGGGCCGCGGCCGGCCGGCCTGCGTGAGCTGGACCCACGTCGTCCGGCGCGCGCTGCTGCTCTGCGCCCTCGGTCTGGGAGCCCGGCTCGGCCCCGCCGGGATCTCCGAGCTCGCCTCCTACCCGCTGCTCGGCGTGGTTCCGGGCCTGGCGCTGGTCGAATGGCTCCTGCCCGCGCTGCCGGGCTTCGTGCGGCTGTGCCTCGCGACCGCGATCGCGCCGCTCGCGGCGGCGTCCGCGGGACTGGCGCTCCACGCGGCGGGCCTGCCGCTCGCGGGTGCGGCCACCGCGACCGCGATCGCGGGAAGTGCTTCGTGGCTGCTGGCGGGGGCGCGGCCGCCGCGTGCGGTCCGGCCGCCGGAACTCGCGGTGCCGCGCGCGGCGGTCGCGATCGCGATCGGCCTCGCGATTGCGGTCGCCCTGCCCCCGTTGCTCAACCCGTACATCGCCGCGCGCGGCGATACGTGGACGCATGGCGCGATCGTCAGCGAGATCCTCGAGCGCGGGCTCCCGCCCGAGGACCCCCGCTTCGCGGCCATCCCGCTCCACTATGCCTGGTTCTACAACCTGTTCATCGCCCTGCTGTGCAGCCTGCGCGGCCAGTCGCCCTTTCCCTTCATGGCATGGATGAACGTCGCGACCGGGCTCGGGACGGTGGGGCTGGCCGCGGTGATCGCGGTCCGCCTGTGGGGCCGGCCGGCCGCGGGAATCGGAGCCGCGGCGCTCATGGCGTTCGGATTGAACGCCGGGGCCTGGCTGTTGTGGCCGCTGCGGCTGCTGCGCGCGCTGACCGGGGCAGTCCGCGGCCCCGAGGAGCTGGCGCTCCAGCTCCGTACCCTCGAGCTCGGAAGCGCTCGCATCATCTACAGCCTGAGCGCGCCGTTCGCGCACATGGTGAGCTTCCTCGACAAACTGCTGGTGGGAAGCCCGCTCGCGTACGGCTACCTGCTCATGATCCTTCACCTGTGGGCGACGCTGGAATGGCTGGGCGGAGCGAGCCGGGCGTTTCTGCCGTGGATCGCGGCGACCGCGGCGGGCATGCTCCTGTTCCACGGCGTCGTGGGCCTCTCGGTGGTACCGGTGTGGCTCGGGACCCTGGGCCTGGCCCTGGCGCTCAAGCAGGGCCGGACCTGGCTTCCGGGCGCGGGCCGGATCGCCGCGGCCGGAGCCGCGACGCTCGCGGGCGCGCTCGCCACCACGCCCTACGTGATCGGGGTCGCCAGCGCGTGGACCCCGGGCCCGGGCGGGCTGCCGCACTCCTACCTTTCGCCCGACCCGCGCATGTTGTGGACCAGCGCGACCGCCTGCGCGTTCGCGCTGTGGTTCGCGCGCCGCCCCGCGGTCGAATCCTGGCGTGAACGGTACCCGGACCGCGCGTTGCTCGCGCTCTACACCGGGTGCATGCTGCTCTTCGCATGCGTCATCCGGCTGCCGATGGACAACCAGGTCAAATTCGTCTTCCAGCTGTTCACCCCGGCTGCGCTGCTGGGGGCGCCAGCCTTCTGGGAATGGGTGAGAGACCTCAAGGGTCGCGGCCCGGCGCGGGCGACGCTGGCGCTGAGCCTGTTGTTCCTCACGCCCGCGGCGCTCACGCTGCACGGCTACCTGGCGGACCCCGGCCCCCCGCGCGAACCCTCGCTTCGCGAGCGGCGCGGCGAGGAGCGGCTCGATCGCTGGATCCGGGAGCGCACGCCCGTTCGCGCGATCTTCCTGGACCACCGATTCCGGTGGGAGATCTCGGTCAAGGGAAGACGCCAGCTGTTCCTCGGCACCGACCAGCGGCCCGAATACGCGGGCTGGCCGAGTGCAGAGCTGTTCGAGCGCCGGCGCGTGATGGGCGATCTCTTCGGCGCCGCGAGCGACCTGCCGGGCGATCTCCGGGCGCTGGAGCGGCTGCGGCGTCCGGTTTATCTCGTGTTCCGACCGGAAGACGATCCCGAGACCGCGGGCGCCTGGTCCGCGCTGAGCCGGCGCGGCGACCGCTTCGAGCTGGCCTACGACGCGGAAGGCTACCGCGTGCTGCGCCTGATCGGCGAGAGCGAGTGACCCCATGACCGGTGGCAGCGCGGCCAGCACGCCCCCACGCGCGCTGTTCCCCGGCCCGCGGGCGAGCCTCGCGCTGATCGGAGCGCTCGCGCTGGCCGCCCGCCTGTGGGCGCTGCCGGGATCGCTCGAAAGCAACATGGACCCGGACGGTGCACACCTGCTCAACGTCGCGCGCTGCTTCGAGCGCGGGCAGGGGTTCTCGAACCCGGCGGCCTGGCCGGCCTGGATGAAGCCCGAGCGGCTCCCCATGCCGGAGACCTTCAAGGAGCCCGCCTATCCCTGGTTGATCGCGCGGCTCACGCCTTTCACGCGCGGCGCGTTCCGGGCGGGCGTTCTGATCTCGCTGCTCGCCGGGCTGGTGATGCCGTTCGCGGTCTACGCGCTCGCCCGAAATCTGCGCCTCGAGCCGGACGTCGCGACCCTGGCCGGGCTCCTGACCGCGGCGAACCCGCTGGCGATCGCGATGTCCGTCAGGGTGATGGTGGACTCGCTGTTCCCGGCGCTGCTGACCCTGGCGTTCGCGCTGGCGGCGGCCCGGCCGCGCGCATGGGCCCAAGTCCGGTCGCTCTGGCTCGATGCCCTGACCGGAGCGTGCGTGGGGGCGGCCCTCATAACGCGCGCCCAGACCCTGGTCGCACTCCCGGCCTTCGCACTGCTGCTCACGCGACGGCCACTGCGGTCCGCCGCGCGCGGGGCGCTGGTGGCGGCCGCCGCGGGAACGCTCGTGGCCGCGCCGTTCCTGCTGCGCAATCTCAGGCTGTTCGAGACGCCGCTCCACAGCGACATCGGCGCCTTCGGGGTCTGGCCTTACGTGGACCCGCTCGCGTTTTCGCACGGGCTCGAGCGCCCGCCCGCAGTACTGCCGTTCGCGCTCTCCCACGCGACGCTGGTCGCCCGCCACATGGCGCAGAGCGCCGTGCGTTTCGCGATCCGCGTCTTGCCCGAGCATGTCGCCGGCCATCCGGCCTGGGTGCTGCCGCTGGCGGCCGGGCTCCTGCTCGCCCTCGCGCGCTGGCGAACGTTCCTGTTCTCGTTCGTCTACCTGGGCGCAACCCTGACGCTGGTGTTCGGCGTCACCTGGGACCCGCGCTACTTCACCAGCACGTTGCCGCTCTGGGCTCTGTTCACCGCGCTGGGTGGCGTGTGGATCGCGCGTGCCCTGGCCGGGGCGCCGGTGCTCGGTCCCGTCGGCGGCCGGCACCTGCTGGCGGGGGCGCTGCTGGTCGCGTTCGGGGTCCAGGCCGAGGGGGCGCGGCGCGAGGTCGCGCGCTTCGCTCCGGCCGAGATCGCCGCGGCGCGCGCGGAGTCCGCCTTTCTCAAGTCGCGGCTCCGGCCGGACGAGGCCGCGATGGTCGTGACCACCTCGTACTACTCGTGGTTCGCCGACCGGCCGATGGTGCACCTGGTGATCGCCGACGAGCGGAGCTTCATGGAGACCGTGCGGCGACTCAGGGTTCGCGCCGCCGTGCTGCCCACCAGCCGTCTCGCGGAATTCGCGGCGCGCTATCCCGAACGCCGGCTGCCGCGCGCCCTCGAGCTCGACCACGCGAACGGGGCACTGGACGTGACGGTGTTCACGGTGCGTGAGGCCCCGGCCACGAGCCCCTAGCCTGCTTCATTCGTGAAGGGCAAAGCGCTGGGGCGTGAGGCAGGATTTC
>CAZYQK010000004.1:16068-50266 GCA_964650245.1 uncultured bacterium | reverse complement strand
GGGTGGCCCGCCGCCGGCCGCGGGCGGCGTCTCCGCGGGCGCGATCGGCCGCCCCAGCGCGCGCTCGAGCCACGCGCGAATCCGCGCGACGTGGCTGCCCTCCCAGAACCACTTCCCGCACAGCGGGCAGTAGTGGAGCGCCTGCGCCGAGCGCAGCACGCGGCCGGGCACCTCGCCCGCGGCCTCGAACGGCATTCGCCGCTGGAGCGCGCCGTTGCACGAGGGGCAGCGGCTGAACGGCGGGCCCGCGGGCTCAAACGTGTCTGCCACCATGCGGAGCGCGTCGCCCGCATCGCCGCGCGGCATGGTGAGCGCTGGCACGCCCGCGAAGCGGCGCGGCCGGCGGGCGCTCAGCGTGAGCACCGTGCGTCCTTCGCGAAGTCCGGCTTCGAACAGCTCGTCGAGCCGCGCGCCGCGCACGCTTGCCACGTCGAAGCCCAGCATGCGCAGGCGCCGGGCCAGCAGCTCGAGCGAGGTGTCGGTGACGAAGCGCGCGGGGGTCACGGCCGGACCGTAGCGGGCGGCCCGGGGGCCAGCAAGCGCGGCGATTCGCGATGGAATGACCACTGCGCGCCCGGCCGTAGCGGGCGCGGCGGAAGCGCTGCACCCGATCGAGGGCGGCGACGAAACTCAGCGCGGTGATCGGGCCCACGGCGGGAACGGTCTCGAGTCGCCGCACCATCGCCTCGCGCACCGCCCGCTCGGCCCGCACCGGCTGCTGCTCCTCCGAGGTCCGGTGGGCGGGCCGGTAGGCGCCCAGCCGGCAGGCATCCATCAGCGCCTGAGCGTCGCGCCGGTCGGTCTTCACCCGCCGGCTGCGGGTGGCGTACCTCGGCGCATCGTTGGGATCGGCCACGATCACCTCGTGGCCGAGGTCTTCCAGGCAGCGCGCCACCCACTCGCTCCCGGTCGAAGCCTCAATCAGGATCCGCGCCCGGGGCCGGCCGCTCGGCGAACTGCTCCCGCTGGGTGCGGATGCGGCGCCCGAGAATCTCGCCCGGCTCGGTGAGGATCGAGATTTGGCCTTCGCTCGGGTGCCCGTCGATGCCAATGTATTCCATGGCTGACCTCCCTGCGTGCGGCATAGACCGCGTGAAACATCCTGTGGACCCCGCGAGGGGTACCACGTTCCAGCGGGGGTCAGCCGCTTCATCTCATCTATTCCTGAACCTTGTGTGGGCGAGGTGCGGTCCGCCCCCACCGCAGAGCGCGCGTCGAGCCGCCTGGTTTGGGCCGGCTCACTGGCCGTGCTACCTTCCCCGCCCCGATGCAATTCCGACTCGAAGACATCCTCCGCCGCTTCGGCGCCGACACCGGCACCATCCACCTGCTCGAAGGCGGCGCGCTCGCGCTCAAGGCGCACGTGGGACTCCCGCCGCAAATCGCCGAGATCGTGAAGGCCGTTCCGATCGGCAAGGGCATGGCGGGGCTCGCCGCCGAGCGCAACGCGCCGGTGGACTCCTGCAACATCCAGACGGACACGAGCGGCGACGTGCGCCCGGGTGCGAAAGCCACCGGCGTCAACGGCGCGATCGTGGTGCCGATCCGTGACGCGCAGGGGCGCGTGCGCGGGACGCTCGGGATCGGCGTTCATCGCGTCTACGAGTACACCGCCGAGGAGACGCAGCACCTGCTCGCCGAGGCGGCGAAGCTCGCGCCTGCGGGCGACTGAGCCGCGCACGGTCGGCGCGATGCCCGGACCCATCATCCAGCGTCTCGGGGTCGCGTTCGAGTACCCCGTCTACTTCACGCGCGACGTCTTTCATCCCGACAATCCTGACTTCGCCTCCGCACTGAGCTGGAAGGAGCCCGACCGTCGCCATCGCGTGTACGCGGTGATCGACCGCGGCGTGGGCGACGCCTGGCCCGACCTGCGCCGGTGCATCGCCGACTACGCCGAGCGCCACGCGCGCGTGATCGAGCTGGTGGCCGAGCCCGCGGTGGTCGAGGGCGGCGAGACGGTGAAGAGCGATCCGGCCGCGGTGGAGGCACTGCAGGCACGGCTCGATTCGCTCGGCATGGACCGCCAGTCGTTCGTGGTCATGGTGGGCGGCGGCGGCATGCTCGACATGGCGGGCTACGCCTCCGCGACCACGCACCGCGGCGTGCGCGCGGTGCGCGTCCCCACCACGGTGCTGTCGCAGGGCGACAGCGCGCTCGGGGTCAAGAACGGCATCAACGCCTTCGGCAAGAAGAACTTCATCGGCACCTTTGCACCCCCGTTCGCGGTGCTCGTGGACCCGCGCTTCCTCGAGACGCTCAGCGAGCGCGACACGATCGCCGGCATGTCGGAGGCGGTGAAGGTGGCGCTCATCCGCGACGCGGCGTTCTTCGAGTGGCTGCGCGCGCATCAGCTCGACCTCGCGTGCTGCGAGCCGCGCGCGGTGGAGCGGCTGGTGCGGCGCAGTGCCGAGATTCACCTCGATCACATCGCGCGCTCCGGTGATCCGTTCGAGATGGGGAGCGCGCGCCCGCTCGACTTCGGCCACTGGGCGGCGCACAAGCTCGAGTCGCTGACGCGCCATCGCCTGCGTCACGGGGAGGCGGTGGCGATCGGCATCGCGATGGACGCGCTCTACTCCGTCGAGTGTGGACTGTGCGAGAGCGCAGTCGCCGAGGCGTCGCTCGCGCTTCTCCACGCGCTCGGCTTCCGGCTGTGGGACGATTCACTCGCGCTCGCCGACGCGCGCGGGCGGCCGCGGGTGCTCGACGGCCTCGCCGAGTTCCGCGAGCACCTAGGCGGCGAGCTCACCATCACGCTGCTGCGCGGGATCGGGGAGGGCGTCGAGGTGACCGAAGTGCGCGAGCCGCTGATGTGCGCGGTGATCGAGCGGCTGCGCGCAGGAGCGCGGGGGTGAAGCTCGCCGGGGGGCACCCGGCGAAGCCGGGTCGGGGGCCGCACCTCACCTACTGCACCAACGTCCACGCCGGCGAGAGCTGGCGCGAGATCCGCGGCAACCTCGAGCGCTTCGTCCCCGCCGTGAAGCAGCGCGTCTCGCCCGACGCGCGCTTCGGCGTGGGGCTCCGGCTCTCCGGGCAGGCCGCCGACCAACTGTCTTCGCCGGAGGAGCTGGATTCGCTGCGCGACTTCCTCACGCGCAGCGGGCTCTACGTCTTCACCGTGAACGCATTTCCACACGGGCGCTTTCACGGCGCGCGCGTGAAGGAGCAGGTCTACCGCCCGGACTGGCTCGAGGACGAGCGCGTCGCTTACACCATCCGCTGCGCCGAGCTGCTCGCAGCGATCATTCCGCGCGAGCCCGGGCTCGAAGGCAGTGTGAGCACGGTACCCGGCGCGTTCAAGCCGCGCGCGCGCTCGTTCGGCGACGCGGCCGCGATGGCCGAGCGCATGTTGCGCGTCGTCACCGCGCTGCAGGATCTCCAGAAGCGCAGCGGCTGCACCATCGCGCTCGCGCTCGAGCCCGAGCCGTTCTGCCACCTCGAGACCATCGCTGAGACTGTGACCTTCTTCGAGACGCATCTCTTCTCGAAGACCGCCCGCGAGCGAGTCGGCGCGTTGAGCGGCCTCCCTGACACCGGCGCCGAGGCGGCGATCCGGCGCCACCTCGGCGTCTGCCTCGATGCGTGCCACCTGGCGGTGGAGTTCGAGGATCCCGCGTCGGCCCTGGACCGGCTCGAGCGCGCGGGAATCCGCGTGCCGAAGATCCAGATCAGCGCGGGGCTCGAAGTGCCGGCGGCGATGTCTTCGAGCGAGACCATCGGTGCGCTGAAACCGTTCGCGGAAGCGGTGTATCTCCATCAGGTCACCGAACGGACGCCGGGCGGGACGTTCAAGCGCTGGCCCGATCTGCCGGAGGCGCTCGCGTACGCGGCGAACAACCGGCGCGGCGGCGACTGGCGCGTGCACTTCCACGCGCCGATCTTCACCGCGACGCTTGGGCCCTTTCGCAGCACGCAGACCGATCTCGAAGCGCTGCTCGAGCGGCTGCGGGCGAAGCCGGCTGCCGCGCACCTCGAGGTCGAGACCTACTCCTGGGACGTGCTGCCCGCGCCGCACCGGCGCGACGACATCGTGGACGCGATTGCATGCGAACTCCTGTGGGCGAAGGACCGGCTCGCGCCGTGAGCGCGCGGCCGCCGCGCTGGCGGGTCTACCTGCGGCTCGGCCGCGTCTCGAATCTGCCGACGGTGTGGAGCAACGCGCTCGCCGGCATCGTGCTCGCCGGCGCGCGCATTGAGTGGCACTCGGCGGCCCTGCTCGCGGTTGCGATGTCGCTCTTCTATGAGGGCGGCATGTTCCTGAATGACGCGTTCGACCGCGAGCGCGACGCGCGCGAGCGGCCGGAGCGCCCGATCCCCGGGGGGCTCGTGAGCGCGTGCGAGGTGTTCGTGATCGGCTTCGCGCTGCTGGCGGCGGGGCTCGTGGTGCTGGCTCTCGCCACTGCGTCGCGAGGCGCATGGATCACCGGCGCCGCGCTCGCCGCCACGATCGTGCTCTACGACGCGTGGCACCAGAGCAATCCCGCGAGCCCGGTGGTGATGGGGCTCTGCCGCGCGCTGGTCTATCTCACCGCGGGTTTCGCCGTATCGGGCCGCCTGAGCGCGCCGCTCGTCGCTGGCTCGGCCGGGCTGCTCGGCTACCTGATTGGGCTCTCGTACGCGGCGAAGCAGGAGACGCGCGCGGCGCTCAAGAATCTGTGGCCGCTCGTCTTTCTGGCGGCGCCGCTCATGTGCGCGCTCGGGCTCGGCGCTGTTCCGCGCGGCGGCGTGGCGGCGGTCGCGGCATTCGCCGTGTTCGTGGCAGCGACGGCCGCCGAGATGCAAAGGCTCGCGGGTGCCAGGCCCGGCGGCATCCCGCGCGCGATCGCGGGGTTGATCGCCGGCATCTCGCTGTGCGACGCGCTGCTCATCGCCGCGCGCGGCGAGAGCGCGATCGCGGCGATCGCGTTCCTCGGCTACCCGCTCACGCTCGCGCTCCAGCGCTTCGTCCGCGGCACCTGACGCGGCTACGCAGCCCGCTGCGTCGCGCTCCAGCACCCCCGATCGCCGGCCGAAAACTTCCGGGCGCCTCGCGGCCGCGCCATCGTGCCGGCCGCGGCGTGAACCCGGCTCACTCGACAGGAGGTCCCCCTTGAGACTCGCAGCTCTGCTGTTGGCCGCCGCTCTCGGATCGGGGCTCGTCCCCGCCGGAGCCCAGGCCGCGACGCGCGACTGGCTCGGCTACGAAGCCGGCGACGCGTAGCCGCGTGGCTCATTACGCGACGATTACAACACCGGCTTCCACATTACCGGACACTACCTGCACGCGTTCACGCTGATGCTCGGCGCCGGCCTCGACTTCGGGTACCACTCGTGAGGCGCGAACCGGGCGCTCAATGACGAGGCGGTCGCGCTCTACGGCCAGGGCGCGCACGTGACCTGGAGCACGTTCCAGACGACCGCTGATGCGGTCGTGTCGCTGCCGCTGCCGGGACGGTTCGAGCCGTTCGCGAAGAGCGGGCTCGGCACCTACCGGCCCGCGCTCACCGACCAACACGACCACTTCTTCGGGTGGAACGCAGGCAGCGGCGTCAACTACCGCTGGTCCGAAAGCATCCTCGTCGGACTCACCGCCGCGTACCACCGGCACGAGCTGGACAGCGAGAAGCTCCATTTCATCACCGGCAGCTTCCAGCTGCTCTGGAACATTCCGGAGTTCGGTACGAAGTTCTGATCTCTTATCTGAAAACGACAACGCGGGACGCGCAGATGCGGACGGGTCGCGCATCCCGCGGGCACTTCGGGTGGCGGAGCGCTCGCTAACTGCGCGTCCCTTCGAACAGATGCCCCAGCACGATCTCCTTCACGCGCGTCGCGTGCACCGGCCCCGCGGGCACGAGCGCGGGCTCGCTCGAGATCAGCAGCGGGCCGTGTTCCGGCCGGTCGGTCACCCGCCCGTGAGAGCCGCGCACCAGGCTCGGATCGAGCGGGATCACGTC
Organism: uncultured bacterium; assembly: GCA_964650245.1. Lineage (GTDB taxonomy): Bacteria > Eisenbacteria > RBG-16-71-46 > RBG-16-71-46 > RBG-16-71-46 > WS-2. Next base: position 44,327 of record CAZYQK010000004.1, on the reverse strand, counting down.
CATAAGGTAGCGGAACCCGAGCGTCTTCTGCGCCAGCCGCCAACCGATCCGGAGCGCGGGGATTCCGAGCCTGGGATCGACGAACAGCTCGGCCGGGTCGTAGCCGGGCTTGCGGTGGATGTCCACGGTGCGCGCGAAGTCGGGCGCCACGCGATCGTCGAGCCACCAGTAGTAGGTGAACCAGCGGTCGGGCCGCGCGATCGCGACCAACTCGCCCGCGCGCGGGTGGTCGAGCCCGAGCGCGCGCTTGCCTTCGTCGTCGAGCACGCGCTCGATTCCGTCCACGCTCTCGAGCAGCCGCTTCACCTCCACGATGCGCTCGCGGCGCTGCACGTAGACGTGCGCTACCTGGTGGTCCGCGACCGCGAATGCCTCCGAAGCCCCGGAGTCGAGCTTCTCCTGGCGCAGCTCCTCGCGCACGCGCAGCAGCTTCGCGTTCCGCAGCACGCGGTTGATATCTACCGCGCCGATCACGCTCGTGATCCCGTACTCCGAGAGCACGATGATGCGCGCCCCTTCGCGGCTGAAGTGATCGATCAGCTCGCCGCACACGCCGTCCACTGCGCGCAGCGCCTTCGCGATCTTCGAATGATTCGGGCCGAAGCGCTGCAGGTCGTAGTCGAGATGCGGCAGGTAGACCAGTGTCAACGTGGGCCGGCGCGTGTCGAATACGTGCTTTGCGCACGCCCCGATCCACCGGCTCGAGCGGATGTCCGCGGCCGGTCCCCAGAAGTTGAACAGCGGGAACGCTCCAAGCTTGCGGTTCAGCTCGTCGCGCAGCGAGTCGGGCTCGGTGTAAATGTCGGGAATCTTGCTGCCGTCGGCGGGATAGATCGGGCGCGGCGTCACCGAGTAGTCCGCCGTGCCGTACATGTTGAACCACCAGAAGAGCTGGGCGCAGGTGAACGCGCCGTCGCGCCTGCGCGCCGCGTCCCAAAGCTTCTCGCCGCCGACCAGCGCATTCGACTGGCGCCACAGCCACACTTCGGCGAGATCGCGGTAGTACCAGCCGTTCGCGACCGCGCCGTGCTCGCGCGGCAGCGCGCCGGTGAGAAACGTGGACTGGACGGTGCAGGTAACCGCCGGCGTCACGGTCTCAATCGGACGCGCGGCGCCTTCGCGCGCGAGCTTCGCGAGGTGCGGCGTGTGTTCGCCGAGCAGCTCGGAGGTGAGCCCGACGACATCCAGAACGACGGTGCGGTGCATGCGCGCTGCGTCCGGGTCAGTCCGGACGCTTGACCACGGGCGCCTGGCCGCCGCGCAGCACGGTGTTGCCCGCCCAGCGCTCGCGCTGATCGATCGCCGCCTCCTGCTCCAGCTCGGCGCGGTCGAGTCGCCCGCTCTGCGCGAAGAACGCGATCGGGTTCTCCCACACGATCCGCGCGATGTCCTCCTCGGAGATACCAGCTTCGCGCATCTTCGCCGCGGTCTTCGGCACCTTGAGCGAATCGCTCACGCCCCAGTCGCACGCGCTGTTCACGATGATGCGCGCCACGCCGTACTTCTTCACCAGCGCCACCATGCGGTCCTCGTCCATCTTGGTGTGCGGGTAGATCGAGTGCCCCGCCCAGCAGGCGGTCGCGAGCACCAGCGGGAGCGTCTCCTCCGTGTTGTGGTCGATCAGCACGCGCTCCTCGGGGAAGCGGTGCTCGCGCACCAGCGCGATCGAGCGTTCGGTGCCGCGCTTCTTGTCGCGGTGCGGCGTGTGAATCAGGATCGGCAGCTCGCGCGCGCGCGCGATCTCGATCTGTGATGCGAACACGCGATCCTCCTGCACGGTCATGTCGTCGTAGCCGATCTCGCCCACCGCCACCACGCCGTCCTTCTCCAGGTAGCGCGGCAAGAGTGCTAACACGCCATCGGCGAGTTGCGGGTCATTCGCCTCCTTGGGATTCAAGCCGAGCGTGCAGAAGTGGCGGATGCCGAACTGGCTCGCGCGAAAGCGCTCCCAGCCGAGCAGCGACAGGAAGTAATCCTCGAAGGTGCCGACGTGCGTGCGTGGCTGGCCGAGCCAGAACGCCGGCTCGACCAGCGCCACGATTCCCGCGGCTGCCATCGCCTGGTAGTCGTCGGTGGTGCGCGAGGTCATGTGCGCGTGCGGGTCGAACATCTTCATCACGAGCTTCCTCCGATCAGCAGTCCGATGTCGGCCGGCACGCTGCGCCCCGCCGCGCGCCTCTCGCTGGCGTAGTCCGCCGCCATACGCGCGAGCTCGGGCGTGATGCGAGCATCGAGCCCCACGATACGCTCGAGCGCGACCCCCACGAACAGCGACTTCAGCACCATCTGGTTGAACTGTGGCTCCGAGAAATGCGCCGCCGGGTACGGATTCTCGCAGGCGATGCCCTCGAACACCGTCTGAACGCTGGTGCGACACGCCGTCGCGGCCAGTTCGACGAAGCGCGGTGGCTGCGGCAGCAACGCGAGCGAGCGCAGCACCGAGCGCTTCTCGCGGTTGTCGCCGGTGCGGAAGCACTCGCCAACCAACGCAACGAACGCGTCGGGAGCGAAACGTTCCGCCCCGCGCAGCAGCAGCGCCACGCGGCCGATCTCGTCCGCGGGGGCGGCGGTGAGCAGCCACGCGGGGCCGGCGTCGCCGGCCCCCGCTTGGTCGCCCGCCTCGGGCGGCGATGTGCCGAGCTTGCGGCCGGCGGCGGCGAAGGCGACGAGGAACGCGTCGCGGTCGGGCGCGGAGCTTGCGAGCGCGATGCGGAGCCACTCGCGCCCCGGCGATCCCAGGTGAGCCTGGAGGGAGTCGATCTTGATCAGGGAAGGATGCATGCCTCGGTGGTGGCACCAGAGATTGCGGCGATCATCGTTGAAGCTCCTCTCCTAATGGATCCTTGCGATTCTTTCCCTGAGCAGAGGAGCGTCCTCAGTTGGGGGAGTCTAGACGATCGACTAATCGACCGGAAAGCAGGCGTGAATCGCGATGTTGCGGAACGCCACGATCGGGGTCCAACGGATGCCCGGGTGCGATCTTTTGAACTTTTCGGGAAGGCGTGCCGCAGCCTCTCCGATCACAGCTGGTTTCTGCAGAACGGCGCTGCGAAGCATCTCGCTGCCGAGGAATTCTTGCTCTGTCCGCCCAGCGACGAATGTGGAGATGTGATCCGCGGCCTCAATGATGTCGTGCAGATAGAGCCGCTCAGGCCGCACACAGTACGCGGCTCTGAGCGATCACCTCATCGCGGATAGTGGGCTTGAGGCCGCTCTTGGGCACGAGGTCCACCGAGCGTCCGCACAAGGTCGAAAGCTCGATTTGTAGCTCCGCAAGCGTCAGGAATCCTACACGCGCCCCGGGCTCGAACTCCACGAGAATTCCCCGGGCCTGCGGGGCCGCGTCGGCGTACTGCCCGTGGGGGAGCGCGGTGGCGAACGGCACCGATCGTGATGCGCTGCGCCGGGCGTGGAACGCGCAACGCCCCGGCCCGCCCCCGCGGTCGCCCCGGCCCGCCCGCCGCGGCTGCCGTCCCGGGCCCCGCGTCGGAGTCGAGCGCCTGCCCCGCGCGCCGGGCCCCCGTTCCCTACACGCCCCGGCGCCCCGAGCGATCCCCGCTCTACCGCCTGCTCGCCGATCACTTCGAGACGCTGACCTGCGTGCACGAGGAGCGCTACGCGCCCACGCACGGAGCGCTGCGCGCGGCGAGACGAGCGATCGAGGAGCAGCCGAGCCTGCGGTGCGAGCCGTACCGGCGAGCCCCGGCGGGGGGTGGGGAGAGTGCGCGCGGCCACGCCGGGAGCTGCAAGTTCGCGGTCCGGCTGTCTTGTCAGTAGCTCTCAGTACCCTGCCGCTGTCGCCATCCGCCGCGATTCTCCCCTCAGGCCGTCGGGGCGTGGCGCGCATGAATAGGTCGGGTTAACCCCGCGCTCGCGGCCCAGTTCGGCGACTCCGGTTGACGGAGGAACGCGCCTGCCGCACCCTGTCGCCCCTATGGAGCCATCCACAACCGGCGGGTTGCCGAACGCGCAGGATGCGCGGGGATCCACCCCGGGCCCCATCGATCGGCGCCGGTTCCTGATTCTGGTTGGCGCCGCCGCGGCCTACGCCACGCTGCGCCCGCACCTCGCCTGGGCCCGCCGCGCCGGCCGGAGCCCTGGATTCCTCCAGCCCTGGGAGCTGCCCGCGGAGCTGCCCGCGGTCCCGGTCGATGTGGCGCGCGCGCTCATCGCCGCCGCCGTGCTCGCGCCCAGTGATTGGAACACGCAACCGTGGCGCTTCGAGGTGGACGGCAACACCATCCGCATCGTCGCCGACCCCAGGCGCGCGCTTCCGGTCACCGATCCCGACCGGCGCGGCATGATGATCGCGCTGGGTGCCGCGCTCGAGAACATGCTGATCGCGGCGCGCGCCTACGGGCTGCGCCCTGCCGTCATCTACCTGCCGCACGAAGGCGCGGCCGGGGTGGTGGCCGAGATGAGCTGGAGCGTGGGCGAGGCGCGGCGCGACCGCGCGCTGTTCGCCGCGATCCCCGACCGCCGCACCAACCGCCGCGAGTACGACGGCCGCGCGATCTTCACCCAGAACCGGGCCCAGCTCACGGCGCAGGTGCCGGAAGGCCTGGCGCTCCACTGGATCGACGAGCGCGATCCGCTGCACGCGGCGGCCGATCTCGCCTACGAGGCCACCCACGCGCAGGTCATGGACGCGCGCGCGCAGGCCGAGCAGTTCGCGTGGATGCGTTTCGACGACGAGGCGCGCAAGCGCGGCGACGGGATCGCAGTGGACGCGCTCGAGCTGGGCGGGCCCGCGAACTGGTTCGCCGGGCGCTACTTCAACCCGAAGAGCTGGTTCCTGAGATTCGGCGCCGAGAACATGGCGAAGCAGGCGCGCGGGCAGGTGCGCTCGGCGGGCGCCGTCGCGCTGCTCACCTCGTCGCGGCGCGACGAGTCGCAATGGCTGATGGGCGGCCAGACCTACGAGCGCTTCGCCCTGAAGGCGACGCAGCTCGGGATCGCGCACCAGCCGCTCTCGGCGCCGGTAGAGGTGGCTCGCTTCCGCGCCGACCTACTACGGCTCTTCCGCGCGATCGGCGACGAGCCGCTCATGCTGGTGCGCCTCGGTCACGCCAAGCGGCCCGACCCGCTGCCGCGGCGCGGCGTCGCGACGGTCGCGAGCTTCAAGAATACGTAACCCCCAACCTTTCATCCCCGCGGCTCGTCCAATGCCGCGTGAGGCGCCCATGAGGCATGTTCGCGCGCTGGTCTTTCTCTGCCTGCTGGCGGTGCCCGCCGAGGGCCAGCAGGTCGCCGACTCCACCTTCGACGCGCGCGTCGCACACCCGGCCTACGGGGCGGACGGGCCCAGAGTTCTGTTCGACGAGGCGCACCACAACTTTCACACCAGCGGCGGTCGCTACCGGGCGTTCGCGGACCTGATCCGCAACGATGGCTACCGAGTGACACCCAACCGGACGGCGTTCACGCCGCCCGCGCTTGCAGGCTTCGAGGTCGTGGTGATTTCCAACGCGCTCGGCGCCGAGGAAATGCGCGACACCGCGGCGTCGCATCCCGCGTTCAGCGAGCAGGAGCGCGAGGCGGTCTGTCGCTGGGTGAACGCGGGCGGCGCGCTGTTGTTCATCGCCGACCATGCGCCCATGGGCGACGCGGCCCGGCGGTTGGCGGAGCGGTTCGGGGTGGACATGCGCAGCGCATTCACCATCGACACGTCGTGCGCCGTGAACGGCAACGCGGGCCTGATCCTCTTCGATGCGAGCGGCGGGCTCGACACCGCGCACGCCATCATCCGCGGCCGCGCCTCGGACGAACGCGTGCGCCGCGTGATCACGTTTACCGGGCAGTCCTTGGGCAGTCCGCCCGGGAGCGCCTCGCTGCTGACGCTCTCGCCGAACGCCGAAGACCTGATGGTCGGCCCCGGCGCGAGGAGTCGGGCGGTCTCGCCCGATCAGCGCAAGAGCGCCGCGGGTCGGTCGCAGGCGCTCGCGTTCGGGGTCGGCCGGGGGCGGGTCGTGGTGCTGGGCGAGGCGGCGATGCTCTCGGCCCAGCTCGCCGGTCCGCCGGGAGGCCCGCGCTTCCAGATGGGCATGAATTTCCCCGGCATCGACAATCGCCAGCTCGCGCTCAACATCATGCACTGGCTGACGAGGGAGATTCGGTGACGGGAATGGTCTAAGCCGCGCCGCCCCCGCTGACCGTCATTTCCGCGATCAGCAGGGTGGGACTCCTGGCGCCGCCTCGCGACCTCATCCGGCAGGTCTCAAAGCTCCCGGATGCGGAGCTTCGAGCGGGTCACGACCACGATCGCCCGCTTCTGAAGGCTCGCGGAGACGCGATCGAGGTTCGCGAGGAGAACTCTGGCCTGCTCCTCCGGGTGCCGCTCGATGTCCCCGCGGAGAAGGATGATCGCCTGCCCGTGCCCTTGCCCCAGTGTGAGGAGCGCGCCGAAGTCGGTGTCGGTCGAGATCAGTACCCGGCGCTCGCGCTCCGCGAGCTTCAGGATCTCTGAATCCTTGGCGCTCTGGAGGCCGCGGTCACGGACGTGCACGACATCGTGTCCGGCCTCCGCGAGCAGCCTCGCCAGCCGGGGTGAGAGGGCGTTGTCGACCAGAAACCTCAAGTGCCGGTCCGTGGCAGTTCGCGCTCACGGACGGCCTCCGCGGCGTAGCGGAGCGCCTCCTGGATGTCCTCGTTCTCCAGGTCGGGGTACGCTTCGAGTATCTGCCCGTTCGTCATCCCGTCGGCCACCATTCCGACCACGGTCGCGACCGGGATGCGAAGCCCCCGGAGACAGGGAATGCCTCCCATCTGATTCGGGTCGACGGTGATTCTCGTGAAAGCCATCTCGAACCTCCCGGAAGGAGGATAGTGCACTCTATCTGCGGTTGTCATGCGCAGCCGCACGCGGATCTCCGCAGCCGCTCTACCCGCCCCCGCTCACCGTCATCTCCGCGATCAGCAGCGTGGGGCTCACCACGTTCCCGTCCCACTTGAGGTCGTTTCCGACCGCGACCACGTTCTTGAGCATGTCGAGCGAGTTGGAGGCTACGGTCACGCCGTCCACCGGGAACGCCTTCTCGCCGCGCTCGATCCAGAAGCCCTGGGCCTGGAACGAGTAGTCGCCGGTCACGCCGTTGAAGCCGAACGAGCCCTGGTCGTCCATGTAGAACCCGCGGTCCACCTTCTTGAGGATGGCTTCCGGAGATTCGCCACCGGGCTCGAGGTGGAGGTTGTGGTAGCCGATGCCGGGCACGGACGAATAGCCGCGCACCGCACTCCCGGTCGAGCGCGTGCCGGCGCGGCGCGCGTGGTAGACGTCGTAGAGGAACAGCGCGCAGACGCCGCGCTCGATTAGCACGTTGCGCCGGGTCGCCACGCCCTCGCCGTCCCACGGGCCGCTCCCCACCCCGCGCACCAGCCGGCCGTCGTCCACCAGCGTGACCAGCGGCGAGGCGATCGCCTGTCCCAGCTTCTCCGTGAGCCACGATGCCTTCTTGATCACCGACTCGCCGCTGAACGCGTCGTGCAGCTCGGCGATCCACGCGGCCGCGATGTCGGGGTGCATCACGACCGGCACGCGCGCGGCGGGCACCGGGCGCGCCCCGATCCGCGCCACCGCGCGGCGCGCGGCCTCCTGCGCGATCTCCTCCATCGGCGACAGCTCGTCGAGCCAGCGGCGGGTCATGCCGTAATAGCCGGTCTGCTGCCTGCCGTCGCGGTCTTCGGCGAGCGGCACGACGGAAGCGCTGACCGCGGTGCCGGACGAGAGCCGCGACAGCCCGTGCGAGTTGACGAGCGCGGTCGCGCCGTCGCGGCTCGTGAGGTTCGCGCTGTCCACCCGCGTGACGCGCGGGTCGTAGCCGAGTGCCAGGCGCTCCAGCTCGAGCGCCATCGCGATCTTCCGCTCGGCGGGCAGCTCGAGCACCGCGGGATCGAACAGCGAGAGGTCGTGGGCCGGCGCATCTCCCGCCTCCTCCGGCGCCGGCATCGCGTTCGCCGGATCGGGCGTCGAGAAGCGCGCCAGCGCGACCGCGCGCCGCGCGAGGTCGTCCAGGGTCTCGTTCCGGAGGTCGGTGCTCGACACGAATCCGACGGCGCCGTTCACGATCACGCGCAGGCCCAGCCCGCGGGTCGCACTCTGCTTCAGGCTCTCGACCTGGCCGCCGCTCACGCGCACGGTGAACGCGCGCGAGCCCTGCACCACCGCCTCGGCCTGATCGGCCCCGGCGCGGCGCGCGCGCTCGACCGCGGCCGCGGCGACCGCTTCGAGCGCGGCCACGGGTGCCGCGGCCTCCGACATCTGCGGGTCGTTCACGTGCGCGTTCCTCCGACCGTGATCTCGCGGAACCGCACCGTGGGCTGCCCGACGCCGACCGGTTTCCATTGGCCGTCCTTGCCGCAGCTGCCGGTGCTGCCGTCGATCTCGAGGTCGTTCGCGACCGCGTCGATCTTGAGCATGGCGTCGTTGCCGTTCCCGGTGAGCGTGGCGTTGCGCACCGGATGCGTGAGCCGGCCGTTCTCGATCATCACCGCCTCGGTGACCTGGAACGAGAAGTTGCCGTCGGCGGGATTGACCGAGCCGCCGCCCATGCTCTTGCAGTAGAGCCCGCGCTTGACGTCGGCGATCAGCTCCTCCGGCGGGCAGGGGCCCGCCTCGATGTAGGTGTTGGTCATGCGGCACAGCGGGAAGTCGCGATAGGAGCTGCGCCGCCCGTTCCCGGTGGGCCGGCTGCCGGTGAGCCGCGCGTTCAGGAGATCCCAGAGGAAGCCGACCAGCACGCCGTCCTCGACCAGCACCGTGCGCTGCGCCGGCGTGCCCTCGTCGTCCACGCGGAACGAGCCGCGGCTCCAGGGCACGATCCCGCTGTCCACGATGGTCACGCCCTTCGCGGCGACCTGCTGGCCCAGCTGCGTGGCGCGGATCGAGGTGCGCTTGCGGATGGTGTCGCCTTCCATGCTGTGGCCGAAGCACTCGTGCACCATGACGCCGCCCCAGCCGGGCGACACGACCACCGGGTAGGCGCCGGCCTCGGGCTCGCGGGCCGCGAGCAGCGTGATCGCGGTGCCCGCGGCGTCTCGCGCGACCGCTTCCGGCGTGCGCACGCTCTCGAAGTAGCCGGCCTCCACGCAGCCGCCGCAGGCCGCGAAGCCCGACTGGCGCAGGTCGCCCTCGAGCGCCAACGCGGTGACCGAGAGCCGCGTCAGGTAGTTGCGCTCCTCGGCCCACAGCCCGTCGCTGTTCGCGACCACGAACGACTTGGAGGAGTCGCCGAGCGCCACCGAGACCTCGTGGATGCGGCGGTCGTGGGCGCGCGCGGCCTGGTTGGCGCGCCGCACCAGCTCGATCTTCCCGTTCTCGTCGAGTGTGACCGGCGCGGGGCGCTCGAGCACGAACGGCGGCGGCGCCTCCACCACGCGAAACGCCGCGGGGCGCCCGTTGCCTGAGGCGCCCGTGGCGATGCTCGCCGCGGCCCGCGCCGCCTCGCGCAGGTCGTCGGGCGCGAAGCCGTCGGCGTAGGCGTAGCCGGTCTGCTCGCCGGCGATGGCGCGCACTCCGACCCCCTGCAGCACGGAGTAGGCGGTGGTCTTGAGCCGGTCCTCCTCGAGCGCGAAGGAGGTGTGCACCGTGTACTCGGCGTACACCTCGGCGAACTCGGCCCCCCGGGAGCGCGCCAGCTCGAGCAGCTCGGCCGCCAACTCGCGGGGGAGCAGCGTGGCGAGATCGGGCGCCGCGCGCAGCGAGGTCGTGGTCATGCGGTTCTCGGGTGAGAGGGAATGAGGGGCGGGCGCAGCGAGCGGGAGTCTAGGGGCCGGCGCGAGCCGGCGCAACACGCGCCCGCAACGAATCGGTGGCGCCGGGCCGCGAATCGGCGGCCCGCGCCCGCAGCGAATCAGCCGGCAGCGGAACGCCGAGCGTATCCGCCGCCGGGAACACCGGCGGCCGTGCGTCGCGCAGCGCCAGGGCGATCTCGTCCGCCGTGACGTCGGTCGCGTGCGGATCCTCGGGGAGCCGCTTCCACGGGGCCCGGCCGCGCCAGCTCCAGTCGCCGAACACCAGCACCGGCGTGCCGTGGCGGAGAATGGTGCGGCCGTCGGGTGCGAGCCTCCACTGCTCGGCCCAGGCGTAGATCCACTGCGCGTCCTCGGCGAGCAGCCGCACGCACGAGTGGCTCGCGGGCCGGCCCGGCAGCTCGTACTCGTGGAGCGAGACGCCCTCGAAGTTGTGCAGGTTGACGTACCACTTGAGCAGCCACGCCTCGTCGATGGTGCTCACGCGCTCCTGGTCCTTCCAGTTGGTGTGATAGAGCCCGGGCGGCGTGGGCTTCTCCTCGCGCCCGCTGCTCAGGGGACCCCAGCGCGCGAGGCGGCCGCTGTCGTAGGCGGCGAACGCCTGGACGCGCAGCGCCACGACCAGCAGCTTCGCGCTGTCGCGCGCCGCCTCGAGCGCGAGCGGGAACGGCGCGAGCGCGATCGAGTCGCGCACCGCGTCGCGCGGCCGCGGAATCGGCGAATGCGCGAGCGAGTCGCGCCCGTAACCGGGCACGATCAGGCTGTCGCCCTCGCGCACGTGCGCGAGATCGCGGCGGTTGACCTTGAGCAGGTTGATAAAGCCGTCGGGCCCGAGCGAGTCCTGGAGCGCGGCCAGCACGCGCGGGCCCCGCATGAAGACGCGCGAGTAGCGAAGCGGAGCGGGCGAGGTGGCAATCGCTCCGGTCGCGGCCGGGGTGGCCCCGTGGGCGGTCTCACGCGTCGGCGCCGACGTCGCAGCTCTATCGGGCGCCGCCTCGCGCGAAGCGCTGCGGTCGGAGGTCGCGGGCCCGCGCCCGCAGCCGCCCGATGCGAGCGCGCACGCGATCAGCCACGCGGCCCCCGCCCTCGAACTCCCCACCACCCGCCTGCTTTCCCTGGGCGTCGCCACGAGGCGCGCATACTAATCTGCCCGGCTTGCGACCTGCCAACGCGCGCCCGAGTCACGGCGCTCGTTGAAACCCGGGCCACGCTGCCGGTAGCTTCATCGGCTCATGGTCGCCCGCAAGTCGTCCCGCTCCCCGAGGCCCGCGCCCGCTGCCGCTTCGCGTCGCGCTCCGCGGCCGGGCGGCGGGCACGAGCCCGCCCCCGCGCTCGCCCTCCGCCATCCCGCGCTGCTCGTCGCCGCGCTGGTCGCGGCGCTGTGCGTCGTGGTCTCGGTCAGCTACCGGATCTACGACAGCGACTTCTGGCAGCACCTGCTGGTCGGGCGCGCGATCTGGGAGCTGAAGGGCGTTCCGGACCGGCAGATCTGGACGTGGCCGACCTACGGGAGCTACGAGGTCACCTGGTCGTGGCTGTTCCGGGCGCTGCTCTGGCCGTTCTGGAACGCGTGGGGCGTGACGGGCGCGTTCGCGTGGCGCTGGATCACGACGCTCGCCGCGTTCGGCGCGCTTTGGGCTGCCGCGCGCCGCATGGGCGCGCGCGGGTTCCTGCCGTTCGTGATCGTGGCGTGGTGCGCGCTCATCTACAGTCAGCGCTCCCAGCCGCGCCCCGAGACGCTGGTCGCGGTGCTCCTCGCGGTTCAGCTCTGGATCCACGAGGCGCGCCGCAACGGCGGGCCCGACCGCACCGCGTTGCTGCCGCTGGTGGCGCTGCTGTGGGCCAACGCCCACATCTCGTACTGGATGGGGATCGCGTTCCAGCTGGTCTACGCCGCCGAGGCGTGGTGGTCGGCGCGCGGCGCGAAGCTTCGTTGGCCCGTGGCGCGGCTGCTCGGCGTCGTCGCCGCCTCGGTCGCGGTCTCGTTCCTCAACCCGGCGGGATGGCACGCGCTGTCGCAGCCGTTCGAGTACTGGCTGATCTGGCGTCACGAGCCCATTTACCAGCTCATCCGCGAGCTCAAGCCCATCTACTGGGGCGAGCATTCACGCAACGGGCTCCCGCTGCTGCTTGCGCTGTGGCCGCTGCTGCTCGCGTGGCGCTGGCGGAAGCGCGGCTTCGACCTCGCGGAATCCTCGCTGTGCGCGCTCTACGTGGCGCTCGCGCTTTCGACGCAGCGATTTCTCGGCTTCCTCGTGCTGGTCGCCGTGCCGTTCGTCTCGCGTGACCTCGAAGCATGGGTGGGCGCGCGCGCCTGGCCGCGGTGGACGCGCGGCGCGTGGGCGCGCGCCGGGCTGGCCGCGGCGACCGCGGTCGCGATCGGAATTCCGGAGTGGTCGGGACGCCCGCTCGCGCTCGGCGTGGGGCTCGAGTCCCAGTGGTTCCCGGTCGCGGCGTGCGACTTCATGCGCGATCACGGCGTTCGCGGCCGCGGCTTCAACCACTTCTACCTGGGAGGCTACCTGCTGTGGCGCTTCTGGCCCGAGCGGGACAGGCTGCCGTTCATGGACATCCACCAGACCGGGACGCGCGAGGATCGCCGCCTCGCGGCGCTGACTCCGACCCGCCGCGAGGCGTGGGCCGAGCTGGACCGGAAGTACGGCTTCGACTGGGTGATGCTCAACCGCTACCGGCCCGGGAACGATCGGTCGCTCGACATCCTCGATGCCGACCCCGCGTTCGCGCTGGTCTTCATGGACGACAACGCCGCGCTCTACGTTCGGCGCCTGGGACCGCTGCGGGCCGTGGCCGACTCGTTCGCCTACCGCACGCTGGGTGCGGGTGATGCGTTCCTGGCGCGGATGGGCTCGCGCGCCAACCGGGACTCCGCCTATCGCGACTCCATCGCGGTCGAGTTCCGGCGCATGGCGGCCGGCTCGCCGTTCAGCGCCAGCGCCCACGACATGCTCGCGCGCGTGGCGTCCGCCGAGCGCCGCTGGGACGTGGCGGGTGCCGAGCTCGAGGCCGGGCTCGCCATCGATCCGTACCTGCGCGAAGGCCACGAGCGAATGGGGCTGGTCGCGTTGGCATTGGGGCGCCCGCGCGAGGCGCTCGACTACTTCCGCCGCGCGCGGCGGGAGAGCGGCCGCGAGGAGCGCGTCGAGCGTGGCATCCGCGGCGCCGAGGCCGCGCTGCACGCGCTCGAGTCGCGCCGGCGCGAAGTGGAGGATGAACTCCGGCGCGAGCCCGGGAGCGGGCCGCTCGCCGACACGCTGCGCGCGATCGAAGAGCGGCTGCGGCCGATGAAGCCGCGCTGATCCGCGCGCGGCCGCCGCGCCTTTCGTGCATCGCCGCGCTGGGCTAGACTCCCCGCCCTCGAGGGATGGGAGGGACCAGCGTGCGATCCGGAATGTTGAACGGCCTGGCGCTCGCGCTGGCGGCGATCGCGATCGTCGCGGGCGGGCCATGGCTGGTGCGCGAGCTGCGGAGCCTCCCGCGCGGCACGCTGGCCGCGCGCGAGAACCAGCGCATCGTCACGCTCGAGATCGGCGGCATGACCTGCTCGGGCTGTACCGCCGCTGTGAAGCGCGAGATCTCGGATGTGGCGGGTGTGTCCGTGGTGGACGTGCGGCTCGCTCAGATGCGCGCGTACGTCGTGTGCGCGAAAGACGTGCCCGACACCGCGCTCACCTCCGCGGTGCATCGCGCCGGCCCCGGGTTCCTGGCCAGCGTGGCTCGCAGGTAGCGAGGGCCCGGTTCGCCCGCCGTCGCGTTCGCGGGACACCGAGGGGCGCTTCAAATCGCATCCGGGCTAAGAGTTGCCACGATTTCCACAGCCACCGACCGGCCCCGGGCGCGGCGCCGACCCCGTCACCTTCGCCGCGCCGGAACGAAGTCCACCCCCCCCCCGCCCTCGGCCGAAATCTCCCGAGCACAGCGCATTCCTTCGTATCCAGTGCCCGGTAGCCGATGGTAGACTCCTTCCCGCGAAACAAAGGCACGTCCCCCGCCGCAATAGGTGCCGCCAGCATCGTCGCCACCGCCGGGAGTCCCTCGTCATGCGTCGCATCTCGCTCTTGCTCGCGCTGGCAGTGCTTGCGGCCGGGCTCGTCGCCGGACCCCGCTATCTCACGTCGCTGCCGGCATCCACACCCGCCTTCGTTCACTTCGAGAGCGCCCACGTCCACCCCGCGGCGCTGACCCCGTCCGGCAACCGCCTGCTGGTCGTGAACACGCCCGACGCCCATCTGCGGGTGTTCGACGTCACCGGCCCCAGGCCGCAGCGGGTGGCCGACATTCAGGTCGGCCTGGAGCCGGTCTCGGTCGCAGCCTTGAGCGACAGCGAGGCGTGGGTGGTGAACAACGTTTCGGACGACGTGAGCGTCGTGAACCTCAACACCCTCCACGTGCGCGCCACCATCCGCGTGGGCGACGAGCCCAACGACGTTGTGTTCGCGAACGGGAACGCGTACGTGAGCGTGTCGCAGGAGGACGTGGTCAAGGTCTACGACCCCTCGACCCGCGCGCTGCTCGCCACCATCCCGATCAACGGGCGCATGCCGCGCGCGCTGGCCCGCACCGCCGACGGCTCCAAGGTCTACGTGGCGGTTTTCGAGGGCGGCAACAAGACCACGGTGCTCTCGCCGGCCGAGGTGCCGGTGGACTCGATGCCCCAGGATCCCGACCTGCCGATGGACCCGGGCCTGCCGGCAGCGCCCAACGTCGGGCTCATCGTCCAGAAGCAGGGCGCCAACTGGTTCGATATGTACGGCACGCTGTGGAGCTCGAAGGTGCCGTACAACCTGTACGAGGTCGATGTCGCCGAGATCAACACCACGACCAATACCGTGAGCCGTAACTTCGGGAACATGGGGAGCGACAACTTCGGCATCGCGGTGAGCCCCACCGACTCGCGCATCGTGCTCACCACCACCGATACGCGCAGCATTCTGCGCTTCGAGCCGCGGCTCATCGGCTACCTGGTCGAGACCAGCGTCGCCTTCATCACCCAGGCGGGTGCCGTCTCGGTGCGCCGCCTCGACCCGCACATCGACTACGACGTGGTGCCCGGCACCCAGGCCGAGGCCGACTCGGCGATCGGGATCCCGACCGGGGTCGCCTATTCGAGCGACGGACTCCGGGCCTTCGTCACCTCGTTCGCGACCAACAAGCTGGGCGTGATCAATCCCGCCGGTGGCGCGTTCACCTCGGTGCTGGCGCGGGTACCCACCGTGGCCGGCCCGACCGGAGTCGTATTCGACGGCACGCGGCACCGCATCTACGTGGTCGGCCGGTTCCACAACCAGCTCCAGACGCTGCAGAGCGACACGCTCTACTCAATCGATGTGAGGGGCATCGGCTTCGATCCGACGCCCAACACCATCGTCAACGGGCGGAAGCACTTCTACACGGGCCTCGGCTCGGCGCACGGCGACCAGTCGTGCGCCACCTGCCACGTGTTCGGCGACGGGGACAACACCTCGTGGGACCTGGGCGATCCACTCGGCTCCTACGTCAATCCGCCGCTGCCCAATCCGCTCGGGCTCGAGGGCTTCCACCCGATGAAGGGCCCGATGGTGACCCAGTCGCTCAAGGGTATGACCAACACCGAGCCGCTCCACTGGCGCGGCGACCGCGTCAACCTCGCGGCGTTCAACAACGCGTTCCTCTCGCTGCAGGGCCGCGCGGCACCGCTCCCCGACAGCGAGATGACCGCGTTCAGCGCCTTCGTGATGCCGCTCACCTATCCCCCCAACCCGAACCAGCATCTCGACCGCGCCATGCCGGACGCTCCCATGGGACAGCCGAGCGCGCTGCGCGGGCAGACCTTCTTCAACACCGCCGTGCTCAACGCGGGCGGGCAGGTCTGCGCTTCCTGCCATACGACCGCGAGCTTCGGTCCCGGCACCAACCGCGCGATGATCCCGGACCAGGACATCGCCGAGGATCAGGATCTGAAAGTTCCGCAGCTCAGGAACCTCTACAGGAAGACCGGCTTCCGGGACACCGCCGGGGTCACCAACAAGCGCGGCTTCGGCTTCGACCACGACGGCTCGATCGACAACATCTTCAATCTCCTGAAGACCGTGCACGGCCCGATGTTCGACCTCGGGTCGCCGCAGTCGGTGGCCGACGCCAACATGCGCGATCTCGAGGCGTTCCTGCTCGCCTTCGACACCGGCATGGCGCCCGCCGTGGGCTACCAGCTCACTTTCGACGGCACCAATAACGCCGATCCCACGGCACTCGCGCGGGTGGACACGCTGAAGGGCCAGGCCTCCTTGAGCTACTGCGACCTGATCGCCAAGGGCCGCGTCGCCGGCCAGCCGCGTGGCTGGCGCTACATGGGCTTCGACATGTGGAAGCCCGACAAGGCCGCGCAGAGCGACATCACCACCGCGCAGCTCATCGTGCTCGCCGGCCTCGGCAGCGAGCTCACGTTCACGGGTGTGCCGCCGGGCCTGGGGCCCCGCATGAGCATCGACCGCGACTGCGACGGCTACCTGGACGGCGACGAGCGCGATGCGAACAGCGACCCCGGCAGCCCGGCCTCCAACCCGACCAACGTGGACGTGCAGCCTGGACCCGCGAAGCCCGGCTTCGAGATGCGTTCGGTCCAGCCCAATCCGTTCCACACCGCGGCCAACGTGCTGTTCTCGCTCGGGCGAGCGGGCCGGGTGGATCTCACGGTCTACGACCTGATGGGCCGCGAGGTGCGCTCGGTCGCGCGCGGCGAGTGGCTGGAGGCCGGGCCGCAGAGCCTCGCCTGGGACGGCCGCGACGCGCGCGGCCGCGAGGCAGGCGCGGGCGTTTACTTCGTGAAGCTCCGGACCGAGGCCGCGAGCTGGGTCCGTACCGTGGTGCGCGTGAGGTAGGGCCCCTTGCCGCCACGCCGCAGACCGCCCGGGAGAAGACACAAGCTTCCGGGCGGTTTCGCTGGGGAGTGCGCTGATCCATATCCCCGGGCAGGGAACTCCGCCTCACGGTCCGAACGGCTGTCGCTCGGCCTGACAGATTCGGCCACGATGGCAGAACTCGCTCGCGTCGAAGCGCCGGCGTTTCACCTCTGGTCCTGCGCCGGCTGGCCACTTATGATGGAAGGACCTTCCACGGCGCGCGGCTTGCGGTTCGTAGCTCCGGTTTCGATCTCGTCCCGGGGGTGCCGTCATGAAGATCCGACCGCTCGGCTTCGCGCTCATCGTCGCATCCACGGCCGCGGCGTCTGCTTCGTCCGGGAGCGGCCCAGCGGTACGGTTCGCCGAGCGCCAGCTCCTGCCCGACGTCGGCTCTGCGCTCGCCTTGGGGCAGCTCGATGACGATCCGGGTCCGGAGATCGCGGGGGTTTCGGGAAGCAACGTTCTCGTCCTTCGCAATCTCGGCGGCCGTGCGTTCTCGTCCGTCCAATCCATCCCGATGGCAGGCGGCAACCAGTTCCGCCTGGCGCTGCCGGACGTGGATGGCGACGGCCGGCGCGATCTGGTGACCTTGCGTCCGTCACCCCCCGCGGTCGTTCTGCGCGTGAACCTCGGCGGGTTCAATTTCGCGCCGGCGCTGGTGTACGCGTTGCCCTCGGGCCCGCTCGCGCTCGCGGCCGGCGACCTCGACGGCGATTCACGCGATGACGTCATCGCCTTCTGTCAGAACACGGCGTTCGTCTTCATGGGAGCCCCCGGCGGCAGCCTCGCGGGTCCGACGCTCGTTCCCATCGCGCCCGGCGCGTTCGACGTTCCCGCTCTCGCCGATCTCGACGGTGATGCGAAGCTCGATCTGGTCCTGTTCGTCGGCGACTATCCGGCCTGGTCGCTGCAATGGCGCCACGGGAATGGCGACGGCACGTTCGACGCGCCGAACGCGATCCCGGGCACGGCCGGTTTCACCCCCCACATGGCAGCCGCCGACCTCGACCTCGATGGCGACGCAGACATCATCGCGTCTACGAATACCGGCGTGGTCTGGCTCGAGAACGATGGATCGGGGTCGTTCCGGAAGCACGCGCCCATGCCGTTCGATCCAGCGTCGGTGGATCCCCCGCAGGCCAGGATCGGCGACGTGGACGGCGACGGGCGCCTCGATGTGGTCCTCGCCGAACGCACCTTCGGCCAGAATAGCCTGGTCGAGGTCGTGTACTCGGCGGCCGACAGTGCAGCCCGCCGCATCGAGCGCTGGCACGTTCCGAACGAGCCGACCGGCGTGGCGCTTGCGGATCTCGACGGCGACGGCGGCCTCGACGCCATCGCTGCGTGCACCAGCAGCATAGACAACCCCTACGGCAGCGGCTCGGCCGCGGCTTCCACGGCCGTGCTCTGGAACGACGCTCACGGCGGGTTGCTCGGACGCCTCGACGCGCCGCTGGCGCTTCCGTACTCCGACGCACCGCGCGAGAGTGCGCTCCTCGCATTGCGGCGGGCGGCCAACGCCCCGCCCGATCTCGTGGCGTCCACGGAACGGCGAGCGCGTCTGCTCCGAAACGTGGGCGACGGAATGTTCGCGGCGCCCGAGAGCGTCGGCGTCGGGCACCCGCTCGCGGCGGCCGACCTCGACGGTGACGGTGCGCACGACCTGGTGCTCACGCGATCCGATTCGACCTGGGTGCTGATGCGCGACACCGTCGGCGGCGGTTTCGGAGCGCCCGGGCCGCCGCTCACCGGGGGCGTCTCGCTCGGACTCGGCGATCTCGACGGCGACGGCCGCGCCGATCTCGTGACCGAGGACGCGATCGGCTCGATCGCCTACCGGCCTGGCGACGGCTCGGGCGGTTTCGCCGCGAGCCTCCCGTTCGGTGCGTCGGTCATCGTTCCGCACGGAGCCGTTCTCGTCCAGGACCTCGACGGCGACGGCTCGAGCGAGATCGCATACGCCGAGGGCTCGGCCGTCGCGAGCGACGACTTCCAGAATACGCTGCAGCGCGCCGTGCTGCACGTGCTCCACAACGACGGGGCCGGGCACTTCTCCTCCGACGAAGTGGACTCGCTCTACGTGAGCGGGTACGGGTCCAGCTACTCCCTGTCCGGCAGCGCGCTCGCCGCGGCCGACGTGGATGGTGACGGCGATCGCGACATCGTTCTCTCCATGGGTAGCGGCAGCGTCACCCTCGGCTGGTTCGGCGCGTTCCTCAACGACGGTGCGGGGCACTTTGGTGCCGCGGGGCGCGCGCAGTACGGCGGCAGTCCCGGGGGCGATCTCGCCTCCGCGGATCTCAACGGCGACGGGCTTGCGGACGTGATCATCGCCCAGAGCGACGGCCTCGATTTCGACCTCGGCGTTTTCCACGCGACCGGAGGCGGCGCGTTCGGAACCATCAACTACTTCGTCGGTGCCGATGCCATGACGCGCTGCATTACCGCCGACCTCGACGGCGACGCCCGGATTGACGTGGCGGTGCTTGGCCACTCGGAGAGCGACATCGTCATGCTCCGGAACGCGACCGACTACGTGCCCATTCCCACGCCCACCCTTGCCTCGCTCGTGAGCGCGGTTCTCACGGGCGGCATCGCGCGGCTCGAGTGGTGGACTCCGAACGGCGCCGCGTTCGCCGCCACCCTCGAGCGCGCGGTGGACGAGGGTGCATGGACCCCGCTCGTCTCGGTCGTCGCCGATGGCGCGGGCCACGTGCGATACGAGGACGTCGGATTGCTCTCCGGCCACCGCTACGGCTATCGGCTGTGGGTGCGGGACGAGACCGGCGCGCGCGCGCTCGGCGAAACGTGGCTTGATGTGCCGCTGCACGCCCTCGCGGTCCGGCCGCCCGCGCCGAATCCTTCACTCGGCCGCCCGGCGTTCGTAATCTCGGTCCCCGATGCGGGGGAGGGCGCGCTCGATGTCCTCGACGTGAGCGGGCGCGTCCTGCGACGCGCGACCTTCCGCGCGACCGCGGCGGGACTGCAACGTGTCTCGTTCGAGCGCGAGCCGACCCTTCCGCCCGGGCTCTATTTCGCGCGCGCGCGGACGGGACGCGACGAAGCGCTGGCGCGATTCGTGGTGATCCGCTAGCGACTTGCGGCGAGGGCGGCGCGGTGCCGGCCGCCTGCCGCGCCCCGCATCGCCTCCCCCGCGCCCCCCGCCGCGGTGCTACACTTGTCCCTCGTTTCCCGACGGGGCCAAGGATCTGGCTCCTGCGTTCCCCCACCGCATCGTGAGAGGTCCGCCGTGCGTCGCATCCTGCCTGTGCTCGTCCTCGCGGCGCTCGTCGCGGGATTGAGCGCCGCGCCGCGGCACCTGAGCTCGCGCGCCGCGCTCGCTCCCGACTTCGTCCACTTCGAGAGCGCTCACGTCCATCCCGCCACGCTCACTCCGGCCGGCAACCGGTTGCTGGTGGTCAACACCCCCGACAATCGCCTGAGCGTGTTCGACGTCACCGGGGCGCGTCCGGTGCGGATCGCGGAGATCCCGGTCGGGCTGGAGCCGGTGGCGGTGGCGTGCTGGAGCGACAGCGAGGCGTGGGTGGTGAACACGCTCTCCGACGACGTGAGCATCGTGAACCTGAACACGCGGCACGTGCGGGCGACGCTGCGGGTGGGGGACGAGCCTTCCGACGTGGTGTTCGCGAACGGGAAGGGGTACGTGAGCGTGTCGCAGTACGACCAGGTGCGGGTGTACGACCCGGGGAGCCTGGCGCTCAGCGCCACGATCGCGATCAACGCGCGGATGCCGCGCGCGCTGGCGGTGAACGGCGACGGCTCGCGCGTCTACGTGGCGGGCCTGAACGCCGGCAATCGCACGTCCGTCATGTCCCAGGCCGAGGCCGGTGATTCGCTCCCCGCCCCCAATCCGCCGAAGAGCGGCGCGCTTCCCGCAGCACCCAGGGTCGGGCTCATCGTGAAGCAGCTCTCCAACGGGAACTGGGTGGACGAGACCGGCAAGCTCTGGTCGTCGAAGGCGAAGTACTCGGTGTACGACGCCGACGTCAGCCAGATCAACACCAGCACGGATCTCGTGTCGGGCACCTTCGGCGACCTCGGCACCGTGAACCTGGCACTCGCGGTGGAGCCCGCGACCGGCACGCTGGCGGTGACCGCGACCGAGGCGCGCAACTTCACGCGCTTCGAGCCCAACGTGCGGGGCCACCTGGTGGACACTCGCGCAGCGTTCGTCACCGGCGGGGGCAGCGTCACGGTCCGGAACCTCAACCCGCACGTCAACTATGGCGTGATCACCGGGCCGCGCAGCGAGCGCGACTCCTCGGTCGGCATCCCGACCGGCGTGGCGTGGTCCGCCGACGGCAGCCGCGTCTACGTCACCTCGCTCGCGAGCAACCAGCTCGCGGTGCTCGATCCTGCGCTCTCGAATCAGGTGCAGGCGCGCGTGCCGACCGTGGCGGGGCCGACCGGCGTGGTGGTGGACGGCGCGCGCGGACGGCTCTACGTGGTGGGCCGCTTTCGTAACCAGCTCCAGACGCTGGACGCCGGCGACTTCCACCAGGTGGGGCTCACCGGCATCGGCTTCGACCCCACGCCGGATGAGATCGTGAACGGGCGGAATTTCTTCTACGGCGGGTTCACCTCCGGGCACGGCGATCAGGCGTGCGCCACCTGCCACCTGTTCGGCGACTTCGACAACCTCGCGTGGGATCTCGGCAACCCGCAGGGCACCATGCAGCCGGTCAACACCGCGGGGCAGATCGATCCGCTGATCCAGAGCAGCGTGCACCCGATGAAGGGCCCGATGACCACCCAGAGCCTGCGCGGGCTGCCGCCGACCGGGATGTTCCACTGGCGGGCGGATCGCGCGAACCTGGACGCGTTCAACGGTGCGTTCGTCGCGCTGATGGGCCGCTCCACCCAGCTTCCGGACAGCGAGATGGCGGCGTTCGACGACTTCGTGCTGCCGCTGGTCAACCCGCCGAACCCGAACCAGTACTTGGACCGCACGTTCCCCGGCGACGCCGGCCCGTCGGCCGTGCCCAGCGCCAAGCGCGGGCAGACGTTCTTCATGAACGTGCCGGTGGACGGGGCCGCGCTCACCTGCAATGCCTGCCACACCGCGACTTCCTTCGGGCCCGGCACCAACGGCCAGATCATCGACCGCTTCGCCTTGCAGGAGTCGCAGGACATGAAGGTCCCGCAGCTGCGGAACCTCTACAAGAAGACCGGCTTCACCGACGCCACCGGCGCGCAGAACAAGCGCGGCTTCGGCTTCACCCACGACGGCGCGGTGGACAATCTCTTCGACTTCCTCAAGTTCCCCGGCTTCGCCTTCGGCTCGCCGCAGTCGGTGGCCGACGCCAACCGCCGAGACGTCGAGCAGTTCCTGCTCGACTACGACACCGGGGTGGCACCCGCGGTCGGCTACCAGCTCACCTTCTTCGGCGCGAACGACTCCGATCCCACGGCGATGGCGAGGCTCGACACGCTGGTGGGGCAGGCCAACGCGAACAACTGCGACCTGGTGGCGAAGGGCCGCAGCGGCGGCCAGCCGCGCGGCTGGCTCTACATGGGCGGCGGCATGTGGCGGCCCGACAAGCTGGCGGAGAGCGACATCGCCACCGCGACGCTGCGCGCGCTGGGCGGGCTCGGCAGCGAGCTGACCGTGACCGGCGTGCCCGTGGGCAGCGGCACGCGGATGGGATTCGACCGCGACCGTGACGGCTACCGCGATGGCGACGAGCTGGACGCGGGCAGCGACCCGGGCAATCCCGCCTCGACGCCGTCGAACGTGGCGGTCGAGCCCGGAAGCGCTCGCGACGGGTTCGCGCTGCGCACGGTGAAGCCCAATCCATTCCACGCTTCGACCGAAGTGTCGTTCGCGCTGGGCCGCGCGGGCCGGGTGGACCTCACGGTCTACGACCTGATGGGCCGCGAGGTGCGCTCGGTCGCGCGCGGCGAATGGCTGGAGGCCGGGCCGCAGAGCCTCGCCTGGGACGGCCGCGATGCGCGCGGCCGAGAGGTGGGCGCGGGAGTTTACTTCGTGAAGCTCCGGACCGAGGCCGTGAGCTGGGTCCGTACCGTGGTGCGCGTGAGGTAACGCCCATCGCCGCACGCGGCGGACCGCCCGGGAGGAGACGCAGACTCCCGGGCGGTTGCGCTTGCGGTCGGGGCGGGGGGGCACCCAGCCCCATTTCGTCGCTCACATCCGCCCCGGCGGCGGTGTTAGTATCGCCGCGCCGTTTCGAGCAGTGCCGTGGACCGGGCGCCACGCTTCTCCCACCGGGAGCCGTGAGGTCCGCCATCCGTCGCATCGCCCCCCTCATCGTTCTGATCGCGCTCGCCCTCGGACTCGCCGCCGCGCCGCGGCACCTGAGCTCGCGCGCCGCGGTCGCCACCGACTTCGTCCACTTCGAGAGCGCCCACGTTCATCCCGCCACGCTTACCCCGAGCGGCGACCGGCTGCTGGTGGTGAACACCCCCGACAATCGCCTGAGCGTGTTCGACGTCACCAGCGCCCATCCGGTGCGGATCGCGGAGATCCCGGTCGGGCTGGAGCCGGTGGCGGTGGCGTGCTGGAGCGACAGCGAGGCGTGGGTGGTGAACACGCTCTCCGACGACGTGAGCATCGTGAACCTGAACACGCGGCACGTGCGGGCGACGCTGCGGGTGGGGGACGAGCCTTCCGACGTGGTGTTCGCGAACGGGAAGGGGTACGTGAGCGTGTCGCAGTACGACCAGGTGCGGGTGTACGAGCCGGGGAGCCTCGCGCTCACCGCCACGATCGCGATCGCGGCGCGGATGCCGCGCGCGCTGGCGACGAACGGCGACGGCTCGCGCGTGTACGTGGCGGGCTTTCATGCCGGCAATTACACCTCGGTCCTGCCGGAGTCGGTCGTGGGAAACTCGCTGCCGCCGCCCAACCCGCCGATGGACCCGGCCTTGCCCCCGGCGCCACGTGTGGGGCTCATCATCCGGCAGCTCGCGAACGGGGACTGGGTGGACGAGACCGCCCGCAACTGGAACGCCCGCGTCAGGTACTCGGTGCTCGACAACGACGTCACCGAGATCAGCACCGCGACCAACACCGTGAGCCGGACCTTCGGCGACCTCGGCAGCGTGAACTTCGCGCTCGCGGTGGAGCCCGCGAGCGGCACGCTGGCGGTGACCGCGACCGAGGCGCGCAACTTCACGCGCTTCGAGCCCAACGTGCGGGGCCACCTGGTGGACACTCGCGCAGCGTTCGTCACCGGCGGGGGCAGCGTCACGGTCCGGAACCTCAACCCGCACGTCAACTATGGCGTGATCACCGGGCCGCGCAGCGAGCGCGACTCCTCGGTCGGCATCCCGACCGGCGTGGCGTGGTCCGCCGACGGCAGCCGCGTCTACGTCACCTCGCTCGCGAGCGACCGGCTCGCCGTGCTCGACCCGTCGTCGCCCCGTGGCGTGCTGGCGAGAACGCCCACGGTGGCGGGGCCCACCGGCGTGGTGGTGGACGGCGCGCGCGGACGGCTCTACGTGGTGGGACGCTTCCACAACCAGCTCCAGACGCTGGATGCCCGCGACTTCCACCAGGTGGGGCTCACCGGCATCGGCTTCGATCCCACGCCGGACGCGATCGTGAACGGGCGGAAGCTCTTCTACGGCGGGTTCACGTCGGGGCACGGCGATCAGGCGTGCGCCACCTGCCACCTGTTCGGCGACTTCGACAACATTGCATGGGATCTCGGCAACCCGCGGGGCACGATGCAACCGGTGAACACCGCGGGCCAGGGTAACCCGTTCCTCCAGCTCAGCGTGCACCCGATGAAGGGCCCGATGACCACCCAGAGCCTGCGCGGGCTGCCACCCACCGGACAGCTCCACTGGCGCGCGGATCGCGCGAACCTGGACGCATTCAACCCGGCGTTCGTCAATCTCATGGGCCGCGCGACGCAGCTTCCGGACAGCGAGATGGCGGCGTTCGACGACTTCGTGCTGCCGCTGGTGCACCCGCCGAACCCGAACCAGTACCTGGACCGCACGCTCCCCGGCGACCCCGGGCCGACCGCCACGCCCAGCGCCAGGCGCGGGCAGGCCTTCTTCCTGAACGTGGCGGTCGACCAGTTCCTGCCGTGCAACAACTGTCACGTGGTGGCGAACGGCGCGCCCGGCACCAGCGGACAGATCATCGACCGCTTCACGTTGATGGAGGCGCAGGATTTGAAGGTGCCGCACCTGCGAAACCTCTACCGGAAGACCGGCTTCAGCGATCAGCCCGGCGCCCAGAACAAGCGCGGCTTCGGCTTCACCAAGAACGGCTCGGTGGACAATCTCTTCGACTTCCTCAAGTTCCCGGGGTTCGGCTTCCCGCCGGGTGCCGACGCCATCCGCCGCGACCTCGAGAAATTCCTGCTCAGCTTCGATACCGGGATGGCGCCCGCGGTCGGGGCTCAGGTCACGTTTCTGGGATCGAACGACTCCGATCCCGCGACCGTGGCGCGGCTCGACACGCTGGTCGGGCAGGCCAATGCCGGCAACTGCGAGCTGGTCGCGAAGGGGCGCGTGAGCGGCCAGCCGCGCGGCTGGGTTTACGTTGGTCTGGATCGGTGGAGACCGGACAAGCAGGCCGAGCGCGAAACCACGACCGCTGGCTTGCGCGTGCTCGGCGGGCCCGGGAGCGAGATCAACTTCACCGGCGTGCCGTTCGGAAGTGGCACGCGCGCCGGGATAGACCGCGACCGCGACGGCTTCCGCGACGGCGACGAGCTGGATGCGGGGAGCGACCCGGGTGATCCGGCTTCGACGCCGGGCAGCGCCGGCCCGCCCCCGCCGCCCACCCCGCCCGCGGCGCTCACCGTGCGCGGCGTGAAGCCCAATCCCACCCGTGACGCGGTCGAGTTCGAGTTCACCCTCGGCAGCGCGAGCCGCGTGGACCTCGTGATCTACGACCTGATGGGCCGCGAGCTGTTGGTTGTGTCGCGCGCACAGTGGCTCGGCGCCGGGCCGCAGAGCCTGTCATGGAACGGGCGCGACCCCGCGGGGCGCGAACTGGGGGCGGGCGTTTACTTCCTCAAGCTCACGGCCGGCGCCGCGAGCGCGACGCGGGCGGTGGTGCGGGTGAGATAGGGCGGGTGGCCGGAGCGCGCTGCGTTCGCGGAGAGATCGGAATGGATCAGGGCGGGGTAGCAAGCCAGGGCATTCGGTCAGCAACCTCCACCCGTAGGAGGCCGCGCATGAGACGCGCGCGAATTGCCACACTCTCGGCCCTCGCGCTCGGCACGTCGCTCGTTGCGAGCGCCACGGCCGCGCCCCGCTGGAGCGGCACCGCGCAGGCGGGATTCGTTCTCGCCCAGGACCTGGGGCTGGGCGCGGGCGGCTCGCTGGGCCTCACTCACGCGATCGCCCCTTCCTGGTCGGTCGGCGGCGAGCTGGGCTACGCGGCGCTTCCCGGGCGCGGATTTGCTTGTGCGACCGTCGTCGGACTCGACTGTCCGACCGGGAGCGACTTCAGGCTTGCGAGCCTGGCCGCGGCTGTCACGCTGCGAGCCGCGGGACGCCCGGGTCCCCATCTCGTCGGCACGTTCGGGCTCTACGATGTCGTCGAGCGGACACACTTCATGCGCCGTCCGGACTCCATCACCCACGACTGGCGGCCCGGACTGAGTCTCGGCATCGGGGTCTCCGGGCCGGGGCCCGTTTCGCCCGAGTTCGACCTGCGATGGGAGCGGGTACTCGGCGCCGCCCCGGAAACCGCGACCAGCGCCGCTTCGCTCCGGCTCGGCGTGCGCGTGTTCTGATCGCACCCGGCCCCGGCCTGCGGGAACGGTCGGTGAACCGCGTGCCGGGCCCCGCACGCCGGCTTCCGGCCCTGTGCTAACGTTCTTCTCCCATGACCACGCCTCTGCAGCGTGACCCTGCTGAAGCCGCCGAGGCCACGCTCCACGACGCCCCCGGCCACCTCCCGCTCATCGCCGAGGGCGAGGGCTGCCTCGAGATCCTGACCGAGCGCCTGCGGACCAGCCCGGGCGTGGTCGCGATCGAGGCCGACTTCCGCGACAGCACGCTCACCGTGCGCTATCAGCCCACGCTGGTGGCGCCCGACGATCTCAACGCGCTGGCCGACGAGGTGGGGGCGCTGTTCGCGCAGCGCGTCACATACTGCGAGCGGCGCCAGTCGCTCGGGACCTGCGACGAGTGCGCTCTTCGCCTGGGTCGGGTGCCGGCCGAAGCCGCGAACGAGTTCCGCGTGACCGCGGAGACCGGCCGCGTCGGGCTTTCACGCCGGCACGTCCCGGCCGACAGCGCCGAGCTCAAGCGCCCGCTCGCGCGCTCCAAGCCGTGGGGCGCGAAGATGTCGGCCGCGGAGGAGGAGCACTTCGCGAAGGGTATCGCGATGGCGGTGCTCACCGGCGCGTGCCTCTCGCTGCTCGCGCTCGGCATGGTGCTCGAGCGCGCGGGCCTCCCGGCGGCCTGGCACCACGCCGCGTTCATCCTCTCGGGCGCAGCGGGCGGCTGGTTCGCGGTGCGTTCCTCCTTCGCGGCGCTCGCGCGATTCCGCTTCGACGTCAACCTGCTGATGATTCTGGCGGCGCTCGGCGCGGGCATCATCGGCTACGTGTTCGAAGCCGCGGTGCTGATGTTCCTGTTCTCCCTGAGCAACACGCTCGAGGTCTACACCATGGGGCGCACGCGCCACGCGCTGCGCGCGCTCCTGAAGCTCCGGCCGGCGCGCGCGCTGGTCGTGCGCGGCGGCCGCGAGATCGAGGTCGAGGCCGAGGCGGTGCAGGTCGGCGAACGCGTGATCGTGAAGCCGGGCGAGGCGATCCCGGTGGACGGGCTGGTGCTCGCCGGCGAATCGCTGGTGGATCAGAGCAGCCTGACCGGCGAGTCGGTGCCGGCGCCGAAGGCGGCGGGCGACCGGGTGTTCGCCGGAACGCTCAACCAGCAGGGTGCGATCGAGGTTCGCACCACGCGCGCCGCCGGCGACACCACGCTGGCGCGCATCGTCCAGCTGGTGCAGGAGGCGCAGCAGCGGAAGTCGCGCACCGAGGAAGTGGCGGAGTGGGCGGGCCGCTACTACACCATCGTGGTAATGGTGGGCGCGGCGCTCATGATCGTGGTGCCGCCGTTTGTGCTGGGCCACGACTTCACGCGCTCGTTCTACCGCGCCATGACGCTGCTGGTGGTGGCCTCGCCGTGCGCGCTCGTGATCGCCACCCCGGCCACCATCCTGTCTGCCATCGCGAGCGCCGCGCGCAACGGCGTGCTGTTCAAGGGGGGCCGCTTCATCGAGGCGCTGGGGCGGGTGCGGGCGATGGCATTCGACAAGACGGGCACGCTCACCCGCGGCCGGTTCGAGGTCACCGACGTGGTGGCGCTGGACGGCGCGACCGAAGCCGAGGTGCTGTCGTGGGCGGCGAGCGCCGAGAAGCGCTCGCAGCATCCGCTGGCGCAGGCGGTGGTGCGCGCCGCCGAGGCGCGGTGTGTGAGCTTCACGCCCGCGGCCCAGCTCACCTCGCATCTCGGCAAGGGCCTGGTGGCCCAGCTCGACGGCGCCACGATCGAGGTCGGCACCGCCGAGTTGTTCGCCCAGCTCGGCATCGCGGTCCCGCGCGCGGGCGCCGAGCAGCTCGAGCGCCTCACCCGCGAAGCCCGCACCGCGATGCTGGT
>CAZYQK010000004.1:1541-15968 GCA_964650245.1 uncultured bacterium | reverse complement strand
CGCTGGGGCGTGATCGCGGCCGCCGACGAGCTGCGGCCGATCGCGGCCGAGACCGTCGCCGCGCTCAAGCGCGAGGGCGTGGCATCGGTGACGCTCATCTCGGGCGACAACCCGCGCACCGTCGAGGCGATCGCCAGGCGGGTCGCGGTGGACGAGCACCACGGCGCGCTGCTGCCCGAGGACAAGGTCAACGTGATCGGCGATCTCGAGCGGCGCTATGGCGCGGTCGCGATGGTGGGCGACGGCGTCAACGACGCGCCGGCGCTGGCGCGCGCCACGGTCGGGATCGCGATGGGGGGGATCGGCAGCGACGCCGCGATGGAGAGCGCCGACGTGGTGCTGATGGCAGACGACCTGGCGGCGCTGCCCTACGCGGTGCGGCTCTGCCGCCGCGCGCGCAACGTGGTCATCCAGAACGTGACCATCGCCTCGGGCGTGATGCTGGTGCTGGTCGGCTGGGTGTTTCTCGGCCAGCACACGCCGTTCGGCGCGCTGCGCCTGCCGGTCGCGGTGTCGGGCCACGAGGGCAGCACGGTGATCGTCATCCTCAACGGCCTGCGGCTGCTGGCGCAACGGCGGAGCTAGCAGGCGGCCGCGAAGTAGTTGTCCGGGCCCGGCAGGACTGCGAGCGCGGTGTACATGCCTGCGCCCGCAAGACCACCATCCAGCGCACCGAGCCGGGTGTAGTGCCCGACGAGAGTGCCACTGCGCTCGATGCTCTCGACATCCGGCCAGCCGAGCCGCTCGGGGGGCAACGGCAGGCCTCTGCCGAGGACACGCGTCCGATGAGGAGGCCGAAGCCTCCCGGCGCCCTCACGGTGCTCGGGACCCGAGTTCGACTCGAGTTCGTCGACTCGAGTTCGGCGTTGACAGGGCCCCGGGCGCCGGGCGAAGCTTGTGGTGGATTCACGAGGCATTCCGCCCGGTTTCCGCGCCCCTCCGCGCGGAGGGGTGCAAACGAGTGGGTTTCGCGACACGCGGGTTCCCCGCGTGAGTGTCGCCACGCGCCAGCAGTCGTTCACTCAGTCCCCTGCCCCGGGAGTTCCCATGAGCCGCAACCGGACCTTTTCGCCCCTCTCCACGCTTCACCTCCTCGCCCTCTCGGCTCTCGCCCTCCTGCTGATCCCGGCGATCGCGGCCGCGGCCGCATGCGTCGTCCCCGACGACGGCAGCGGAACCGTGAGACTCCCACCCGCGGGATGCGGGTATCTCAGTCCCGTGGACGTCCACGTGATCATCGACGGGCTGCCGCCCGGAACCACGATCATCATGGGTGCCGAGCACCAGGACTTCCTCAACGTCACCACCAGTCCGGGCGGCTCCCTCGGCGGGGAGAAAGAGTCATTCGATTCGAACCTCCACCTCAATCTCAAGGGGACGGGGAGCCTCGCCGGATACCAGCGAGTCCTCAGCCTGCAGGCGCAGTGCGAGACCCACACCGCCCCGCGCACGCCGGGCCAGGCCGTGCAGTCGTTCGACACCGACATGAATCGGATCCAGGGCCAGCTTCCGCCCGGCGATCCCGACTTCGACCTGCTGCGGATCACCGCCGGCACCGGCTTCGGCATGCCGAGCCCCGGCCACACCACGCTCACGCGGCTCGGCAACGGCGACTGGAACGTGGACAGCTTCTTCGACATCACCTACCGGATCGACTTCGTGGGCGCTCCGGGCGGACCGCTCGCCGGGAGGTCGGGCTCCACCACCGGCACCATCCGGATGCAGGCCGGCCAGCCGACCCCGCCGCCCTGCGTTGTCCCCGACGCGGGTGGAACCGTGAACCTCCCGCCGGTGGGCTGCGGCTATCTGAGCCCGGCGGACGTCCACATGATCATCGACGGGCTGCCGGCCGGAACCACCATCCACCTGGGCGCCGAGCACCAGGACTTCATCAACATCACGAACAGTCCGGGCGGCTCGCTCGGCGGCGAGGTCGAGCAGTTCGATTCGAATCTCCGCCTCGACCTGCTCGCGACGGGGAGCCTCGCCGGATATCAGCGAATGCTGAGCCTGCCGGCCCACTGCGAAACCCACACCGCCCCGCGTACGCCGGGCCAGGTCGTGCAGTCGTTCGACACCGACATGTTCCAGCTTCAGGGCCAGCTTCCGGCCGGCGATCCCGACTTCGACCTGCTGCGGATCACCGCCGGCAGCGACTTCGGCCTGCCGAGCCCCGGCCACACGACGCTCACCCGGCTCTCCGGCGGCAATTGGAACGTGGACAGCTTCTTCGACATCACCTACCGGATCGACTTCGTGGGCGCTCCGGGCGGACCGCTCGCGGGGAGGTCGGGCTCGACGACCGGCACGATCCGGATGCAGACCGGCCAGACGGTCCCACCGCCCGTCTGCGTCGTCCCCGACGATGGAACCGGGACGGCCACCCTGCCGCCGGCGGGCTGTCCCTACCTGAGCCCGGCGGACTTCCACAAGATTATCGACGGGCTGCCGCTTGGCACGACGATCCAGGTCGGCGCGCAGCACGATCGGTTCATAAATATCGTCAATCAGCCCGGTGGCACCCTTGGCGGGGAGAAGGAGACGTTCGATTCGAACCTCCTCCTGCAGCTCGACGGCACCATGGGCCTCTCCAGCTTCCACCGGGTGCTGAACATCGGGCCGGCCTGCGAGACCCACATCGCGCCTCGGACGCGAGGAAACCCGGTCCAGTCCTTCGACACCGACATGTTCATGCTGCAGGGGCAGCTCCCACCCGGCGATCCCGACTTCGACCTGCTGCGGATCACGGCCGGCAGCGGCTTCGGCATGCCGAGCCCCGGCCACACCACGCTCACCCGGCTCTCCGGCGGCAATTGGAACGTGGACAGCTTCTTCGACATCACCTATCGGATCGACTTCATCGGCGCTCCGGGCGGGCCGATCGCGGGGATGTCGGGCTCGACCACCGGCACGATCCGGATGCAGACCGGAGGGCCGGGAACCGTCGGCGTGCCACGCGGCGGCGCGCCGCAAGCGGTGAAGCTCTCCAACCGTCCGAATCCCTTCGGCTATGGGACCACGATCGAGTACCGACTTCCCGCCGCCGCGCGGGTTCGGCTCACCGTGTACGACGCCGCGGGCCGCATCGTGCGGTCGCTGGTGGATGACGAGATGCCGGTCGGGCCGCACGCGATGTTCTGGGACGGTCGGAACGCCGCGGGCCGCAAGGTCGGCTCCGGTGCCTTCTTCATCCGGTTGTCCCTGGACGGGAAGGTGGTAGCCACGCGGAGGGCCACGCTCGTTCGATAGCGGGAGGGGCGGTGCGAGTCAGGTGTCCGCGGACACCTGGACGACCGGGGTGCTCGCAACTGCGAACATTCATGGTGCCGGCCACGCCGTCGACCCCGGGCCGCGTGCTCTCCATCGGCAGCGCCGTGGAAAGCGACATCGCGTGAACATCGAGCGAGGGTCCCCGCTGGTGCGCTCGATCGACCCGCTCGTCGGAGCGATCGCGAGCCGCACGCTCGTCTACTCGACGTCCACGTGCTTGAGCGCCGTGACCACCACGTTGTCGAAGTACACGGTGCACTGGCCGGCGCCGCCGGTGTAGGCGGCGAGCGCGATCCGGCCGCGCGGCCTGACGTTGCGCCGGTCGCTCTTGTCGAGCAACAGCCCGCCGTCCACCCACACGCGGTAGCGGTTGGCGCGCGCCTCGACCCGGACGTGGTGCCAGACGCCGTTTCCGTTGTCGATCGTCGCCCGGCCCATGGGCCATTCGCGGCGATAGAGCACGAGGTCGTGATAGCCGGGGCCGCGCAGGTCGATGGCGATACCGTTCTCCTCCTCGACCCGCACCACGACGCCCTTGTCCACGCCGCGCAGGCCCAGCACGTCCACCTCCACCGCGTAGTCGGTCCAGGCGGCCGAGCCCGCGTAGATGAACGAGCGCAGCTGGCGGCCGTCCGGGAGGTCGGCGCGCAACGAACCCTGGCGCACCCCCCACACGCCCGGCTGGTCCGGCGCCCACCCCTTGAGTCCGTCCGAGAAGTCGTCCGCGAACAGCACGCCGGCGCGAGGAGGAGCGAAGCGGGGCCCGGGGGGCAGGCGTGCGTCCCGGGTCGGGTCCACCGCCGAGGCGCTGCCTAGGACGGCGGCGGCGAGCAATACCGGCCCCGCGCCGCATAGAAGCCGTTTCACGCCTGAAAGCCTCCCGTCATGCGGGATGGATGTCAATCGGATGGACGCGGGCCGTCGCCGCACCCCGACCGGGGTCGGCCCCCTTGTTTTCGGCGGTTCCAACCCGTCGCTTCATGCGCGGCGGGGGCGAGCCGGGGGCCGGCCAGGGGGCCACGCCCCCGGTTTTTCACCGCTGCCGGCCCCCTTCAGCCCATTGACGTTGCCGGACGCGACCGGTAGCCTCTTCGGGTCCCGACAGCCCGCTGATGCGACGCAGTCCCCGCGCATCGCTGGCCCGCCCACGGCGGCCGGCGATGCCTCTTGTTTCCCTCTCGGTCAGGACCCCTCCGGAAGGGTACATGCTGGGTCGCAAGATCGGTCGCTATCGCATCGTTGCCCGTCTCGGCGAGGGCGGAATGGGCGCTGTCTGGAAGGCCGAGGACCCGCTCCTCCGCCGGACGGTGGCGCTCAAGATCCTCCCGCCGCGTCTGCTCGAGTCGCCCGACGTGCGCCAGCGCTTCCTGCGCGAGGCCCGCTCGACGGCGGTGCTCGACCATCCCGGCGTGGCCACGCTCTACGACGCCGGCGAGCACGACGGCGAGCTCTACATCGCGGTCGGGTACGTGGACGGCGAGACCGTCGCCGACCGCGTCGCGCGCGGGCCGCTCGTCGTCGCGGAGGCGCTGCGCATCGCGGCCTGCGCCGCGGACGCCCTGGAGCACGCGCACGCCCGCGGCGTGATCCATCGCGACGTCACCGCGCGCAACATCATGATCGCGCGCGACGGGCGCGTGGTGGTGATCGACTTCGGGCTCGCCCGCCTCGCCGATGGCACCACGCTCACCACTTCCGGGAACACTTTCGGCACGGTGGCCTACATCGCGCCCGAGGTGGTGCTGGGACACGCCGCGGAGGCGCGCAGCGACGTGTACGGCCTGGGCGTGGTGCTCTATGAAATGCTCACCGGCTCGCTGCCGTTCCTCACCGACCGCGCCGAGGCCATGCTCTATTCGGCCGCGCACGAGAAGCCCGAGGCGCCGAGCGCCCGCCGCGTGGGGCTGGATCCCGCGCTCGACCGCGTCGTGCTCAAGGCGCTCGCCAAGGATCCGGAGCGGCGCTACGCCAGCGCCGCCGCGTTCGCGGCCGACCTGCGCGAGCTGGCAGCGCCGCCGACCGGCGTGGCCGAGACCGCCGATGCGCCCGCCCCCGGCGCGGCCGCCCCGCGAACGCCCCGTCCGGCCCGCGCGGCGCGCAAGACCCCGCAGCGCCGCGTCCTCGCCGTGCTCCCCTTCGAGCCGCTCGATCCCTCCGCTGGCGGGCACGACGACGCGCTGGGCCGCGGCCTCGCCGAGACGTTGAGCGCGGCCCTGGCGCACGTTCCCGGGCTGCGGATCGTCACCCCATCACAGACGCCGCCCGCCGGCGAGCCCACGGACGACCCGCTCGAGAGCGCGCGGCGGCACGGCGCCCAGCTCGCGCTCAAGGGCAGCCTGCAGCGCTCCGGGCAGCGCATCCGCGTCTCGTACTCGCTGCTGCGCGCCAGTCGCGGCCAGCAGATCACGGGGGATCACGTCGATGGGCTGGCCTCTGATCTGCTCGCCCTCGAGGACGAGCTGTTCTCGAGCGTCGTGCGCGCGCTTCAGGTCGAGGGCGCCGAGCGTCCGCGCCGCGTCGCCGCCCCCGACGCCCGCGCCGCGCACGAGCAGTACCTCCAGGCGCTGGGCTACCTCCAGCGCACCGACGTCGAGGCCTCGGTGGACGGAGCGATGAGGCTGCTCGAGGGGCTGGTCGCCAGCGAAGGCAACTCCGCGCTGGTGCACGCCGCGCTCGGCAAGTCCTATCTCCGCAAGGCCGAGATGACGCACGATCCCGCGTTTACGAAGAAGGCGGAGGAGTCGTGTCGTGTCGCGCTCAGCCTGGACCCGCACTCGCCCGAGGTGCTGGCCACGCTCGGGCGGCTGCTGTTCCGGACCGGCCGGCACGACGAGGCGGTGGACGCGCTGCGCAGATCGCTGGATCTCCGCGGAGACAATCCGGAGGCCTGGCTGATTCTGTCCCGGGTGCATGAAGCCCGGGGGCGGTTCGACGAGGCGGAACAGGCGGCCGGAAGGCTGATCGAGTTGAGGCCGGAAAACTGGCTGGGCTACGACCGGCTGGGCGTGCTGCACTTCCGCTCGGGCCGATATGCACAGGCGATCGAGGACTGGGAGCAGGCTGCAAGGCTGGCACCCGACAGCGCGATGACCCATGCCAACCTCGGGACCGCGCACTTGCGGGCGGGTCATCTCGAGGATGCGCTCGCCGCCTATCGGCGGTCGGTGCAGATCCGGCCCGTGTCGGTGGCCTACCTCGGGCTCGGTACCGTGCAGTTTCTCCTGGGTCATAGAGCCGAGGCGATCGCCACTTTTGAGCGGGCCACCGCGCTCACGCCCCGCGATCCACGCTCGTGGGCGAACCTGGGCGACACGCAGCGCTGGACACCGGGTCAGGAGGGGAAGGCCGCGGCCGCCTTCGACCGCGCGATCACACTCGTGCGGGAGGAGCTGGAGGCGAATCCGCGCGACGCCGAGGGTTGGGGGCATCTGGCCAAATGGTTAGCGAAGCGGGGTCAGATCGCGGCTTCCCTGGATGCGATCCGGCGGGCGCTCGAGCTGGCGCCCGGAAACGTCAATTCCATGGCGCACGCCATCACGGTGTTCGAGCTCGCGGGAGACAGACCGCGGGCGCTCGCGAATCTCAAGACCGCTCTCGACTCCGGCTACGGCCGGCTGGAGCTCGAGCGCGATCCAGAGCTGGAGAATCTCCGGCGTGACCCGGAGGCGCAGCGTCTGTTCACGGACGACGGGCGGAACCGATCAGGGAAGGGCACGTCTCAAGCGGCATAGGAGGAACGCATGGGCGATAAGGAAGTGAAGATCAAGGTCAAGGCGGACAAGAGTGGGGTGACCGTCCATCCGGACCCCGTGGTCATCAAGACGAAGCAGAACGACCAGGCCGTCTGGATTTGCGACGATGGGAATTTCACCGTGACGTTCGACAAGGAGCAGAATCCCGACACCGGCCAATACTCGCCCTTCGAAGGCACCAGATTCTCGGGCGGCCCGGGGAATTCCAAGGGGTCGGGAAAAGCCAAGTACGAGAGGAAGACGAGGTACCACTACCGCGTGGATCTGACGCTCGCCGACGGTACCGTCATGCCCACCCTCGATCCCGATGCGGACGTCGACGATGGCGGTGAGCCTCCGAACGGTAGGAAGAAGAAGAAGACGAAGAGCGGCGCGAAGCGCAAGCCGGCGGCGAAGAAGCGCAAGCCCGCCGGGAAGAAGCGCAAGCCCGCCGGGAAGAAGCGCAAGCCCGCCGGGAAGCGGCGCAAGCCGGCCGGGAAGAAGCGCAAGCCACCCCGGAAGCGTCGGAAGCCGGCAGCGCGGCGTCCGCGGAAGAGGAAGTGAGGCTCCGCTAGAGGATTCTCGGTGCACGTCGTGAGAGGCGCATCATGCGAGTTCGCCGCGCCTCCACGGCGTGCATGAGGCGGCGAGCCGCGAACGAATCACTCGTGGCTTGCCGGATCGGATCCTGATTCCGGAACGCACCATGCTGCGCATCGCGGCCATGCTTCCGCTCCTCGTCGCCGCGTGGCTGCTCGCGGCCCCCCCGGCCGTGGCGCTGCCTTCGGCCGCGGGTGGGCCCCGCGCCCAGCGCGAAGCCGGGTTCCCCGCCCCGGGCACCGCGCTCCAGATACATTATCTCCGGGGTTGCCGCGCGTACCCCGAGGACACCGTCGCGCTGGGATTGCGGGTCCGCGCGATCGCGCAGCTCGAGCTGATGCGGGCGGCACTCGCGCCCTCCGCGGATGCCGGCATCGGCGCCGGCGCCTACACCGCGGGTGCGGCCACGGCGTCCGGAGGCGATGAGCGCGGCCGAAGCATGTGGACGAGCGCGGGACCGACCAACGTCAACGGCCGCGTGAACTCCATCGCCATCGACTCCTCGAATCGCGCCCGCATGATCGTCGCGACGGTCGGCGGGATCTGGCGCACCACCGATGCCGGCCGTCGCTGGCAGCGGGTTTCGGACGCGATGCGGCCCGGGGTGTGGGGCGCCGTGGCGATCACGCCCGGCGACAGCGAGGTTTTCGCCGGCGGCGGCGACCCGAGTCTCAACGACGCGGCCGTGGCCGGCGGACCCGGGTTGTGGAGATCGACGCACTACGGGGATCCCGGCAGCTGGACGCACGTGGTCTCTCGCGCATTCGACCGGACGGTGATCGTCCGCATTCGCGTGGACCCGCGCGAACCGCACGAGGTGTACGTCGCCACCCGCACCGGCGTCTATCTAGGTCGTCACGTCGGCAAAGAGGTCCGCTGGAGCCGCCTCGACCGGTTCACGCGTGCCTGCACCGATCTTGCCGTGGACTTTTCCACGTCGCCCGCCACCGTCTATGCGGCCGTGTACCGAGAGGGCGCGAGCGGCAACGGTATCTGGCGGTACGACGGCTGGAGCTGGAAGCGGTTCTCGGCCGGCATTCCCACCGCGAAGTCCCACGTCATCAAGCTCACGGTCGCGCCGAGCGACTCCGGCGTGCTCTATGCGAAGGTGACGCGCACCGGCGACGACGGATTCCTGCTCGGCGTGTACCGCACCATCGCGGCATCACCCGCCCGCGGCCGGTGGAAGGGCTGGACCGACATCACCGGAAACCTGCGAACCCTGCGTGGCGAGGACCGACTCATGCAAGGCTGGTACAGCAGCACGATCGAGGCGGATCCGCGGGACCCCAACCTCGTCTACCTGGGCGACGTCAAGCTGTGGCGCGGC
This sequence comes from uncultured bacterium, assembly GCA_964650245.1. Classification (GTDB taxonomy): domain Bacteria; phylum Eisenbacteria; class RBG-16-71-46; order RBG-16-71-46; family RBG-16-71-46; genus WS-2. The sequence goes on along the minus strand of CAZYQK010000004.1, from coordinate 7,037 downwards.
AGCCCCGCGGCGTGGAAGGGGGAGGACGTATGGCGATGGGAGGTCATCTCGGGCGGCCCGGAGAAGGGCTTCACGGACGAGGCGATCCACCACGATCATCATTGCATCGCATTCGATCCTTCGAATCCTGCGGTCGTCATCGTTGGCAACGATGGCGGCCTCGATCGCACGGCCCTCACCGGCGGTGGCGGCTGGTACTGGGAGGACATCGCTCACGGAATGACCATCACCCAGTTCTACCGCATCGCGACCCAGTCGGCGACGCCGACCCTGATCGCCGGCGGTACCCAGGATAACGGCAGCCCCATCACCTTCGGTAACCGCACGTGGTACTTCAACCCGACGAGCGACGGCGGAGACGTCGCATGCGATGCGCACGGCAGCTCGGGCCTCTATTACATCAACACCTGGCGCCTGACCCGGGCCAAGAATCCGGTCACCAACACCCCCGGCGTCGGCCTTTACAAGCCCTGGGACGATCCCCCGGTTCCTGGAGCGCCGTTCGCGGTGCACTGCGCGGTTCCGGGCTTCGCGCTCGCCGCCCGGCAGGTCCCCGAGAATCCACCGTGGCTGACGCAGATGCGGAATGGAGAGAATTGGAGGGCAATGCCGCTCCCGCTGTCCCGCCGGGAGATCATCACCGCGATTGCCATCGGGCGGGACACGTCCTTCCGCGACTACTACGTCGGCTACAAGGGCGCGCCAGCGAGCGAGCGCGTCGGCGCGACGACGCGCTCGCGCGCCGGGATCGCCGCCACCCACGACGGCGGCGAAACCTGGGTGAAGGGGGAAGGCGTCCCCGACCTGTGCCCCAATGGATTCGCGGTCGATCGCCGCGATTCGCTGCGCGCGTTCGCCGCGCTGGGTGGCGGGGGCGGAGGCGATGGCGCGGTGCTCATCACGCTCGACGGCGGCCGCCACTGGAAAAACGTGGACGGAAGCGCCCCGGGCCGCCTGCCGGATACGCCGGCAACGGGTGTGGCGATCGACCCGATCGATGCGGACGTGATCTACGCCGCCACCGACATCGGCGTGTTTCGCGGGGAGTTGAGCGGACTCGAGCAGCCGGTCTGCACCTGGGCCCCGTTCGACGAGGGGCTGCCGCCCGGCGTGAGCGTGAACGACATCGCGGTGAACGATTCCGCCCGCCGCCTGCTGATCGGCACGCTGGGCTACGGCGCGTTCGAGCGCGACCTGAGGCCGGGAGCGATGGTTCCGCCGGTCCAGCTCTGCATCCGCGACAACGTGTTCGATCGCGGCTTCGAGCCCGCGCCGTCGGGTGTGCCGGACCCCGAGCACCCGGTGGATCCCGCCCGGAACGAGCACTTCGAGCCCAACGACAGCGTGGAAGGCCGGGTCTACTGGTGGACCTCGACGGATCTGCGCGTCGACGTGCGAAGCCGCTCGGACCGGCGCAACCGGGTGGAAGAAGTCGATCACGTCGCGTTCGAGTCGTCACCCACGCGCGCCTTCGGGAGCCCCGCGAACACCATCGTGGATCGCAGCCCCGCGCCGGGCGATTCCGCGCGGCTGCTGGTGCAGGTGACGAATCGCGGCTACCGGCCGGCGAGGAACGCGCGGGTGATGGCGCTGTGGACCGAGGCCACGCCCACGCCGCCGCCGCTGCCGGCCACGTTCTGGAGCAAGACGTTTCTGCCGGGCGGCGGGTCCGGCCCGCTCGACTCGAAGAGCGGGTGGCACCTCGTGGACACGGTCGCTCGAGTGCGAACGATCGCCGAGGTTTCTCCCGACTACCCCGAGGTGGTGTCGTTCGCCTTCAAGTTGCCGGCGAACGAGAAGCAGCCGCGCATCTACCTCGCGATCGTGGACTGCCCCGAGGATCCGATCGATCTCGCGGTGCGCTCGAACCGGGAACGGCGGCTCGAGGTCCTCGCCCCGGCGCAGCGCAACATCGCGATGCGGAGCCCGGTCGTGCTCGAAGGCCGGCCCGCGCGCTGAAGCGCCGCGCCCGCGGTTTGCCGCGCTTCGCGCGGCGGTGATAGATTGCCGCGCCTATGGCCAGCAAGAAGCGCTTCGTCGAGATCATTGGTGTGCCCGTGGACCTGGGCGCCGGCCGCCGCGGCGTGGACATGGGCCCTTCCGCCATCCGCATCGCCGACCTCGAGCCGCGCCTGGAGCAGCTCGGCCACCGCGTGGTGGACAGCGGCGACATCGACGTGATGATTCCCGAGACGCAGCGGGTGGGCGCCAGCAAGCTGCGCTACAAGACGCCGATCCTAACTTTCTGCGAGGAGCTGCGGCAGCGCGTCGAGAAGAGCCTGGCGGAGGGGCGCATGCCGATGGTGCTGGGCGGCGACCACAGCATCGCCATCGGCTCGGTCGCCGGATCGAGCAACCACTTCGCGCGCCAGAACGAGAGCATCGGGCTGATCTGGTTCGACGCGCACGGCGACGCCAACACGCCGGACACCACGCCCTCCGGCAACATCCACGGCATGTCGCTCGCGGTGGCGCTCGGGCTCGGCGATTCCGACCTCGTCAATCTCGGCGGACGCGCTCCCAAGGTGCAGCCGGGCAACACCGTGCTGATCGGCGTGCGCGACCTGGACCCCGGCGAGCGCCAGACCTTGAAGAAGTGCGGGGTCACGGTCTACACCATGCGCGACCTGGACGAGCGCGGCATGCGCGACGTGGTGGACGAGGCGATTCACCTCGCGAGCGACGGCACCGCGGGCGTGCACCTCTCGCTCGACCTCGACGTGGTGGACCCGGAGGACGCGCCCGGCACCGGCACCCCGGTGTGGGGCGGGATCACATACCGCGAGGCCCACCTCGCGATGGAAATGCTCTCCGACCGCGCGCAGATCGTGGCGATCGACCTGGTCGAGGTGAACCCGGTGCTCGATACCCAGAACATGACCGGGATCCTGGCCGCCGAGCTGGCGCAGGGCGTGCTCGGGAAGCGAATTCTGTAGCACGCGGCCGCGCGGGACGCGAGCGCGCGCCGCGCCCGCCGGACCCGGCGCCTTCCAGCGGGAGCGGCACGTGAAGCGAAGCCGGCGGTTGAAGGTTGGAGCGACGCTGCTCGGCGTCGGCGCACTCAGCCTGAGCGCGGCATCGGCGGCGATGCTCGCGCAGGGGCCGGACGTGGCGACCCATCACGGCCGCCTGCTGGTCGCGGGCGCGCTCGCGAATCTCTCGCTCTCGCTCCTGTGGGCGCTCATCGCGTTCATTCCGCTGCGGCGCGGGGAGAAGTGGGCGTTCTGGGCCTGGTGCCTGCCGGTACCGCTCTACGGTATCCCGATGCTCGCGCTGGACGCGACACACGTCGCCGCGGCGCACCTCCCCTCGACACTGGCTCCGCAGGTGTCGGGTCTGGTGATCGCGGCGGTCGGTCTCGCGCTCGCGGCGCCGGCGATCTTCGGCGGGACGATGAAAGCGGACGACGCATGAACGCGCGCCGGCCGTGACCTCGCCGCGCGGCTGATGCGCCTAACGGCCGATGCCTCTCCTCCTCGACGAACGCGCTGTCGCCGGCCTCCTCCGCATGGAGGAGCTGATCGATCTCATGGAGCGTACGCTCGCCGACTTCTCGTCGGGTCGCGCGCTCCAGCCGGTGCGCACCGCGATGGCGCTCGAGCCGCACGGCTCGTTCCTCGCGACCATGCCGGGCTACCTCGCGGACTCGGGCGCGCTCGCAGTCAAGCTGGTGACGCTCGCCGAGAAGAACGCCGCGCGCGGGCTGCCGACGCATCTCGCCACCGTGCTGCTGTTCGATCCCGCGACCGGCGCGCTGCTCGCGCTGCTGGACGGACGGCTCATCACCGAGATGCGCACCGCCGCGGTCTCGGCCGCCGCGGCGCGAGCGCTGGCGCGGCCCGACGCCTCGACCCTGGCACTGCTCGGCTCGGGCGTTCAGGCGAAGAGCCATCTCGATGCGTTCTGGTGCGTGCGCGAGTTGAAACGAGTGCGCGTGTGGAGCCCGACGCCCGCGCACCGCGAGGCGTTCGCGCGCGAGCAGTCGGAGCGACACGACCTGCCGGTCGAGGCGACGGACTCCGCCGAGGACGCGGTCCGCGGCGCCGATCTCGTGCTGACCGCGACCTCGAGCCGCAGCGCGGTGCTGCGCGGCGCGTGGCTCGAGCCCGGTACCCACGTCACCGGGGTCGGCGCGTTTCGCCCCGACTGGCGCGAGCTGGACGCCGAGGCGGTGCGGCGCGCGAGCGTGTTCGTGGACTCGCGCGCCGGCGTCGAGGCCGAGGCCGGCGACCTGATCCAGGCGAGGAACGAAGGCGCGATTCCGCCCGACCACGTGCGCGGCGAGATCGGTGAGGTGTTCGCGGGCCGCATCGCGGGGCGGCGGAACCAGGACGAGATCACGTTCTTCAAGTCGCTCGGGATGGCGGTCGAGGACGCGGCGACCGCGCAGCACGTTTACGATCTCGCGCGCGAGAACGAGGTGGGAGTCGAGATCGGGCTTTGAGCGACGGTACCAGCGCCCGCCGCCGGCGTGGCGAGAGGTCGCGGAACCGGGCGTGCTTTGATTTCCCCGAGCACGGTCCATTGCGCTAGATTGCAGCGAATGCCGCTCGACACAGGAACTCATCTCGGACCCTACGAGGTCCTCGGCCCGCTCGGCGCGGGCGGCATGGGCGAGGTCTATCGCGCCCGCGACACCAGGCTCGGCCGCGAGGTCGCGATCAAGGTGCTGCCCCCGCACCTCGCGGCGACGCCAGAGGTCCGCGCGCGCTTCGAGCGCGAGGCCCGCACCGTCTCCTCGCTCAATCACCCTCACATCTGCACGCTCCACGACCTCGGACAGCAGGACGGCGTGGACTTCCTGGTCATGGAGCTGGTGGACGGCGAGACACTGGCGCACCGCCTCGAGCGCGGTGCGCTGCCGACGGTGGAACTGATGCGCTACGCCATCGAGATCTCGGACGCGCTCGACCGGGCGCACCGCAGCGGCATCGTCCATCGCGACCTCAAGCCCGCGAACATCATGCTGACCAAGAGCGGTGCGAAGCTCATGGACTTCGGGCTCGCTCGCGCGACGCACGCGCCGGGCGGGTCCGGGCTTTCCGCGGCACCCGGCGACCTCACCCAGTCACCGACCATGAGCCGGCCGCTGACGGCCGAGGGCACAATCGTCGGCACGTTCCAGTACATGGCGCCGGAACAGCTCGAGGGGAAGGAGGCGGACGCCCGCACCGACCTGTTCGCGCTGGGCGCTGTGCTCTACGAGATGGCGACCGGGCGCCGGGCCTTCGAGGGCAAGAGCCAGGCCTCGCTCATCTCCGCCATCATGTCCTCCGAGCCGCCCCCGATCGGCGCCGTCGCGCCCATGAGCCCTCCGGCGCTGGAGCGGCTGGTGCGCGCCTGCCTGGCCAAGGATCCAGAGGACCGCGTCCAGACCGCGCACGACGTGCGGCTTCAGCTCGAATGGATACGCGACGCCGGTTCCCAGGCCGGAGTGCCTGCACCGCTCGCCGCCCGCCGCCGCAGCCGCGAGCGCCTCGCGTGGGGAGTGTCGGC
>CAZYQK010000004.1:0-1441 GCA_964650245.1 uncultured bacterium | reverse complement strand
TCTTCTGGTCGCCCGACAGCCGCCACCTCGGCTTCTTCGCGGACGGCAAGCTCAAGAAGGTTCCAGTCGCCGGCGGATCGCCCGAGGTGCTGTGCGATGCGCTCGACGCACGCGGGGGAACCTGGAGCCGCGACGGCGTGATCGTCTTCGCGCCGGTGGCGGCGGGATCGCTCTTCCGCGTCTCGGCCGACGGCGGCGAGGCGGTGGAGGTGGAGAGACCCGACTCCTCACGGCACGAGACCGGGCTCCGCTGGCCGTGCTTTCTCCCGGACGGCAAGCATTTCCTCTTCGTCAGCCTGCCCTCGCGCCAGGGGAGCTTCGACGTCTACGTGGGCGCGCTCGACTCGAAGGAGCGGAAGCGCATCCTCGCCTCTGGCGCGGCGCCCACCTATGCCGAGCCCGGCTGCCTCATCATCGTCCGAAACGGTCGTCTCATGGCCCAGCGATTCGACCGCCGCCGGCTGGTGCCGGTGGGGAAGCCCGTGCCTCTGGGCGAGGCGCCGCCCCCTTCCAACTGGGACGGCGCGCAGGCGGTATCCGCGGGGGTGAACGGCGTCATCGCGCATCTGGCCGCGGGTCTCCCCAACACGCAGTTGGTCTGGCTCGACCGCTCCGGAAGGCAGGTCGGAACCGTGCCCCTTCCTCCCGCGCGTTACGAGGGCGCGAGCCTTTCACCCGATGGCCAGAGGGCGGTCGTGGTCAAGCGGAGTTCGGCGACCGATCTGGATCTCTGGATCGTCGAGCTGTCGCGAGGAGTGGCCAGCCGCTTCACGTTTCGGCCCTCGTCGGCGTTTTCGGTCTGGTCCCCCGACGGGAGCCGGATCGCCTTCGACTCCAACCGTGACGGGCCCTGGAATATCTACCAGAAGCCCGCGAACGGAGCCGGCACGGAGGAACCGCTCCTCGAGTCCGGCACCCTCTTCAAGAACCTCTCGCAGTGGTCCGCCGACGGGCGGTATCTCGTATTCCACCAGCCCGACGCCGCGACCGGCTGGGACGTGTGGCTGCTGCCGGTCGAGGGGGATCACACGCCGTTTCCGTACACTCACTCCCCCTTCAACGAGCTCACCGGCTCCATCTCCCCCGACGGGCGCTGGATGGCGTACAGCTCCGACGAGTCGGGTAAGAACGAGGTCTACGTGCAGTCCTTTCCGACGCCGGGGAGCAAGTACCAGGTGTCAACCTCGGGCGGCGCTGTGGGCGCGTGGTCGAAAGACGGGCGGGAGATGATCATCGTGGGAACGGACGGGACGGTCCTCTCGGCCGAGGTCGAGACCGCTCCGACATTCAAGGCGGGCCCGCCCCGCGTGCTCTTCAAGCCGCGGCAGGACCAGGTGAATATGGTCCCCACGTCGGACTTCCAGCGCTTCCTCGGGATAGTGCCGGTGGGGCAGGCGTCATTCTCCAGCATCACGCTCGAGCTGAACTGGCCGGCCGCGCT
>CAZYQK010000003.1:0-52052 GCA_964650245.1 uncultured bacterium | reverse complement strand
AGCGAGGCGGCGGCCAGGCCGGAGCGCGCGGCCCCCACGACCAGTGGCCGGGTACCGGGCAGCGGATGGCGGGCGTCGATGGTCACTGGAGCTTGAAGGTCGAGAGCGAGAGCAGGGCGAGCAGCGCGCCGGCGATGTAGAACCTCAGGACCACGCGCGACTCGGCCCAGCCCCGGAGCTCGAAATGATGGTGGAGGGGCGACATGCGGAACACGCGCCGGCCGGTGAGCTTGAACGAGACCACCTGGATCATCACCGAGCATGTCTCGGCCACGAACACGCCGCCCACCAGCACCAGCCAGAGCTCCCGCTTGATGAGCACGGCGATCACGCCCAGCGCGCCGCCCAGCGCGAGCGAGCCGGTGTCGCCCATGAACACGTCGGCCGGGTGGCAGTTGTACCAGAGGAACCCGAGCGAGGCGCCCAGCACCGCGGCGCAGAACACGGTGAGCTCGCCGCCGTAGGCGAGGTGGGTGATGTTGAGGTACTCGCTGAACTTCACGTGGCCGCTCAGGTAGCACATGCCGGCGAAGGTGAGCGCGGCGATCGCGACCAGCCCGGAGGCCAGACCGTCCAGGCCGTCGGTCAGGTTCACCGCGTTCGAGCTGGCGGTCATCACCAGGATCACGAACGGCACGAACAGCCAGCCAAAATCCACCACGTGGAACTTGAGGAAGGGCACCTGGGTGGTGGTGGGCGAGAGCCCGGCCTCCGGCCAGCGCAGCAGGACGAGCCCGAGCGCGAGCCCGAGCGCGACCTGCCCGGCGAGCTTGTAGCGCCCCAGCAAGCCCTTGGGAAAGCCCTTCACCACCCGGAGGTAGTCGTCCAGGAAGCCGATCGCGCCGAGCCACACCGTGGCCAGCACCGCGAGCCACACCGGCCGCGAGTGGAAATTCCCCCACAGCAGCGTCGGCACCACGATCGCGGTCACGATCAGGACGCCGCCCATGGTGGGCGTGCCCTCCTTGGTGAGATGGCTCTGCGGTCCCTCGGCCCGCACCTTCTGGCCGAGCCGCACCCGCTGCAGCCACGCGATCATCGGCGGCCCGAGCACGAAGCACACCAGCAGCGCGGTGATGGCGGCGTAGGCCGAACGAAAGGTGATGTAGCGGAAGACGTTCAACGCCGAGAACCCGGGCAGATCGTGCAGCGGATAGACCCATTCGTAGAACACCGGCCCTAGCTCCCCCCCTCGATGCCTTCTACCCCATCGAGCACGCGCTCGAGTGCCGCGCCGCGCGATGCCTTGAGCAGCACCACGGCGCCGGGCGCGAGCGTTTCGGCGAGCGCGCGCGCCACGGCGGCGACGTCGGTGAACACCGTGGCTTCGACCCCGGCGGCGCGCGCCCCGGCCGCGTACTGCTCCGCGCGGCCGCCCACCGCCCACAGCTCGGCCTCGCGCACCGCGGCGCCGGTCTCGCGATGGAGCGCGTCCGCCGCAGCCCCCAGCTCCAGCATCTCGCCCAGGATGGCGATGCGACGCGAGGCACGAGGCCACGACGCGAGCGTTTCGAGCGCCGCGCGCGTGGACTCGGGATTGGCGTTGTAGCAGTCCACCAGCAGCGTCGCCCCGCGCGCGCGCTTCACCTCCATGCGCCCGCGCGTCGGGCCCACCGCCTCGATCGCCCGCACCACGGCCGCGGGATCGAGCGAGAGCTCGCGCGCCACGGCGAGCGCGGCGAGCGCGTTCGCGGCCTGGTGCCGGCCCACCAGCCGGAGCCGGAAGGGCGGGAAGCCCGCGACCTGCATCCTGCTACCCTCGGCCCCCAGCGCCTCGACCGCGCCCGGCCTCAGGTCCGCATGGCGCGAAAAGCCGTAGGTCACGCGGCGGCACGGGGCGCCCTCCAGCGCGGCGATGAGAAGCGGCGAGTCGGCCGAGGCGAAAACAATCTCGTGCGGCTTGAGCGCGAAGGCGAGCGACGCCTTCTCGCGCGCGACCGCCTCGAGCGACCCCATGTGCTGGAGGTGGGCGCTGCCGGCGCCGGTGATGATGGCGGCGCCGGGCGACGCCAGCCCCGCGAGCTGCGCGATCTCGCCCGGGTGGTTCATGCCCATCTCGATCACGGCCGTACGGTGCTCGGGCCGGAGCCGCAGCAGCGTGAGCGGCACGCCCCAGTGGTTGTTCAGATTGCCCGCGGTCTTGAGGGCGGGCCCGGCGGTCGCGAGCACTTCGGCCACCAGGTCCTTGGTGGTGGTCTTGCCCACGCTCCCGGTCACCGCGATGAGCAGCCCCGGCCAGCCCTCGCGGTAGCGCCGCGCGATGCGCTGGAGCGCCGCGCTGACGTCCTCCACCACGATCAGGGGACCGAATAGCTCGAGGTCGAGCGTGGCCAGGCGCCCGCGCGCGCAGAGCGCGGCCGCCGCGCCGAGGCGGAACGCCTCGCCCAGGAACGCGTGGCCGTCCACCCGGCTTCCCGGGAGCGGGACGAACAGCTGGCCCGGCTCGAGGGTTCGCGTGTCGATGCTGGCGCCGTCGATACCGCCTCGCAGGAACGCCTCGCGCGCGCCCGGCTCGGCCGGGACATCGCGCACCACCAGGTCGCCGCCCGCGAGCTGCGCGAGCTGCGGCAGGGTCAGGATGGGTTGGGCGGCGAGCGCGATCACTCCCCTCCTCCGGTCCGCGCGCGCAGCAGCTCGCGCGCCACCGTGCGGTCGTCGAACGGCAGCACCCGGTCGCCGAAGATCTGCGTGGTTTCGTGGCCTTTGCCCGCGATCAGCACCACATCGCCGGCCGCCGCCGCTTCGAGCGCGCGCGCGATCGCGGCGCGCCGGTCGAGCTCGAGCTCGAGCGCTCCGGCCGGCGCCCCCGCCAGTATCTCCGCGGCGATCGCGTGCGGAGCTTCCCCACGCGGGTTGTCGTTCGTGACCCAGGCGCGGTCGCTGCCGGCGGCCGCGGCCCGCCCCATCAGCGGGCGCTTCGAGCGGTCGCGGTCGCCGCCGCAGCCGAACACCAGCAGCACGCGCCCCGCGAAGTGCTCGCGCACCGCGGCCAGCGCGCGCGCCAGGGCGTCCGGGGTGTGGGCGTAGTCCACCACCACGTCGAACGGCCGGCCCGCGCCGACGCGCTCGAGCCGGCCCGGAACGGCCGGCAGGGTCTCGAGTCCGCGGACGATGGCACCCTCATCGACATCCAGCAGCAGCGCCGCACCCCAGGCCAAGATCGCGTTCACCGCGTTGTAGCGCCCCAGCAGCGGCACACGAAACGTGATCTCTCCGCCGCCCTTCGGAGCCGGACGGTACCGGGGCCCGCGCGACCGGAGCCGCTCCGGGAGTCCGGTCCGGGCCTCAAGCTCGAGGCCGTCCCGGCGAGGACGTATGCCCTCGACCTGCATGTCGAGGCCGAGCGGCGGGCGGGATTCCTCCAGATCGACTCCGACCGTGAGCACTTCGAGTCCACCGCGGCGGGCGGCCTCGATCACGCGTGCCGCGCTCGGGTCCCCGCCGTTCACGACCGCGACCGTCGGCTTGGAAGATGTGCCGTTCCGCCCGTCGAACAGCATGAGCTTGGCGTCGAGATACGCGTCCATCGTGCCGTGGTAGTCGAGATGGTCCTGCGTCAGATTGGTGAAGACCACGACGTCGCACGCGAGGCCCCAGCAGCGGCGCTGGACCAGCGCATGGCTGCTCAGCTCGAGCGCCGCCGCCGTAACGCCGCGATCCACCATCTCCCGCAGCAGCCCCTGCAGCGTCGGCGCCTCGGGCGTGGTGAAGAGCGCGGGTCGCGCCTCGTCCCCGATGCGGTAGCCGGTGGTGCCGATGATGCCCGCCCGCTTCCCCGCGGCGCGGAGGATGGACTCCAGCATCCAGGTGATGGTGGTCTTGCCGTTGGTGCCGGTGATGCCCACCACGTCGAGGTCGCGCGAGGGATGACCGTGAAAGCGCACGGCGGCCTGCGCCAGCGCCAGGCGCGGATCGCCCACCTCGACCCGGGGCGAGACCGCGCACGTGGCACCGGGCGGCACGACCGCCGCGGCCGCGCCGTTCGACATCGCCTGCTCCACGAACTCGAGACCGCGCCGATGCAGGCCGCTCAGCGCGAAGAACACCTCGCCGCCGCGCACCTCCCGCGAATCCAGCGCCAGTCCCGAAACCGGAATCTCCGTCTCGCCGTGTACGGCGATCACATCCACCTCCGACAGCAGATCACGCAGCGTCACGGCTCCCCGCGGTACGCGGCCGAGGCCGTCAGGACCCGCGCCCCCGCGGCTCCCGGCTCGATTTCCGTCACCCGCGGCTCGCACCACAGCCGGACGCAACCCGGGAGGGGCAGCGGCGTGCCCGCGGCCGGCGACTGGCGGACCACCACGCCCCGGCCCTCGATGCGCGCGGCGACCTGGCGCAGGGTGAGCCGGCGCAGCGCCTCGCGCACCGGCAATCCTGCCAGATCCGGCAGCCGGCGCCCGCTCGAGTCTGCGGGCGCCGAGAGCCAGAGCGTGACGCTCGCGCCGCGCTCCGCCGCCTCGCCCGCCGCCGGGGACTGGGCGAGCACGCGCGCCCCATCGCCCTGGAGCTGCGCCCGCAGGCCGATCCCGTTGAGACTGCGCTCGGCGGCGCGCGGCGGCAGCAGCCGGAGATCGGGCACCACCACCGGCGCCGGCGCCGGCGGCCGCAACGCGATGCGCGAAATGCCCGGATCGAGCGGGCCGCGCGGCAGACGGCGCAGATCTGCGAGCACCTCGCGGAACACCGGCGCCGCGACGTCCCCGCCGTAGTAGTGCTTGCCGCGCGGCTCGTCGATCACCACCACGCCCACCAGGCACGGATCGTCGGCCGGCACGAAACCCACGAAGGAGGAAAGATACAGGCCGTTGACGTACCTGCCCAGCCCGGCGTCGTACTTCTGCGCGGTGCCGGTCTTGCCCGCCACCTTGAGTCCCGCGATCCTGGCCGCCCGCGCCGTTCCGCTGTCCACCACCGCGGTCAGCATTTCCGAGAGCAGCCGTGTGGTGCCGGCGCCGAACACGCGGCGCGAGGCGCGCGGCTCGAAGCGGCGCGAGCCGCCGCGCGAATCCCGGATCTCGCGCACCACCATCGGCTGCATGAGCACGCCGCCGTTGGCGACCGCGGAGTAGGCGAGCGCCAGCTGCAGCGGCGTGACCGAGATCTCGTGGCCGATCGCGATGGTCGGGCACGACCGCGCGGACCAGTGCGCGGGGCTTCGCAGGTGCCCGGCGCTCTCGCCCGGATAATCGATCCCGGTCAGGCTGCCGAACCCGAGCGCGGTCGAATAGCGGTAGAGCCGTTCCGGCCCCACCCGGATTCCCAGCTTGCCCATCACGATATTGCTCGACCAGCGGACGGCGTCGCGGAACGTGAAGCGCTCGTCCTTGTGCACGTCGTGGAATACCGCGCCGGGCGCGACCTGGCAGACCCCGTTCGCGGAGGCCTCGAACACCTCGTCGGGGCGCGCCAGTCCCTCCTCGAGCGCGGCGCCCGCCACCACCAGCTTGTAGGTCGAACCCGGCTCGTACATGTCGGTGAAGGTCCAGTTGCGCGCCCGGCCGGGCGGCAGGTGCGGCACGTTCACCGCGGCCAGCACCTCGCCGGTGCGCGGGTCCAGGAACAGCGCGAAGCCGCGCGTCGCGCGCAGCGTGTCCACCGCGCGGGCGAGATGGGCCTCCAGGATGGACTGAAGATCCGCATCGAGCGTCAACACCACGTCGCTGCCGTTCCCGGGCGCGCGCTTCAACCCGCGTGGCAGCGCGTGCGAGCCGCCGCGCCCGTCGCGGAAACGAGTCGTCCAGCCGGGGTGGCCGCGCAGCGCCTGGTCGAACTCGAGCTCGAGCCCTTCGACGCCGGAGTTGTCGAGGTCGGTCCGCCCCAGAATCTCGGCGGCGGCGGGGCCCAGCGGGTACTCCCGCCGCGTCTCGTTCGCGACGTAGACTCCGACCCGTCCCAGCGCCTGGACGCGCTGGCCGAGCGCGGGCGGTACCTGCCGCGCCACCCACAGGAAGCGCGGGCGCCGCTCGAACGCGCGCTCGAGCGGGCGCGGATCACGGCCGAGCAGGAGCGCGAGTTCGCGCGCCGCCGCCCGGGGCGCCTTCATCTCGCCCGGCGCGGCCGAGATCGAGGCGGTCACCAGATCGCGCGCGAGCGGCCGGCCGAAGCGGTCGAGCAGATCGCCCCGTACCGGCTTGAGCAGCACGCGCTGTTCCTGAATGCGCTCGGCGCGAGCCTCGTACTCGCCATGGCAGGCGAGTTGGAGCCACGCGGCGCGCAGCCACAACGCGAGCAGGCCGAGCAACAGACCGGCCGCAGCCACCAGCACCCGACTCTTGCGCATTTCCGTGTGGGCCAAACCCTTCCCTCCGTGGAACGGCGGTTCACGCGGACCGCCGGGCCGTCACTAGCGCGGTGCGGTGGTGCGGCCGGTCATTTCGGGCGCACCTCTGTCACGACGTGCGTTCGATCAGTTTCCTGCGCGGTCCCGGGCCGTGGCCTCCGGCACGAGCGCGCGCGATGCCCTTTCCGCCCACGCCAGCAGCGAGACGGTTTCTCCGTCGCGCGATGGGCTGTCGCTCCCAGCCAGATACTCGGCAGGAAGCGCCACCACCTGCTGGACGTCGGCCGGCGCCAGCCCCAGCCGGGATGCCAGCGGGGCCAGTTCGGCGCGGGTGGTCCGGCGCTCGAGCTGCGCCTGCACGAATTCCAGCCGTGCCTGCGCCTGCCCGAGCGTCGAACGGGTCCGGTCGAGATGCAGGCTGAGCTCGGCCATGCGTGAGCTCTGTCGCACTTCGACCAGCAGCATTCCGACCAGAGCGATGGCCATCAGCCAGAGCTCGGGACGGATGACGCGCGCCTCGGGCGCGCGCCAGGAAGGATGGGGACGGCGGAGCTGGAACTTCATGTCGGCTTCCTCCGGAAGGCCCGGAGCCGCGCGCTGCGCGCGCGGGGGTTGCGGGCCTTCTCCTCCGCTGAGGGGGACACCACGTGACGAGTCAGCACCTCCCACGGTCCCTCGGGAGGCCGCTCCTCGGGCGACTCCGGCCGGCGCCGTGACGGAGCTTCTCGGGAAGGTCCGCGCACGGCCCGCTTGATCCTGCGATCCTCGCCCGAGTGATAGGCGAGGGACACCACCCTGCCGCCTTCGCGCATCGCTTCCGGCAGCCAGCCCAGCACGAATTCCAGTTCCTCGGCCTCGTCGTTGATCCAGATCCGCAGGGCCTGAAACACCTGCGCCTGGCGCCTGGGATGAGTCCGCCCGCCCAGCGCGCGATCCACCACCGCCGCGAGGGCGCGGGTCGTGGGGAGCCCCCCGCGCCTCGCTTCGGTGGTGATGGCGCGCGCGAGGTGCGCCGCCCGGGCCAGATCGCCGTGCTCGCGCAGCACGCCGGCGAGCTCCTCTTCTCCCGCCCGCGCCAGGCGGTCCGCGGCGGGAACCCCCCGCGTGCGGTCCATGCGGAGGTCGAGCGGGCCGTCGCTCATGAAGCTGATGCCGCGCGCGGGGTCGTCGATCTGGCGCGACGAGAGGCCGAGATCGAGCAACGCCCCGGCGAATCGCTCGCCCCCGAGCTCCCGGTGCGCGGCGGGCAATTCGCGAAACGTCGCGTGTGCCAGGCTCACGCGCGCTCCGAAGCGCGCGAGTCGCTCGCGAGCGAAGGCCAGGGCTTGCGTGTCCCGATCGCAGCCCAGCAGCCGGGATTCGGGCTCGGCCTGCAGCAGGGCCTCGGCGTGGCCGCCGTCGCCGAGCGTGGCATCGAGGTACAGTCCGGCGCCGTTGCGCAGCAGGGCCAGGGTCTCGGCCACCAGCACCGGCTCATGACGCCCGCTCACGGCCCGGCTCGAGCGCGGGTCCCAGCAGGTCGTCCGCGGTGGGCCAGCAACGCAGTCGCGGCTCGCAGCCCGCGAGCCGGAACAGATCGCGCAGGTAGAGCGAGAGCCCGCACACCACGAACCCGCCGGCGTGAGTTTCGAATCGCGAAAGCGCCTTCACCAGCGCCGGCACCAGGCGGTAGTCGATGTGGCGCAACTGCGAACAGTCGAGCAGCAGCTGGCTCGTGCCGCGCTCGGTGAGCTCGGTCAGCACCTGATCGAGGCGGCGCAACGCCACGCGATCGAGCCAGCCGTTGAGCTTGAGCAGCGCCAGGCTCTCGCCGCCGCGCTCGTAGAGCTCGAGCCGGGCCGCCGCGCCGTGCCGGCCGTGGCTCAACTCGAGGTTGACGGCCAGCGGAACGCGGCCGGATTCGAGCGCTGCGCGCCCCGTCACGTGTCGCCCCCTCCCAGGACTTCATCCGCCAGGGTTTCGAGCTGCCCTTCGGCTTCGGCTACCACTTCTTTGAGCCGGGCGGGGCTCCAGATCTCGATGCGATCCACCTGTCCGTGCAGGACGGCTTCCCTGCCGAGACCCGCACGGACCGACAGTGCCGGTGGGATCGCAATGCGTCCCTGCGCGTCCACCGTCACCGGTGTGGCGTTCAAGAGAAATGCGCGCGCGAAGGCGCGGCCCTTCCGTCCTCCCATCGGAAGCTTTCGAAGCCGCTCTTCCACGCGCGCCCAATCTTCGGGCGCGTAGAGCGCGAGGCAGCCCTCGAAGCCGGCGACGAGATAGAAGGTGTCGATCGGCCGCTTGCGGTTTCCCGAACGGCGCATCGACGCCGGCACGCTGATGCGGCCCTTGTGGTCGATGGCATAAGTCTCGGTGCCGTAGAACGCCATGCGCTGCCCGTTTCTGGTTCCCATTGGTTGCCACCAACGCCCACGTTTCCCCACTTCCCCCCACCGCGCGCGCACCATACGAGCCGCGCGGCGGCGCTGTCAAAAGGAAATGTGAGGAGGGGACAAAAAAAAGACGGCCGCGCCGCTGCACGCACGTGCACCCGCGCGGGTGACGCGCGGAGATGGACGGAAAGACCCGCTCCGCGGTCAGCCGCTCAAGGGAAGCGAACCCCACGACTAGGGGCCGGCGGGGCTCTCCCCCGCGCGCAGGGAGTCGAACGCTGCCCAGTCCACCCGGTAGAAGGAGTACACGGCTTTTCCGGGGCGCGCGATGCCGAGGTTGGGCACCGAGGCCTGACCGAGCGGCGTCAGGCACGCGGCGTACGGGCTCCGCTGCAGCAGTTCGTTCGCGACCGGCGCGCGATCCACCAGAAACTCGGGACGCGCGAACGCCTCGAATCGCAGCCGCTCCACCGCGTCCCCGGGAGGTCCCTGCCGTAGAAACGGCACCATCTGCGGCGTGACGAGACCCGCGAGGTCGACGACGCGGCGCTGGCCGAAATATCCGATCGCCCCGATGTCCGGCGTGGCGATCGCGGCGGCGGGCGGCGCGTGATCGCCGAACCAGCGGCCCCACCGCACCAGCGAATCGCGGAAGCCGGCGCTGAACGAAATCACGTGCGGCACGACCTGGAGCCGGTAGACGGTCAGGTTCTGGAATAGCATGAGCGCGGCGAGGGCCGCGGCGAGCGTCACGCCGCGGCGCCGGCGCGCAGGCGCCAGGTCCTCACCGATCCACCACGCCTCCGCCGCCCGCCAGGCCAGCCAGCCCATTACCGGCAACAGCGGCAGCAGGTAGCGCGAGAGCACCGGCACTCCGCGCGCGAGGTAGAGCGCCGGCACCGCTGCGAGCCACACCCAGGGCAGCAGCCGCTGCGCGGTAGGTCGCCGCGGCCACAGCCGGCGCCCGCCGAAGACGAGCGAGGCGAGCAGCAGCGCCGCCAGCGGCCCATCGGTCGCGCCCACGATCTTGATCTGGCGCCAGAGATTGTCGAGCTGAAACGCGAGGCCCTCGGAGCCGGCGGCCTTGGCGTCCAGCGTGCTCGGCCAGAAGGTCCCGAAGTAGAGGCGCGCGAAGAGCAGCCAGCTGCCGTAGATCAGCAGCGGCGGCGCCAGTCCGAACACCAGCCGCCGCAGCCCCGCGCGGCTCTCGGTGTCGACGATCAGGAACACCGCCCACAGCCCGAGCAGGAACACGGCCTCGGGCCGCGTCAGTGCGGCGAGCGACCACAACGCGCCGGTCCGCACCGGGCGCGCTCCCCATTGCTGCCCCTCGGTGAACGCGACGAAGCCCGCGAGCGTGAGCGCGACGGCCAGCGGCGTCTCCATCCCCGAGAGCGACCAGCGCAGCATCCACGCGTGGCCGGCCCACGCCAGCGTGGCCAGCGCGCGCAGCTCCGGCGTTCGCACCGTGCGCCGCATGAGCTGCAGGAAGAGCGCGATCGAGGCCAGCGTGGCGAGCAAGCCCAGCGCGCGCGCGAAACGCAGCCCGTCGATGCCGAGCGCCATGCCGTCGGCAATCAACGCCGCCCACAGCGGACTGGTGCAGCCGTAAACCCGCTCGCCCGGATTGAACACGAGCCCCTGGCCGCTCGCGAGATGGCGGGCGTACTGGAGGTGGATGTACGTGTCGTCCGTCAGGTAGTGGCGGAGCGGCCACATCAGCGCCGCGGCGAGCGCGAGCGAGACGACGAGCCCCACCCGCTCGACCCGCGTGATCGGACCGTTGAGGCTCAGGATCACGCGCGACCCCCTGCCAGCCGGTCGAGTTCCCCCGCCAGCCGCGCGGCGAGCCGCGCGCGCGTGTGCTCCTCGAGCCACGCGGGGCGCGCCGCCGCGGTCTGCCCGCCCGCCTTCCACTCGAGATAGCGTCGCTCGATGCCGGCCGCGAGACCTGAGCGATCGCCCGGCTCCACCCGCTCCCCGCCCGCGCGCGCCACCAGCTCGGCCGCCTCGTCGCCCGCGGGCAGCACGGCGAGCAGCGGGCGCCCGCTGTCCAGATACTCGTAGAGCTTGCCGGGCACCATGGTGGCGAAGCCCCGCGGCTTCCAGAGCAGCAGCAGGTCTGCCGCGCGCTGCAGCGCGCGCGTCTCGGCGTGCGGAAGCGGTCCGCGAAACTCGACGATGCCTTTGAGCCCCAGCGCCACCGCGCGATCCTCGTAGCCCGAATCGCAGGGTCCCGCGAGCCGCGCCCGCAGCCTGCGCCGCGCCTCCGGGCGCCGCGCCAGCAGGTCGTGGAGCGCTTCGAGGAACACTTCCGCATCCGGCATCTGCGAGAGCGTGCCGGTGAAAACCAGCGTGAAGTGATCGCGGACCGCGCCCGCCCCGGGCGGATCACTCGCGGCCGCGGAATCGGGCTCGAAGCCGTTGGGCAGATGAACGACGCGTCCGGGTGAAGCTCCCGAGCGGCTTCCGATCCGCTCGGCGTGCGTGCGCGAGGCGACCAGCGCGATGTCGGCCGCCTCGAGCACCTGGCGCTCCATGTTCCGCTGGCGCGCACGGTGCCAGGCCGTCGGAGGCTCGCGGAAGTAGAGCCCTACCCAGGGATCGCGGAAGTCGGCCACCCAGGGAAGCCCGGTCTGGCGCTTCACCTCGCGCGCGGCGAGATGAACGCTGTCGGGCGGCGAGCTCGAGAGCAGGGCATCGAAGCCGCCCGCCCGCGCGCGTGCCAGCGCGGTCTTCCGCGCGCGCTTCCCCCAGCCCGCGTAGGAATCGGGAAGCAGCCACCAGTCGCTGAGCCGCCTCAAGCCTCCGAACGTGCGGGTCGAGCGCCGGCCCGGCCGGGCCCGGGTAAGGCGGAGCCAGGCCGCGAGCGCGCTCCCGCCCGGCACGCGGACTACTTCGGTCTCCGGCGGAATCCGGCTCACCAGGCTCTCGTCCCTCACCCAGTAGTCCTCTCCGCCCGCGCACACCACGGTCGAGTCCCAGCCGTGCGCCGGCAAATGACGCGTGAAGCCGAGCACGCGAAACACGCCGCCGCCGGCGAGCGGAGGATAGAAGTAGCACAGCACGAGAAGCCGGCGCCTGCTCATTCGTTCGCCCGCGCCGGCGGCGCCGGCCCGGCCTTCGCCGGCGCGGCGTCCGGGCCGGGGCCGCGCCGCGCGGCCAGCCGTTCGAACAGGGCTTCGATCTTCGCCAGGTTGATGCTCCAGTCGCCGCGCGCCGCGATGACGGCCAGGTTCCGCGCGCGAGCCGCTTCCATCCAGAGCGGATCGTCGAGGGCCCGGGCCAGCGCCTGCGCGAGCGCGGCCGCGTCCCCCGGGGGAAACAGGCGCGCGCCGTCGCCCTCCCCCACCCACTCGCGGTTGCCGTCGATGTCGCTCACCACCGGCACCGCGCCCGCGGCCATCGCTTCGAGCAGCGAGACCGAGGTCGAATCCGAACGCGAGGCCGAGAGACAGACCTCGGCGCGCGCCAGCAGCGCGGCCAGCGCCTCGGGCTCGAGCCGGCCTACGAAGGTGTACCGGCCGGCCGGCAGCCGCTCGGCGGCGAGCCGCTCGAGCGAGCCGCGCAGGCCGCCGTCGCCAACGATGACGAGCTTGAGGCCGGGGCGCCGGGCCAGCGCCGGGGCGGCGCCCTCGATCACGGTATCGAGGCCATAGACCGGCTCGTGCATGCGAGCACTCACCATAAGACCCGGCTCGCGAGCCGCGGCGGGACTGAAGCGCGCCCGATCCACGCCCCAGGGAATGACGTGGAGACGGTCGCGGGGCGCGCCCTGCGCGAGCGCCGCCTCCCCCAGGTTTCGGCTGTCCGCCAGCACCGCGTCGGCGCGCCGGAGCACGAATCGGGCGCGCGCGCGCTGCAGGGGGTCGCGCGGCCCGGCCAGCAGGAGATCCGAGCCCCACGCCGTGACCGCCAGCGGATGCCATCCGGCCAGTGCGGCGAGCACGCCGTAGTTCGGCACGTAGTGCGCGTCCACCACGTCGGGCCGGAACGCGGCCAGCGCGCGGCGCAGCCCGGGGGCCGCGAGCGGGTAGCGCGCGAAGCCCGGGAGCGGGAGCCGGAGCAGGGGCCGCGCCCCGAGTGTGGCCGGACCGGGCTCCAGCGACCACAGCCGCACCTCGTGGCCGCGGGCGCGGAAATGCTCGACCCAGCGCCGGGTGTGTACTACCGCGGCGTTCGAGAGCGTCGCGATCCTCACGCCGTTTCCCCGCGCGGCCGCCCGCGCCGGAGAAACGCCTGCCCCGCGGCCACCAGTCTTCCCGCCGGCGGCGCGTGCCGCGCATCGAGCCAGCGCACCGGGTAGCGCGCGATGCGAGCGCCCAGCGAAGTCTTGTACGCGGCGAGCGGCTCGAGACCCGCGCTGCCTCCCAGGTTGACGCGCGCCCGCCCGCGTGCCGCCGCCCATTCCACGATGCCGCCCAGCAGCAGCGTGAACGCCTCGCCGCCGCGCGCAGCGGGGTGCGTCCCGCTCCACCACAGGAGCGTCTCGCGCGGATGATCGAGCGCGAGCGTCGCGCTCAGCAACCCGCGCTGATCGCGCACCGTGAACAGCCGCGCGACCGGCCCGCCCGGGCCCCCTCCGAGCCCGAGCAGACGGCGCGAGAGCTCGAGCGGGAGTGGCCGGTGCCCGCGCCAGGCCCGCGACTGGCGCAGGTAGAGCGCGTACGCCTCCACCAGCGCCGTGGGCTCCTCGGCGAACCGGAGCCCGCGCTCGCGCGCGTGGCGGATCGCCTGCCGGGTCTTGCGCTCCATGCGGTGCCAGACCGACTCGAGTCCGGGCTCGAGATCGACCAGCGCCGCCTCGAGCAGGCGCGTCTCGCCCTCCGGCAACCCGGGGGCGCCGGGACCGGTCTCCGAAACCTGCGGCCGGTAGAGCACCCACTCGCCGCCCAGCGCCGCGACCTCGCGCTGGAGTCCGAGGAGACGCTCGCCGACCGCCGCGTCCACCGCTTCGTGCTGGCCGGGCTCCGCGAGCGGCGTGCCGGGCAGCAGGAAGGGGAGCGCGTGGATCCAGTGCAATCCGCCGCGGCGCTCGAGCATTACCGGGGCTCCGCCGCGCAGGCGGCCGCCGCACTCGGCGGCGATGAATCGCGACGTCATGCCCGGCAGCGCCTGCGCGATCGCTTCCCACAGTTCGGGCCGATGCGCGGGTGAGGCCCCCGGATCCGATGCCACCAGCCCCTCCCATCCCTCGGGAGGCGCGTCGAGCATGCGGGCCGAGAGCCGGCTCACCGCGTCTCAGCGCAACACTGCGACGCGGGCGACCGCGGACTTGCCACCCGATTCCACGCGGACGAAGTAGATCCCGGGTCCCACGAGGTCCCCCTGCTCGGTGCGGCCGTCCCAGATCACGGCCTGGTCCCCGATGCCGGCGAAGCGGTGCAGCCTCCGGCCCATGACGTCGTAGATCTCGCCCTGGTAGCTGGTGGCGTTACCGTCCACCTTCAGGGTGATCCCGAGCGAGGTGAGGCTGGCGGGGTTCGGATACATCTTGAAGCTCAGCTTCGGCACCGGCGCCGGCGGCGGCGGGCGGTACGCCGGGTCGAAGCGGTTGAGCCCGCCGGTGGTCCCGATCCAGACCACGCCGGTGGCGGGGTCGATCCGGATGGCGCGCACTTCGTTCTCCGCGAGCGGCGAGCCGGTCTGGGCGTCGTTGCTCGCGGTGTAGTCCTGGGTGCTGCCGTTCGGGCGGATGACACGGATGCCGTTCACCGTGCCCACCCACACGGTGCCGTCGGGGGCCACGGCCAGCGGGTTGACCGCGAGCTGGCCGGGCGCGGCGGGAATGGAAAAGCTCGAGATCACGGTGGCCTGGTTCCGCTTGTAGGCCAGCACCTCGCTGGTGGTCAGCGCCCACACCGTGTCGCCGTGGGCGGCCAGCCCTTCGACGTCGAACCGGTCGGTGAAGTCCACGTGCTTGAACGCCGGCACGGTGTCGGGGGGAATCGGGGGCCATTCGAAGTAGTCGATCCCCTGGCCGGTGTAGCCCACCCAGACTCGCCCGGTCCGGTCCACGGTGAGACCATGGATCTTGCCGCCCCGCACACGGGAGTTCGCGGGATTGTAGTTGGCATGGTAGCCGCCGGCCGGGTCGTAGTACTCGAGTCCGAGCGGCGCGCGCTGGGGGTTGCCGAAGTCGTCCGTGTCCATTCCGAACCAGCGCCCGCCGTTGCTGTCCGCGGCCGAAGGCCAGGCCCGTGTGTGGAGGTCGTTGTTGGACGGCGGCGGCGGGTAGAGGTAGTGCTTGACGCATGGCGGCGTGACGCATGTCGGCGAGACGTCGTCCTCGAGCCGGTCGAGGACGGAGCCCCAGCACCCGAACCACTTCATCCCCCGGCGGTCCACGAGCAACGCGAAGGGATACGCCGGTGAGAGCAGCGTCGTGCTGTCGCCGGCGGAGCCATAGACCGGGGGCCACCGGGTCCACGAGCGCCCGTCGTAGCGGCCGATCCCCTCGATGAACGTGTTGACGTAGAGCCGCCCGCGGTGAAGGTTGACGTTCAGGACGTTGTTCCCGGGCGGAGCCGGTGGCGTGCGCAGCACCCAGCTTCCGGTGATGACCTGCTCGACCAGGCCCGCCTGGCTGGCCGCATAGTAGCGCCCGGTCTTGGAATCCACGGTCACTGCGAACATCCGGCGCGGATCGCTGGTGTCCGAGATCAGGGCGGGGTTGACGCTCTGCCACACGGTCCCCTGCCAGAAGTAGAGCCCGGCATCGGTCGCCAGCATGATGACATCGTGGTCTTCGTAGAGCCGCACCGCACGCCCTACGCTCGCGTTGTTGATGTCCCGGGTCGCGAACACCCACCCACCACCCTGCCCGAAGCGGCGCACGAGCGGCGCGCCGCCAAAGGCCACCGCGAACAGGGTGAAGCGGTCGCTCGCGATCCCAAGGTACCCAAAGGGTGGGAGGGCTTCGGGCGACCAGGTCGCGAGTCGCAGCGAGAGGCGGCTGCGGTATATCCCGGCCCGGGTCGAGACCCAGACCGAATCGTCGTGCGAGACGATGCCGGTGATGTAATCGCTCGCGAAGGGGGAGGGATTGAAGCCGTCGGGAAGCGCGCCGGTGATGAACGCGCCGTTCCACAGCGCGATGCCGCGGGTGGTGCCGATGACCAGCGTGTCGTGCAGGGCGGCCAGCGCGGTGACGCTGTCGGAGGGCAGGCCGTCGAACCGGTTGACCAGATCCCAAGTCGTGCCGTCCGCCGAGAGCCGGCTGACGCCCGCCCCCAGCGTGCCCACCCAGAGCCGCCCGGAGCGGTCGCGCACCATCGCGGACAGATGATTGCCCGCGAGCCCGTGGGGCTCGCGTGTGACGGAGACGAAGGCCGAGTCGCGCGCGGTGTAACGGAGCAGGCCCGCCTCCCCGGTCGCGCACCACACGGTATCGTTTTGCGCGAGCAGGTCGGAGTAAGAATAGGCCCGGATGAATGTGGACCACGCGCCGGTCGCGGCGGCGACCGAAGGCACGAGCGCCGCCGAGAGCACCAGCCCGGGAATCGCGAGACGAAGCCTCATTCCGTTCACTCCACGCGGCCTGCGAGGTCCAGCAGGCGCAGCCTCCACACCATCCACACCGCCTCCCAGATGATGCGCCGGCTCATCTTGGATTTTCCGGCGCGGCGATCCACGAACGTGATCGGTATCTCCTTGATTCTAAAGCCGCGCTTCCAGCATTTAAAAGACATCTCGATCTGGAAGGCGTACCCGTCGGACCGCACGCGGTCGAGCCGGATGCCCTCGAGAGCCCTGCGCCGGAAGCACTTGAAGCCCCCGGTGGCGTCGTTCACCGGAAGCCCGGTCACCAGCCGCGTGTACAGGTTGGCGGTATACGACAGGATCAGGCGCCGGAGCGGCCAGTTCACCACCGTGACGCCGTGCAAATAGCGCGATCCCAGCACCACGTCCGCCTCCTGCGCGTGCTTCAGGAACTCGCCGATGCTGTCGGGATCGTGCGAGAAATCCGCGTCCATCTCGAAGATGTACTCGGCGCCGTTCTCGAGCGCGTAGCGGAAGCCGTCCCGGTACGCGGATCCGAGCCCCATCTTGCCGGGGCGCTCGAGCAGGTGAACGCGCGGCTCGCGCTCCATCCAGCGCCGGACGGCCGACGCGGTGCCGTCGGGCGAGTGGTCGTCCACGATCAGCACGTGCAGTCCGTGGGGCAGCCCGAGCAGCCGTTCGAGCAGCGCGTCGATATTCTCGATCTCGTCGTAGGTCGGAACGATCACGAGCTTCTCCATCACGCGTCCTGCTCCGCGGCGGGCGCGGGCTGCACGCGGCTGCGGCCGAGCCGGTGGATCACGAGCAACAGGAGCGCGACCACCAGGCTCACGATCGAGAGCACCAGACCCTGTCCCACCGTCTTCGAGACGAACCTGAACACGACGCGATGCCGGCCTCCGGGCACGGCCACCGCGCGCAGCAGGTAGTCGGCCCTTAAGACCTCGGCGTGCTTCCCGTCCACCGTCGCGGTCCAGTCCGGATACCACAGATCCGCCAGCCGGAGCAGCGCGGGCGCGGGGGTGCTCACGTCCACCGTGACGTCGTTGAGGCGGTACGAGACGATCGTGGCGCTTGCGCTCGCGACGTCTCCGGGCGCCACGCCCGGATCGCGTTCGAGGAACGTGAAGACGGCGGCGTCGTGCGCGCCGCTCTTCACCGAATCGAGGATCGCGCGCGCCGGCGACACCACGCGCCACCGTCCCAGGACGGTGGCGCGCGGCAGCGCCAGCAGATTTTCGTATACCACGCTGCTGCCCTGATATACCGGCCTCAAGCCGGGAGGTGGAGGATCGAACAGCTGCTGCGAGACGACGTAGCGCACGTTGAGAAGCCGGGTCCAGGCCACGTGGTCCACCAGGTTGGCGTCCCTCAGATCCTGGAACAGCCTCGGCTTCGCGGCGTGGGCGCCACCCACCGACGCGATGCCGAATCCCGCGAAGCGGTTGCTCTGGAATTCCTCGAGCGGCAGGATGCGGAAGCTGCCCGGCGGCCCCGCTCGCTCCAGGAACTCGACCACGTCGTCGCGCCCGAGCTCGAGGCCGCGCGCGCCCGCCTCCCCGATCACGGGCTGCATGACGCGCCCACTCACCGGCCACAGCTCGATCAGCAGCAGCGCGAGCAGGCCGACCGCGGTGAGCGAGAGCGTGAGCGTGCCGCGCCGCCGCAGCCAGAGCAGCCCGACCGCGGCCAGGCCGAGTGCTCCAACCCGCGCCAGATCGGAGATGAAACCCTGGTACGCGATCCGCGCCAGCTCGTCCGAGAAGGGCGCGTGAGTCCGCAGCGCGAGCGCGACGTAGCCCTCGCGCCACGCGCCCTGCCCCAGCAGCGCGCCCACCAGCGCGGCGCCGAGAACGATGGCGAGCGCCGGCAGCAGCCGGCCGGCGGTCGCCGGGCGCTTCGAGGGTGCTGAGGCTCCCTCGAGCGCGGCGGAGGCGCCCCACGCGGTCGCGAGCGCGGCCGCGAGCTGAATCAGGAGCACCACCATGACCGGCACGCGGAATTTGTTGAACAGCGGCAGGTGCGCGTAGAGAAAACCGTACAGCGGAAAGTGCTTGCCGAAGGAGATCAACAGGGCGACCGCGGCGAGCACGGCCGCGAAGATGCGCGGCGCGGGCGCCACCTCCGCGGCGGGCCGGGCGCGAAACGCGAACGTGGCGAGCACGAGCGCGACCATCCCGAGATAGATGTTGGGGTAGTCGGTGAACGGCATCGTCCCCCAATAGGTCTGTCCCCCGAATCCCACCCAGCCGGCCACCGCCATCGAGGGCAGCTCGAGCGGCGCGAGCGACCAGGCCGTGGCGTAGTCCATGCCCACGCCGCCGCCCGCGCTGCCGCCCCGGATCGACCAGCGGGCGTAGTCGCGCAGCGGCAGGTTGTAGAAGCCGGCGATCCCGAAGGCCAGCGCCGCCGCGGCGGGGATCGCCAGCGCGCGGGCGGTGAGCCGCGGCAGGTCGGCGGGCCGCTTGAGCCCCACCAGCCATTCGACCACGACGTAGATCCCGATCGCGAGCCAGGTGTAGAAGCAGATCTGCACGTGCCCGCGCAGCATCTGGAACCCGCCCGCCAGCGCGAGCAGGCCGAGGTGGTGGAATCCACCGCGCCGCAGCCAGCGCGTCGCGAGCCAGACCATGAACGGAAGGTAGGCCGAGTCCACCAGCTGACTCCCGTGACCGTGCGAGCCGACCGCAACCAGGTTGGGCGCGAACACGAACGCGGCGGCCCCCAGCAACGCCCCCTCCGCCCGCGCCCCCCACTCGCGCGCCAGCAGGAAGAGCGAGAGCGCGCCCAGGAAGTAGTAGAGCAGCATCCACGTCATGTCCGGCAGCGGCACCACCTTCTGAACCAGCGCCAGCGGCCAGTCCGGTGGATAGATGAGTGGATTGTATGCGCCGCTTGCGAACGACGGCATGCCGAGGAACACGTACGGATTCCACAGCGGGTAGATGTGATCGTGGTAGAGCGCCCGCTCTCCCATTCGGACGAAGCCCGCCGGGGCCTGGGTGTCGGGAGAGACGAAGGTCTTGCCGCCCAGCGCCACCGCGTGAAAGAAGAGGACCACGAGCAGGGCGAGGATGGCCGCGGCCCAGCCGGTGGTGAGCGTCCGGGGAGCGGGCACACTCCCGGCTTCCCGTCGCGCCGGCTTGCGCTCAGGCATTGAGCTTCGGCTCCGGGTCGGGAGGCGTCGGACTCACGCGGCGATCGCGTGGCGCGGCCGGGTCGAAGTTGCGGCGGGCACCCCCGCCACCCGGCGTTCGGGGTGGCGGAAGCGCGCGCCGCTGACCGCGGGCGCAAGGCCGGCGCGGGCGATGGCGTATCGGTGACGGGTTGGGGGGAACACTGGATCGAGCACCGGTGGGGCCGAGAGGGAGGGTCTTGAGATCATGAGCGGATGGAGCCGGCCAGGGTTGATACCCTGCCGGATCCTCTGGTTCGCCCGAAAACTCGCGGGTGGCGCGGCAAAGCATGTGGTTGGGGCCGTGATGATTCACTCGGAGACCACGAGCAGGGCATCCACCTCGTTCAGGGTGAGCCGCGTCGAACCCTTCGCCCGCGCCGGAACCCGGGCGAAGCGGAAGGGTGCGTGGTTGAACCGGCAGAATACCAGTTTGCGCGCGGCTCATGGAAGAGCGCCCGCGGACCCGCGGAGCGTCGCGGGACGTGTGCTAGACTTTTCGTTTCGATCCGCTTTGTTCGCGTACCCGGTGGCAGAGAATCCCCCATGTGGCAAGGCCAGGCCGTCAGCGTCATCCTCCCGACCTACAACGAGAAAGACTCCATCGCCCGCTGCATCCGGGACTTTCTCGCGACCGGCGTGGTCGACGAAGTGATCGTGATCAACAACAACGCGGCGGCCGGCACTTCCGAGGAGGTGGCAGGCACCTCGGCGCGCGAGGTCATTGAAGAGCACCAGGGGTACGGCCACGCCATCCGGCGCGGCTTCCGCGAAGCCTCCGGCGACCTCATCATCGTCTGCGAGCCGGACGGGACCTTTTTCGGCGAAGACGTGTGGAAGCTGCTGGCCTACTCCGGGGACTGCGACGTGGTCTACGGGACCCGCACCACCGTGGAGTTCATCTGGACCGGCGCCAACATGGGCTTCTTCCTCAAGTGGGGCAACTTCGCGGTCGCCAAGATGATGGAGTTCATGTACAACACCGTTCACCTGAGCGACGTGGGCTGCACCTACCGGCTCATCCGCCGCTCGCTGCTGCGCGAGATCGAGCCGCACTTCACGGTGGGCGGCTCGCACTTCGGCCCCGAGATGATGCTCATCACCGTCATCAAGCGCGCGCGGCTGGTTCAGGTCCCGGTGAACTACCGGCCGCGGGTCGGCAAATCGGCCGTCACCGGCGACCTGGTCAGGGCCTTCTTCCTCGGTATGCGCATGATCGCGATGATGTGGGCGTTCTGGTTCCGGAGCCTCGCGCACCGCTTGCGCGGGCGCGAGATGTTCGGACCTCCGCTCCGACGCACCCGCGCCGCGTCGTGAGCCCGCGGGCCCGCATCGCCTCGATCGCGGGAGTCCTGATTCTTGCCGCCGCGCTGCGGCTGTGGGGCATTGGCTACGGACTGCCCTGGCTGTTCTACTTCCACGACGAGCCCCAGGTGGTGCTGCGCGCGCTGCGCTTCGGAACCGGCGACTTCAATCCGCACTTCTTCATCTGGCCGGGAACGCTGCTGCTGAATCTCGCCTTCCTCTCCTTTGCCGGGCTCTTCGTGTTCGGCAGGCTGGCGGGCTGGTGGACGGGAAAGGCGGCGTTCGCCGCGGCCTACTTCCGCGATCCCACCGCCTTCTATCTGCTGCCGCGACTCACGAGCGTCGCATTCGGGGTCTGGACCGTGTGGCTCGCGCGAGGGTTCGGAGCCGCGGCATACTCCGAGGCGGTCGGCACGGCGGCGGCGCTCTCGCTTGCCCTCAACGCGCTTCACGCCCACTACTCGCACCTCGCGCACCCGGTCACCGCCATGACGGCCTTCACCACGCTCGGCCTGTGGGCGGCCTGGCGGGCGGCCACGGGCGGTTCCCCGCGCCATCTCCACCTCGCCGCCGTGGCCGCCGGGCTGGGGGCCTCTGCGCAGTATCACGCCGGACTGCTCGCGGTGCCGGCGGCGATCGCCGTGATCTACCGGATGGCCGACGCACGCGGCACCGATCGCGTGCGCTGGCTCCAGCACGGCCTGCTCGCGGGCGCGATCGCGGCGGCGGTCTTCCTCGCCGTCTCCCCCTACGTGGCGCTCGACTTCCGCACCTTCCGAGCCGACCTGGCGTGGATCACGGCCAAGACCGAAGGGCAGTTCGGTGCCGGGCGCCCGGGGTTCGCGCACGGCCTCGCTTCGTTCTGGGCGCAGTGTCTGCGTCCCTCGCTCCAGCTTCCGCTGGCGCTCGCCTCGGGCGCGGGCGTGCTGGTGGCACTCGCACGCCGCACCCGCGCGGACATGCTGTTGCTCGGCTTCACGGCGGCGTACTGCCTGCTCGCGAGCCGGGCCGGTGTGCTCAACGACCGCTACGCCATCCCGCTGGCCGTGCCAGCGCTGCTGCTGGCGGCGCGCGCCGGCGAGACCCTGCTCGCGGCGCTGCGCGTGCGCGAACGGGCACGCGGCTGGGCGGTGCCGCTCACGCTGGCGGCGCTCTCGCTCCCGCCGGCACTCGAGCTGATCGAGGCCGACTACACCATGACCCGCGAGGACACGCGCGTGGCCGCGCTCCGCTGGTTCGAGGCGCGCGTGCCGGCGGACGAGAGGGTCGTGATCGACATGCTGCGTTTCTGGAACTCGGCGAGCCCGCCACTCGCCGAGAACCGCGTCCGCCTCGAGGAGCGCCTGGCCGAGGTCCGGGGCGGGGTCTCGGGGGCCGGCCACAGCGCCGTGTACGCGGAGTACTACCGCCAGCGGCTGGAGCACCCGCATCGTCCCGCCTACTACCTGCGCAGCACCGAGATGGGCAGGTCGGTCGTCACGCTCGATTCGCTGCGGCACCAGGGCTTCCGATGGGCCGTGGTGAGCGACGAAGCGATGCGTCTCCAGGCCGCGCGGGCGGCGGGCGGCGGATCGAGCGGCCTGGCCTACTATCGCGCGCTCGAGCGCGAGGCGGCGCGCGTGGCGGAGTTCGAGCCGCGGCGTTGGGTGCGGCGCGGCCCGCGCATCACCGTCTACCGGCTCGACCCTATCCCGGGAGCGCAACCGTGAACCGCGCGCTGCTCGCCGTCTTCATTCTGGCGCTCGCGGTGCGCCTGCTCTTCCTGTTCGTGGCCCTGCCCGCGGCCCCGCGCCTGGCACCCGGCTTCCGCAGCGTTCCGGGCATGCGGTTCGACGGGTACCACGACATCGCGCTCGAGCTGGCGGCCGGCCGCGGCTTCGCGCTCCCGGACGACGGCGGCGCGACCGCCGCGCGCGCGCCGCTCTATCCGCTATTCCTCGCCACGCTCTACCGGGCGGCCGGGCCGCGCACGGACGTCGTGCTGGTCGCGCACGCGGTGCTGGGGGCACTCACCTGCGTCGTGGTGCTGCTCCTGGGATGGGAGCTCTACGGGCCCGCGGTCGGAATGCTCGCGTCCCTGATATTCACATTTCACCCCACCCACCTGTGGTGGTCGCAGTACGTGCTGTCCGAATCTCTGCTGACCCTGCTCGTGAGCCTGGCGGCGCTGGGCCTCGCCCGCTTCGGTCGGCGCCGCAGCCGTTCGAGCGCCCTCGCGGCCGGCGTGCTGGTCGGCCTCGCGGCGCTGTGCAACTCCGTGAGCCTGATGTTCCCGCTGGCGCTGGTCGCGGCGGCGCCGCTGCTGCTGGGCGGCGCGCTGGGCGCGGCCTGGCGCCGGGCGCTGCTCGTGGCGTGCGCCACCGCCGTCGTGGTCCTGCCCTGGACCGCCCGCAACGCGCTTCGCTTCCACGAGCTCATTCCCGTCAACTGGGGAATCGGGTTCCAGGCCTACAAGGGCTGGGTGAGCGCGGATCACCTGCGCGCCCACCCGCACGACGACCTGGGCGTGGTGGACGGCGAGGCCGACGTGCTCGCGATCGCGGCCCTGCGCGATCACGGGTTCGTTGCCATGAGCGCGAACGAGAAGCTGCTGCAGATCCGCCGCACCATGACCCTGCGCCGCGAGGAGGACGCGCTGCTGGCGCGCCTCGCCTCCGAACGCCTGCGCCGTGACCCCGCCGGGGCCGCGCTCAAGCTGCTGCGCAACCTGCGGCTCTACTGGACCTTTTCGGTCCGCCGCATGGAGGCGGTGGTGGGATTGAACCTGGGTCTGCTGGTGCTCGCGCTGATCGGGATTGCGGCCACCGCGCGCCGCGATCCGGGCCGCTGGCTGCCCGTGGCGTACGCGGCCTACTTGAACCTGGCCTACGCCTCGATCATCGCCGCCTCGCGCTTCTCGCTTCAGATCCTTCCGATCGTGGCGGTCTTCGCCGCCGCGGGCGCGGCCTGGGCGTGGCAGAAACTGGCGCGACGCGGGCGTGGCACCTCTGAACCGTGATCCCTTGAGGCTGTGCTACCGGTGCCGGACTGCCCGGCACGGACGTCGGTGGTAGACTCCGGCGAATTCTGTGTGTCCTTCGAGGACCCCTTTCTGATCGCTGCGGAGCATCGAGCATGACGCCTACGGGCGAGCGCGTGAGCGTGGTCATCCCGGCCTACAACGAGGAGCAGGGTGTCGCCGGCGTGGTTCAGCGCGTCGCCGGCGTGCTCGCCGGCTGCGGGATCGAGTGCGAGATTATCGTCGTGGACGACGGCTCGAAGGACGGAACCGCCGCCGCCGCGCGCCGCACCCAGGCCACCGTGGTCCAGCACGGGGTCAATCGCGGCTACGGCGCGGCGCTCAAGACCGGCATCCGCTCGGCGCGGCACGACCTGATCTGCATCACCGACGCGGACAACACCTATCCGGCCGAGCAGCTGCCGCGGCTGATCGCGGCCGCCGCCGACGCCGACATGGTGATCGGCGCCCGCACCATGGGCTCGGTTCACATCCCGGCCCTGCGCCGGCCGGCCAAGTGGATCCTGAACGTGCTCGCGAACTACCTGGCGGACACCCGGATCCCGGACTTGAACTCGGGCATGCGGGTGATGCGCCGCGACCTGGCACTTCAGTACTTCGACATCCTCCCGGACGGATTCAGCTTCACCACCACCATCACTCTGGCCGGCCTGTGCGACGGCTACCGCGTCCAGTTCGTCCCGGTCGAGTACCAGCGACGCCTGGGGCAGTCCAAGCTCAAGCCGATGGACGCGCTCAACTTCCTGACGCTCATTCTCAGAACGATGACGTACTTCCGGCCGCTGCGCATTATCCTGCCGATCGCGCTGGTGCTGTTCCTGGTCGGAGGCACCAAGTTCGTGGTGGATTTCTTCTACGACCGGCTCTCGGGCACCAGCGTGCTGTTCCTGCTGGCCGGGCTCAACACGCTGTTCTTCGGGGTCATCGCCGACATGCTGGTCTTCGTCCGCCGGCACCGGACCGCGCCTCCGCGGTGATGACGCGCCGGCTCCGCTCGGGCGCCGGCCCCCTCCACCACCCACGACCGGAGCCCCCTCGTCCATGTGCGGCATCGCCGGGATCTTCGACCCTCGCGGCCTGCTGACCCCCGACGACCGCGAGCTGGTCGGTCGGATGACCACCGTCATCGCGCATCGTGGCCCGGACGACGCGGGGACGTATTTCGACGCCCACGTCGGCTTCGGCAACCGCCGGCTCTCGGTCATCGACCTCTCCTTGAACGGCCACCAGCCGATGAGCAACGAAGACGGCACGGTCTGGATCACATACAACGGCGAGATCTACAACTTCGCAGAGCTCAAGGCGAAGCACCGGCTGGCCGAGCGGGGCCACGTGTTCCGCTCGAACACCGACACCGAGGTGCTGCTCCACCTCTACGAGGAGCTGGGGCCGGAGATGGCCCGCGAGCTGAACGGCATGTTCGCCTACGCGATCTGGGACGGGCGGCGGAAGGAGCTGCACCTGGCGCGCGATCCGTTCGGGGTCAAGCCGCTCTTCTACACCTGGCAGGACGGCCGGCTCCTGTTCGGCTCCGAGATCAAGTGCCTGCTTGAGGATCGGCGGGTGCCGCGCCGCGTGGACCTCCAGGCCCTGCACGATTTCCTCACCTTCGACTACATCCCCGGCGAACAGACCGCGTTCGAGGGTATTCGCGAGATCGCGCCGGCCCATCGCATGCGGGTGGACACGGCGGGGCACGCCGAAACCGCGCGCTTCTTCGACCTCTCCTTCGACGAGGACGACTCGCTGGACGAGGCCACGGTGATCGCGCGCGCCCGCGATCTGATGGACGAGGCGGTGCGGCGCCAGCTGATCGCGGACGTGCCGGTCGGCGTGCTGCTCTCGGGCGGCATGGACTCGAGCACCATCGTGGCGCTCATGAAGCGCCACACCTCGGAGGCGGTTCACACTTACTCGGTCGGCTTCGAGGACCCGAGCTTCAACGAGCTGCCCTACGCCCGCATCGTGGCTCAAGCGTTCGGCACCGTTTCCCGCGAGGTGGTGGTCACCTCCGGCATGGTGCGCGGGCTGCTCTCGAAGTACATCGGCTTCATCGACGAGCCGTATGCCGACGGCTCGGCCATCCCCACCTACTTCGTGTGCGAGCTGGCGAAGGGCGAGGTGGTGGTGGTGCTCTCCGGGGAGGGCGGAGACGAGGCCTTCGCGGGCTACGAGACGCACGCCGCGTACAAGGCGGCGCGCTGGTTCCGCGCGGTGCCGGGCTGGATCCGGCGGGGACTGATCGCGCCGCTGGTGCACGCGCTGCCGGTCTCACACCGCAAGCTGAGCCTGGAATTCAAGATGAAGCGCTTCATCGACGGGCAGGAGCTTTCGCCCGCCGAGGCCCACCTGTGGTGGCGGATCGTCCTGACCGCGGCGCAGAAGCGGGCACTCTACGCGCCCGACGTGCTCGAGCGGATGGCCGTGCGCGACCCGGAGCGCCACTTCGTCGAGGCGTTCGAGCGCTGCCGGGCGAGGGACACGCTCAACCGCCTGCTCTACGTGGACGCCGGCGTCTTCCTGCCCGACGACCTGATGATCAAGAACGACCGCATGAGCATGGCGCACTCGCTCGAGGCGCGCGTTCCGATGACCGACCCGGACCTGACGGAGTTCATGTCGCGCGTGCCGGCGCGGCTCAAGCTGCCGGGCCTGCGGAAAAAGCACATCATGCGGAAGGCGATGGAAGGGCTGCTGCCGCGGGCGATCCTCGACAAGAAGAAGGTCGGTCTCGAGATGCCATACTCGCGCTGGTTCCGGGGCGAGCTCTCCGACGTGCTCGAAGACTACCTCTCGCGCGAGCGCGTTGCGGGCACCGGCCTGTTCCGGCCCGAGGCGATGGCAGCGCTCAAGGACGAGCACCTGGCCGGACGGCGCGACCACGGCCGCGCGCTGTGGGGCCTCGTCAACTTCATGATCTGGCACGAGCGGTACATCGGATGAGCGCCTCGTGCCGCGTGGCGGTGCTGGGCGCGGGGCCCTCCGGCGTCGGCGCGGCGTACCGGCTGGCCCGGAGCGGAAAGGCCGCGGTCACCGTGCTCGAGCGCGGAACGACCGTCGGCGGACTGGCGGGCAGCTTCGAGCTCGCGGGCCTCCACGTGGACTTCGGCAGCCACCGCCTGCACCCGTCGTGCGACCCCGCGATCCTCGCGGACATTCGCGCGCTGCTGGGGGACGACCTGCTCGATCGCCCGCGCCACGGACGGATCCGGCTCTGCGGCCGCTGGATCCACTTCCCGCTGAAACCGCTGGACCTGGCGCTCAAGCTGCCGCCGGGCTTCGCGCTTGGGACCGCGGGCGACCTGTTGCGGAAGCTCGCGCCGGCGCCGCGCGCCGACGGGGCGGGCGAATCGTTCGCCTCGGTGCTCATGCGGGGCCTGGGGCGCACCATCTGCCGCGACTTCTACTTTCCCTACGCCCGGAAGATCTGGGGCCTGGCGCCGGAGGAGCTGTCCGCGGTTCAGGCCCGCCGCCGGGTGAAGGCCGGCTCGCTCGCCGGCATGGCGCGCAAGATCCTGGGGGCGGTGCCCGGCATGAAACCGACGGGCTTCGGACATTTCTTCTACCCGCGCGGCGGCTACGGCCAGATCTCGCGACGCTACTTCGAGGCCGCCCGCGACCTGGGCGCCGCCTTCGAGTTCGGCGCCGGAGTGGAGACGGTGCACGTGCTGCCCGGCGGCGGGTGCCGCGTCGAGTACCGGGTCGGGGGCGAGCCGGGCAGCATGGAGGCCGATCACGTGTGGTCCACCATTCCGATAACGGCGCTGGTGCGGAGCCTCCGTCCCGCGGCCCCGCCCGACGTGCTGGAGGCGGCCGGGCGCATCCGCTTCCGGAGCATGATCCTGGTTTACATGGTGCTCGCGCAGGAGCGTTTCACCGAGTTCGACGCGCACTACTTTCCCGAGACCGAAGTCCCCATGACCCGGATGTCGGAGCCGCGCAACTACTCGACGGCCGCCGAGCCGCGCGATCGAACCGTGCTGTGCGCGGAGCTGCCGTGCTCGACCGGCGACGCGTGGTGGACGATGCCGGACGCGGAGCTGGGTGGGCGGATTCAGGAGGCGCTCGCAAGGCTCGGCATCCCGATTCGCTCGGCGCTGATCGAGGTGGTCACGCGCCGGATTCCGCAGGCCTACCCGATCTACGAGCGCGGCTACGAAACCCACTTCGATCGGATCGACGCGTGGCTGGGTACCGTCCCGGGAGTGCTCACCCTCGGCCGCCAGGGCTTGTTCGCCCACGACAACACGCACCACACGCTGGCCATGGCGTACGCGGCCGTGGATTGCCTCGACGCGGCGGGGAGCTTCGACCGGGCGCGGTGGGCGCGGTGCCGCGAGGTGTTCGAGAGCCACGTGGTCGAGGATTAGCCGGGAACGAGCGGAATGTCGGGCTGGATTGACGTCTCCGAGGTGGCCACGGATTCCGCACCTGTTGGCGCAGCGTCGTCCAGCGAGGTCGCTGAGCGTCGTGCGACGCGGAGGCAACTTCCCACACGCGCTCGGACATCCAGTCGGTCCTGTTCCAGGGCATCGCGGGATCCTCCTTCGATCGCCGATGATGCCCTCCTGGGTGTCACCCATGTCCCCGGTCTGAAGTGTCACCAGTGTGCCCGGTCTGGACCAAGATTCCGCTTGACAGCCCGGCGCGCGCGCTTCGCCCCCGCCTCGCCGCGGCTCCTGCGACTGCGCGATAACGCGCGCAGGATGCCCACCGCCGGTCCGGTCCCGCGCCGAGCGGAAACAACTCGTCGCGCTCCGCTCGGCGCGCCATGCGCGGCGCTCCGAGCGCCGCAGGAGGGCGTGCTACAAAGGGTGCACCCCCGCGACCGTTGGCCCCCGAACCACCGCCCCCGGCCACCGGAGACTCGGGCCATGAATACCTGCTCGCTTTCTCACCTCAGCGATGGCGACCTGCTGCGCGATCTGGCGGCGCTGGTCGCCCGGGATCGCGCCACCACCGCCACGCTGCTGGCCCACCTGGCCGAGGTCGACGCGCGGCGCCTCTACCTGCCGGCCGCCTATCCCTCGATGTTCGCCTACTGCGTCCACGAGCTGCGCCTGTCCGAAGAGACGGCTTTCAAGCGCATCCGCGCGGCCCGCACCGCCCGTCAGTTTCCCGCCGTCTTCGCCGCGGTGGCCGACGGGCGCCTGCACTTGAGCGCGGTCGTCCTGCTGGCGCCCTACCTGACGCCCGAGAACGCCGACGGTCTGCTGGCGGCCGCCGCGCACCAGAGCAAGGCCGGGATCGAGCAACTCCTGGCGCAGCGCTTCCCGCGGCCGGACCTGGCCACCCGGCTCGAGGCCATTTCAGCACCGCCGCCGAGCGACCAACTGGCCCCGGGGCCAGTTGCGCAACTCGCCCCGGAGCGAGTTGCGGCACCCGACCAGCCACCCAGGGTGGCGCCGCTGGCACCGGAGCGATACGCGCTCCAGCTCACCATCGGCCAGCACACCCACGACAAGCTGCGCTACGCCCAGGCGCTGCTCGGCCACCAGCTCCCCTCGGGGGATGTCGCAGAAGTCCTCGACCGCGCGCTCGATGCGCTCATCGGCCAGCTCGAGCAGCGCAAGTTCGCGGCCACCCGAAGGCCGCGCCCCCGCCCGCGGCGCTCGTCGGTGCGCCCACGGCACATCCCGGCGCACGTCAAACGCACGGTCTGGGAGCGCGATCGGGGCCAGTGCAGCTTCGTGAGCGACACCGGGCGCCGGTGCGAGGCGCGCACCCGCCTCGAGTTCGATCACGCCGACCCAGTGGCGCGCGGGGGTGAGGCGACGGCCGAGCGCATGCGGCTCCGCTGTCGGGCCCACAACCAGTACGCCGCCGAGTGCGCGTTCGGAGCCGAGTTCATGCGCCGCAAACGGGAGGAGGCGCGGCGCATGGCGGCGGCGGCGCGGGCCCAGGCCGCCGCTATGGAAGTGATCGCCCCGCTCCGCCTGCTTGGCTTCCGCGCCGACGAGGCCCGTCGCGCGGCCGCGCTGTGCGAGGCCCTCCCCGAGGCGTCGCTCGAGCAGCGCCTGCGGCTCGCGCTCTCGTGCTTCCGCCCGCGGCCCGGGTCGATCGCGAGTTCAGCGCCCGGCCGGAGAAGCGCGCCATGAGGCGAAGGTCGCGAAGCCGGTCGAGCGCCGGCAGCTCCCGGACGCCAGGCCGCCCCAGGCTGCGCGATCGGCTGTCAACACGCACTCCAATCAGGACAGCCTAGTTCGTGCCCGCCTCACCGAGCCGCGCCTCGATCGCCTCCACCATGCGCGCCGCGAGCAGGCCCCAGTCGTAGGGACGCGCCAGCGCCCGGCACGCGTCGCGGCCGGGCCGGGCCTCGAGCGCGCGGGCGACGGCGGCGGTAAAACCGGCGGGGTCGGTGGCGAACTGGAGACGGCCGGGCGAGGGCTCGAGATCGAGCACCGTCGTGGTCACGACCGGCACCCCGGCGGCCAGGTACTGGTAGACCTTGTTGGGGTTGATGCCCTGCACGAACGGGTCGCTCGCCCGGAAGGGTATGACTCCGACGTCCAGCGCCTGCATCCATGCCGCAATCTCCGCGTACGGTCGCGGGCCCAGGATCGCGACCCCCTCGCGAGCCGCCAGCTCGCGCAGCGCACCGGCGGTGGCCGGAGTGCCGGGGCCGATCAGCACCAGGGTTCCGCCGCGCCGGGCGCGGCGCAGGGCCTCGAGGATCTCGAAATCGAGGAAATGCGAGAGCAGGCCCACGTAGCCGATGAGCGGGCGCGGCAGCCGCTGAAGCTCGGGCGGTACCTCTCGCTCCGCCTCGAAGTGCGCGAACTCGACACCGTTGCCGAGCGCGATCAATGGCTTCTCGGTCTCCGCCGCGAGCTGGCGCCGGTAGTACTCCGAAACCACGAACAGCGCGTCCACCTCGTCGAGCGTGCGCCGCCAGTAATCCTTCGCCCAGCCCGGCACCCGCGCGAATTGAAACGGACTGTCGTTGAAGTCGTAGAACACGCGCCGGCGCGGAAGCCGCGACAGTGCCTCCGGGCAGTAGATGTTGGAGACCAGCAGCACCGGGTGCTTTTCGACCCCGAGCGATGCGAGCCGCGCGCGCAGCGCGCGTTCCGCGATCCACTCGACCAGCGCGCGGCCCGGGCGCGCGTCGATGAGGCGGTTGTAGAGGGCGCTGGTGGTGCCGGGCTTCAAGAACGGCACCGTGAAGTAGGTGACGTTGCCCTCGCGCCTCGGTGCCCACGGATCGCGCGCGCCGAACGCGGGCGGCTGCGCGAAGAACACGCGCCAGCGCTCCGGAAAGCGCGAGAGCAGGAACTGCTTGCGCGTGCGGAAGTATCCCCACCGCACCTCGGACAGAACGACGAGGTCCACTACGCGGGGACGGCCGCCGCCGCCGACTCGTGCTCGAAACGCCGCACCGCCTCGGCGTAGGAGAGATGGCCGCCCGCGTGCGGCGAGGGCTCGGCCGCGCGCGAGACGACGCGCGGATCGGCGGCGAGGTAACGCCGGGCCCAGGATTCGAGCGCGAGCCAGCGCCAGATCTGAAGTCCGATCACGCGGCGGCCCGCCAGGTACTCGTCGAGCTCGGCGGCCAGCACTCCGGGATCGATCCACTGGTGGAGCGGCCCGGGGCTCAAGAGGCGGCGCCGCACCTCCGGGGCGAAGCGCGCGCGCAGCCAGCGGTCGGTCGGGGTCTCGAAGCCCATCTTGTCGCGGCGCTCGAGCACCGGGCGCGGGATGCGGCCGGCGAGCGCGCGGCGCAGGATGGCCTTGGTGGTGGCGCCATCCAATCGCTGCTCGTCGGGCAGCGAGAACACGAACTCGACCAGCCGGTAGTCCAGGAACGGCAGCCGGGTCTCGATCGAGAACGCCATGCTGTTGCGGTCCTCGTAGCGCAGCAGCGACGGCAGCAGCCGCTGCAGGGTATCGAACGCGAGCTGCCGTTGAAGACCGGTGTCCCACTCGCGCGGCGGCCGCGGAAGATCGGGGCGCGGCAGATCGCGAAGTGCGCGGGTGAGGACGCGGTCCTTGCCCTGCCCGAAGCGCCGCCTTAAGCGCGCCACCAGCCCGCGCGGGAACCACGGCTCGAACGTGAGGGCGAGCGTCACGCTTAAACCCAGCCTTGCCACCACCGGCCCCCACAGCGCGACGAACCCGGCCAGATCACCCGCCGCGAGCAGGTCACGCAGCCGGACCGGCAGGTAGCGGAAGTAACCGGCCAGCGTCTCGTCGCCGCCCTGGCCGTCGAGCAGCACCTTGAGCCCGGCGGCGTGTGCCAGCTCCATCACCTTCCACTGCGAGTAGAGCCCGGGCCCGGCGGTGGGCTCGCCCTGCTGATCGTGCAGGCGGTCGAACGCTGCCCAGAAGTCCGCGCCGTCCGGCACCACGATGTGCGGCACCGCCCCGCTCGCCTCCACCGTGAGCTGAGAAAAGGGGCGCTCGTCGAAGGCCGGGCCCTCGTCGTATGCGCAGCTGAAGGCGTGGAGCGGTCGCGTGGCGAGGCCAGCTGCGGTGGTCACGACCGCCGAGGAATCGAGGCCGCCCGACAGGCACGAACCCACCTCCACGTCGGCGCGCAGCCTCAACCTCACCGCGTCGGTGAAGAGACGCTCGAATTCGGCGGTCCACTCGCGCGCGTCGCCGTGCGCGCGCCGCCGCGGGTCGAGCGACCACCAGCGCCGCACCTCCAGGCCACGCTCCGAGACCGTGAGGCAGTGGCCGGCGGGCAGGCTCATCAGCCCCTCGAAGAAGGTGTGGGCCTCGTGGTCCACCCAGTCGAGGGCGATCAGGTCGCGCACCGCGGAGTGCCGCGGCACGATCCGGCCCGGCTGGGTCAGCACCAGCGCGCGCGGCTCGGAGGCGAACGCGAAGCGGCGGCCGTCGAACTGGTAGTAGAAGGGCTTGACCCCGAACCGGTCGCGGGCGCAGAACAGCTCGCGCCGCTCGCCGTCCCACAGGGCGAAGGCGAACATGCCGTTGAAGCGGTGGAGGCAGTCGGACCCGAAGCGGCGGTACGCGGCGAGCATTACCTCGGTGTCGCTCGAGCTCACGAAGCGCTCGCCCAGCGCCTCCAGCTCCGTCCGGAGCTCGACGTAGTTGTAGACCTCGCCGTTGTATGTGATCCACAGCCGGCCGGCGGCGTCGCACATCGGCTGGTGCCCGCCCGGGGAGAGATCCACGATCGAAAGCCGGCGATGGAGAAGCGCGAGACTGAAGCGCGCGTCGCGCGCGGCGCCGGCGCTCTTCCCCGGTGCGTAGGGGAGCGGGCTCGCGTAGACGTCGGCCGGCGTATCGGGGCCGCCCAGCGTCAGGCTCCGGCCGCCGGCGGGATCGATCAGCACGATGCCCTCGTCGTCCGGCCCGCGGTGCTTGAGCAGCCGCGACATCTGGTGGAGGCGGCCGAGGTCGGCCTGGGCCTCACGCTCGTAGAGTCCCGCGATACCGCACATCGCTCGCTCGACCTCCTCCAAATCGGCGGTGGCCCGAGCCCGAAGGCTCAGCCCGCCGCGCGCCCCGCGGCCACCGCCCCGCGCTCCTTGAGAATGCCCGTCCGCCAGCACACGCCCGCGAAGAGTGCCACCGTTGCGAGTTTGACCGCCAGTCCAGCGCTGCCTCCCGGCGCCAGGCGTTGCACTCCGTGCGCGAGCGCCAGCGCCAGCAGCAGCAGGGCCGCCATGCGCGCACCGCGGTAGGGCAGCGGGTAGACCCGCTGCGCCGCGGCGTAGGTGAATGCCGCGGCCGCGAAGTACCCTGCGAAGGTCGAGGCCGCGGCCCCCGCAGCGCCGAAACGCGGGGTGAGCGCCAGGTTGCCGGCGAGTGCCACCGCGGCCGCGCCCCCCGCGCACCACATCAGCACCGGTGTCTTGAGCGCGAGCGCCACACCCACGGAGGCGACACTGTATGCGCCCAGTGCCACCGCCGCAAAGGCGAGCCACGCGGCGGCCCCGGCGGCGGCGCGATACTCCGGCGGCACCAGCACGGCGAGCAGTTCGGGCGCGAACACCGAAACCACGAGTGCTCCCAGCGACGCGACCGCGACGTATGCGCCGAACACTCGCGCGTAGAGGCGCGGCGCCTCGGGCGTCTGCGCGCGCGCGAAGGCGAACGGGCCATAGGCGAGCTGGAACGCCGAGACCGACATCGACACCACGCTGAAGAACTTGACCGCCACCGCGTAGACGCCGACCTCTTCCAGCGACCGCGTGCGCTGGAGCGCGAAACGGTCGAGGGCGCTGATCGCCCCGAACGCGAAGGCCGCGGGCACGGTCGGCAGGCCGTAGGCCAGCATGCGGGCGAGTGCCTCGCGGCTGAAGCGCGGGCGCAGGCTGTGGCGCGCGAGCACCAGCGCGAGCGCCGCGCAGGCCGCGTCGCCGAACAGGCGCCCGTAGAGCATCCCGGCCACGCCCAGCCCGCGCTCGACCACGAACCACACCGAGAGCCCTCCCACCAGCGCGGTCTGTGCGACGTTCAAGGCGACGAACTTCCAGGGCTGGAACGTCACCCGCAGCACGTCGTTTCCGAACAGCACGATGAGCGTGAAGGGGAGCGTGGCGGCGCCGATCAGCACGTACTTGCGGTACACCTCGCCGCCCACCAGCTGGGTCGCGAGCGGGGCGGCGGCGAGCGCCGCCAGCAGCGCCACCGTGCCGCCGGTCACGAGCCGGAACACGAAGGAGGTCGAGACCATGCGGATCCGGGCCTCGCGGTCCGGCTCATGGTAGAAGAAGCGCGCGAGCGCGCCGTCCAGGCCGAACACCAGCACCAGCACCAGGGTTTGCGAGTAGGCCAGCACCAGGTCGCCCACCCCGAACGCCTGCGGCGCCAGGAGCCGGGTCAGGATCGGGACCAGCAGCAGCTGCACCGCGCGCCCGCCGACCGCCCCCAGGCCGTAGACCAGCGATTCGCCGGTCAGCTTCTTGAGCGCCTCACGCATCGGAGATCACCGCGGCCTTCCGAGCGGGTTTTGCTTCCCGCACCACGGGCAGGTCCAGCGCCTGGGCCAGGGCCGCGGCGGCTCGAGCACGCTGTGCTCGCCGCACTCGCGGCACACGTGCGTCACCCGGCGCTGGCAGGGGAAGCTGCGTACGCCATGGACCCCGGTCTTGACGAAGCTCATCACGAAGTTCGCGTCGCGCGCGAGGTCGAGCGCCAGCACCCGATGGATCCACGCCAGTGCTCCGGTGAATGGCCCCTGCAGCCGCTTGGTGCGCGGGTCGTTCATCCACGAGAAGCCGGCCGGCACGCGCGCCATCGCCACCGGCTCGAACCCGCGGCCGGTGAAGAGGTCGAGCAGCCGCTCGAGGTCGAAGCGCTGCTGGTGCTCGATGCGCTTGCGGAACTTGAAGAGCGCGAACTTCGCGAAGTAGCCCGCGAAGCGGTAGAGGCGGTCGTCGAACGCCGCCGCGCGCGGCACCGCCAGGTAGAGGAGCCCGCCGCGGCGCGTGACGCGCGCCAGTTCGTCGCAGCAGGGCTCGAGCGCCGAAACGTGCTCCAGCACGTAGTGGCAGAGCGTGAGGTCGAAGCTCTCCGCGCGCAGCGGCAGCCGCGCGAGATCGCCCCGGAACACCGCGACGTGAACCGCGCGCTGCGGCGGACCCGGCGGGAATTTGAGGTCGAAGCCCACGACGCGGAGGTCGGCCCGCCGCGCGTAGCCGAACGAGCCCGGACCGCAGCCGGCGTCCAGCGCCCGCGCGCCCGCGGGAGCGGAATCCACCACCTCGTGAAGGAAGAGCGGCGGCTCGCCCGTCGCGCGCTCGGGCCGACGGGCCCAGGGAGTCTCGCTCACGGTCGGACATCGGCGGGCGGGCGGCCGCGCGCGGCGTCCCACAGCGCGCGCGGCACGGCGAGTGCCAGGTCCCCGCGGCCGCGAAACATCAGCCAGGCCGCGAGCGCCACCTGCTGGACCAGGAACGCCGGCAGCCACGTGACGCGGCCGAGGCCGCGCGCGTAACGCGCGAACAGCGTGAGGTTGGCGCGCAGGCGCTGGTAGATCTTCCACGGGCTGCCTTCCCCCGCGCTCGCGCTGACCTTGTGCCACAGCCGGGCGGTGGGCACGAATAGCAGCCGCACGCCGGCGCGGCGCGCGCGCAGGCTCCAGTCGGCGTCCTCGGCGTAGATCCAGTAGCGCTCGTCGAGCAGCCCCACCCGCTCCCATACCTCGCGCCGCGCGAGCAGGCAGCAGCCGGTCAGGTAGCCGGTGGCCTCGACCGAGCGGAACTGCCCGCGGTCGAGCGCGCGCAGTGCCCTGTGCGCGGCGTGCCCGAGCGCCGGCCAGCAGCGCCCGCCCGCGTACCAGATGCGCTGGCTGGGCGCGCCGAAGTAGATGAGCGGGCCGAGGGCACCCGCCTCCGGGTGCTGGTCGAGTGCCAACAGCAGGCGCTCGAGCAGCGCGGGGTCGGCCTCTGTATCGTTGTTGAGCAGCATGACGGCATCGGCGCCGGCCTCGAGCGCGCGCCGCACGCCCCGGTTGTTGCCGCCCGCGAAGCGCAGGTTCTCAGGCAGCGCCAGCAGCTCGACCTCCGGGAAGCCGGCCTCGAGCGCCGCGGCCGAGCCGTCGGTCGAGCCGTTGTCCACCACCATGACGTGGAGGCTCCAGCCCTCTGGCACGCGGCAGCGCTCGAGGGTCGAGAGCAGGGCCAGGGTGTCCTCGAGGCCGTTCCAGTTGAGCACCACCACGGTCAGGCGCTTCATCCCGCGCGCGCCTCGGCCCTGAAGGCCCGCCTCAGCAGGAGCAGTGCGCCCGCCAGCGCCGCCAGCAGCACCGACAGCGCGGCCGCGATCGCGCGTGAACTCACGCCGGCGTAGGCCATGTAGGTCCACCAGAAGTCGAGCGCGTGGAGCAGCCGCCGCTGGTCGTCGGGACCGATGCCGAGCCGCGCGTCGGCCTCGCCCCCGCCGGCGATCCGCGGCGCCGCTCCGCGCAGGTGCTCGCCCGCGTTGCGCGTGAGCATCCGCCAGTGATCGCCGATCGGGCTGAAGGCGGGATTGAAATGGCTGTCGCTCATGGAGCGCGGGTGGTCGAGCGGGAGCGTGTATGGATAGTCGCCGGCCTCTCGCATCTGGGCGCCGAAGTAGATCGCCACCCCGCCGGTCTGCACCACCAGTCCGGCGAGGGCCAGGGCCCACGCCACGCGCCGGCGCGCGCGCGAGGCGCCTTCGAGCGCCGCGGCCACGCCCAGGAACGCGAGCGGGAGCAGCGGTACGAGATAGCGCGGGCCCCACGAGCCGTCGCCCGCCCAGTGCTCGAACGTGGCGTAGAGCAGG
Organism: uncultured bacterium; assembly: GCA_964650245.1. GTDB lineage: Bacteria > Eisenbacteria > RBG-16-71-46 > RBG-16-71-46 > RBG-16-71-46 > WS-2. The sequence continues at coordinate 15,168 of CAZYQK010000003.1, read as the reverse complement.
AGCCCGCCCGCCCACACCACGATCACGCCACGCCCGGCGAGGGCCAGCGCGCGCCGCCGCTCGGGCGCGTCCGCGCGATGGGCGCCCGCGCGCGTCATCGCCGCGAGCCCGAGCGGTGCCAGCCACAGCGCGGGAGCGAACCACAGCACGCCCTTTCCGGAGGACAGCAGCAGCCCGTAGAGCCCGACCGCCAGCGGCGTGGAGTAGGCCGCGGGCGTGGCCTGGGTACCGTAGCCAGTCTCGAACGCCGAGCCGAAGCGCGCGAAGTCGTATGCCACGTGCCCGGCCAGCGCCGCCGCCACTGAGAGCGCAGGCCAAAGCCAGAGCCTGGGGCTTCGCGCGAGCGGCAGCAGGCAGGCGAGTGCCAGCGGCAGCATGCTGAGCTTGGCCGAGATCGCGAGCAGACACCCGAGCGCGGCGACGCGAGTCGCGCGCCTCTCCCCCGCAGCGCCTCGCGCGGCACCGGTCAAGGCGAGCAGCAGGCCCAGCGCCTGCAGCGGCTCTGCCATGTAGCTCTTGGCGTAGACCCAGAGCGGCGTGCTGAAGCCGAGCAGCACAGCGGCCGCGAGGGCGCTGCGGGCGCCGTTCCCGAGGCGGCGCGCGCCGAGATAGAAGAGGGCGAGCAGGAGTGCCACGACCGCCGCGTTCCAGAACGAGGCAACGAAGCGCGCGGCGAGCGCGCGGCGGGCGGGCGGCACCCCGCCCGAAGCGCCCTCGGCGAGCGCCACCAGCGGCAGCGCCAGCACTGCCTGCCCGGCCGCGTTCTTGCTGTAGTAGCGGCCGTCCGGACCCTTGAGCGTCGCGCCCTCTGGCACGTCGATGCGGCCATGGAGCATCGCGCGCGACAGCTCGAACATGGTGACCTCGTCGCTGCCCACGATGCGCCCCCCGCCGGTGAGCACCACCAGCAGGAACACGGCGAGGGCCAGGGCGAGCGCGGTGCGCCCCGCAGTGTCGGCGGGCCGCGTCATCGCCACCCCCGCGTGGGACCGAGCTCGTCCACCAGCTCGACGGTCCGGGCCGCCAGCGCCTCCCAGCTATGGGCGTGGCGCAGCTGCTCGACTCCGGCGCGCAACGCTGCGCCCAGCTTCTGCTCGAAGAAGCGCACGATCGCGGCGGCGAGTGACTCCGGATCCTCCGGTGGCACCACCAGCCCGCTCTCGCCCGGGACCACGGTCTCGGCGAGGCCGCCGACCCGGGTGGTGATGACCGGCAGCCCGAGCGCGTATGCGACGTGGGTGACGCCGCTCTGCGTCGCCGAGCGGTAGGGCAGCACCGCGACGTCCGCGGCCCTGAACACCGCCTCGACCTCGTCGTCGGGAAGGTAGTAGTCCATCAGCCGGATATCGGCATCGGGGCCGGCGGCCTCGATGAGCGCGCGGTAGGACGCCGGATCTTCGTAGAACTCGCCAGCGACCAGCAGCGTCGCCCGCCGCCGCGCGCGCACCGCGGGCCAGGCGCGGAGCAGGGTGTCGAGCCCCTTGTAGCGGCGGACGTAGCCGAAGAACAGCGCCACTTCCCCGTCGGGCGGGAGACCCAGCCGCTCGCGCGCGCTCGCGCGCGTGAACCGTCCGGCGTCGAACTGGGCGTAGAGCGGATGGGGCACGCGCCGCCGCGGCGCGCCCGGCTTCAGGCGGTCGAGATCGCGCTCCACGCTCTCGCTCATCACCAGGTAGCCGTCCGAATTCCGCAGCATCCAGGAGGTGAATTCCCGGTCGAGCGGGCGCCGCTCGTGCGGCACCAGGTTGTCGCACACGAGTACCACGCGGGTGCCGCGCCCGCGCAGCGGGCCCACCGCCGACGCGAAGGCGGGGCCGAAGAACGGGATCCACCACTTGAGGATCACGGCGCCCGGCGCCCAGCGCTCGAGGTGCGAGGCGGTGCGGCGCCACGACCGCGGATCGATCGAGTCGAGCAGGGCCTCGACCGGAAACCGCGGACGCGGCGTTTCGTGGTCGAGCTGGGTCCGCCCCGGGAACAGCAGCCCCGGGTACTGGCGGGTGAAGGTCACGGCGCGCACCTCGGCGAGCGGCATCAGCGCCTCGCCCATCAGCGCCAGGTACTGCGCCAGCCCGCCGCGCCACGGCGCCAACGGACCGAGCAGCGCGATCCGCATGGTCAGCGCGCGCGCGCGGACGACCAGGTCTGGAGCCCGCGGGCCTCGAAGTGGAACGGCACCACCTGCCCGCCGCGCTTCTCGAGCGCGGCCGCCACGCGATGCTTGCGGTCGAAGCGCGTGAGCAGCAGGAAGTAGCCGCCACCGCCCGCCCCCGGCATCTTGCCTCCGATCGCTCCCTCCTTGCGCGCCAGCCGGTAGAGGCGGTCGATGGTGCTGTTCGAGATGCTCTCGTCGAGGCGCTTCTTGTGCTCCCAGGCCTGGTGCAGCAGCTCGCCGAACGCGTCCACCTGGCCGAGCAGCAGCGCCTTCTTCATCTCGAGCGTCTGCTCCTTCAAGTGCTGGAGTGCCACCACCACCGGAGCGCGGCCCTCGCGGTAGGAGGCGGTCTGCCGCTCGATGATGCGCGCCGACTGCCGGGTCTGCCCCATGTAGCAGAGCAGCATGCGGTACTCGAGCTCGTGCAGCACGTCGCGCCGGATGCGCAGCGGGTTCACCACCGTCGAATCCCGGTGGAACTCGATGAAGTTGAAGCCTCCGAAGGTGGCGGCGTACTGGTCCTGGCGGCCGCCCGCGAGCTTGAGATCGACGCGCTCGATGCGGTAGGCGAGCTCTGCGGCCTCGTAGCCAGAGAGCGGGCGCTTGAGCCACTCGCTCAGGACCCCGATGAGCGCCACCACCAGCGTGCTCGAGGAGCCGAGGCCCGAGCCGGGCGGCGCGTCGCTGTGCACCCAGAGGTCGGCGCCGCGCCGCACCTTGAGCGCGCGCACCACGGCCTTGATCAGGTCGAGGTTGCCGTCGAGCTTGAGCCGCCGCGGGTGGTCGTACTTCGCGACCATGTCGTAATCGAGGCTCGCGAGCGTGAGCCGCGAATCGCGCCGCGGCCGCAGCGAGGCGTATGCGTACTGGTTGATGGTGGCGGACAGCACCATGCCGCCGTGCTCCTCGGGATAGGGCGAGACGTCGGTGCCGCCACCGCAGAACGAGAGCCGGAGCGGCGCGCGGGCGCGGAAGTAGAGGGGCCGGCTCACGAGGCGAAGTGCCGCTCCGCCCGCTCCCACTCCTCGGGCGTGCCGATGTCGAAGAACTGGCCGGCGCTCCGGTATCCGCGCAGCCGGCCCTCTGCGGCGAGCGGGGGCAGCACGTCGCGCTCGAGCGACGAGGGACCTGAGGGCAGGCGCCGCCACAGCGCGGGCGCGAACGCGTAGAGCCCTCCGTTCACCCAGGCCGGGCCGCGAAACGCGCCGTCCTTCTCGACGAAACGAATGATCGCGCCCTCCGGGCCGCATTCGACGCGCCCGCGGCTCGTGGCGTCCGCCACCTGGAACAGCGCCACCGCGCCGAGCGCGCCGTGTTCCCAGCGCTCGCGCTCGAGCGCCAGCGGATCGCACTCGGGCAGCGTGTCGCCGTTCACGACCAGCGCGGGGCCGTCCACGAAGCGCGCGGCCAGGGCGAGCGCGCCCCCGGTGCCGAGCGGCTCGGGCTCGACCGACCATTGGATCCGCACGCCCGGGGCCCGATCTCCGCCCAGCGCCTCGCGCAGCCGCTCTGCGCCGACGCCGGCGCACAGCACCACCTCGCGCACGCCGCGGCCGCCGAGCCACTCGATCTGCCGCGAGAGGAATGGCCGGCCTCCGATCGGCGCCAGCGCCTTGGGCAGATCGCCGAAGCGCGACTGGAGCCGGGTGCCGAGTCCGCCCGCGAGCACAAAGGCCTTCATCCCTCTCCGTCCAGGTTGTAGCGGCGCCGCACCGGATAGCTGGCGTGCGCCCCCATGTGGGCGATCATCTCGCCCAGCAGGCCCATCAGGATGAACTGGATGCCGAGCAGCACCAGGCCGGTGCCGAACAGCATGAGCGGACGCACCCGTAGCGGCGCGCCGCCCAGCCACTGGGCGACGAACCACACGCCGATCCCGAAACCGCCGAGCAGGAACAGCAGCCCGATGCGTCCGAAGACGTGGAGCGGCTTCAAGGCCGAGGTCGAGATGAACGCCGCGCTCATGAGATCGAGGAAGCCGTTCACGAAGCGCGCCGCGCCGAACTTGCTGCGGCCGTAGCGGCGCGCCCGGTGGCGCACCGGGACCTCGCCCACCCGGAAGCCCGCCCAGTGGGCGAGCGCCGGAATGAAGCGATGGAACTCCCCGTACACCTCGATCGCCTGCGTCACCTCGCGGCGGTAGAGCTTGAAGCCGCAGTTGAAGTCGTGGAGCTGGACCCCGGCCGCCCACGAGGTGACGGCGTTGAACAGGCGCGAGGGCAGCGTCTTCGAGATCGGGTCGCGGCGGTTCTGCTTCCAGCCCGAGACCAGGTCGTAGCCGCGCTCCAGGGTTTCGATCAGACGCGGCAGCTCGGCCGGGTCATCCTGAAGGTCGGAGTCCAGGGTCGCGATCCACTCGCCGCGGGCGAGCTTGAAGCCGGTGGCCAGCGCCGCCGACTTGCCGAAATTGCGGCGCAACGAAACCCCGCGCACGTGCGGGTCGGCGGCGGCGAGCCGGGCGATCGCCTCGTCGGTGCCGTCGCGCGAGCCGTCGTCCACGAACAGCAGCTCCCAGGGGCGGCCCCCCGCCTCCAGCGCGCGCGTGAGCTCGGCGTGCAGCTCGGGCAGGCTCTCGGCCTCGTTGAAGGCCGGCACCAGCACGCTGATGAAGGGCCGCTCGTTCAGGTGGCGCTCCTCGCGTAGAGCCGGCGGGCCCACTCGGCCTCGGCCTCGAGCCCGCGCTCGATGGGCACCGCCGGGACGAAATCCAGTTCCGCGCGCAGTCGCGAAGCGTCGGCGCGGGTGCGCGGCGGATCGCCGGGCGGCCGCGGCTCGAACCGGAGCCGCGCCTTGCGGTCGAGCGCCCGCTCGAGGAGGCCGATCGCCTCGAGCACCTCGACCTGCGAGCCGCCTCCGACATTGTAGACGCTCGAGGGCCGGGCCCGCCTCCACGCCCTGAGATTCGCCTCGATCGCGTCGTCGACGAAGGTGAAATCGCGCGACTGGTGGCCATCGCCGTAGACCGTGATCTCCTCGCCCAGCAGCAGCGCGCGGCAGAAGCGGTGAAAGGCCATGTCCGGGCGCTGGCGCGGCCCGTATACGGTGAAGTAGCGCAGCGCCGTCACCGGCAGCCCGAAGTTCCGCCCGTAGAGCAGCGCCAGGTGCTCGCCCGCGAGCTTCGTCACGCCGTACGGCGAGTAGGGACGCGGCAGCGCGTCCTCCGGTGTCGGAAAGCGCTCGGCGTCCCCGTACACCGACGACGACGAGGCGTAGACGAAGCGCTCGAGGCGCGCGTCGCGGTAGCGCTCCAGCAGGCGCTGCGTCGCGAGCACGTTGTGATGGGCGTAAGCCGCGAAGTCGCGGCCCCAGGAAGCACGCACCCCGGCCTGCGCCGCCTGATGGAACACCACCTCGACGTCGGGCAGCGTGCCCAGGTCGGCGGCGCCGAGATCGAGCTCGAGCAGGCGGAAGTGCGCGTGCGGGAGCGCGCGCTCCAGATTGCGGCGCTTGAGCGCGGGATCGTAGTAATCGGTGAAGCAGTCCACGCCCGTCACCCGGGCGCCCTCGGCGAGCAGCCGCTCGACCAGGTGGGAGCCGATGAAGCCGGCGGCCCCGGTGACCAGCGCGTGGGTCTCGGACATGCGTCGGCCGTGGGCGTCAGGGGAGGCCGGGCAGCGGCGGCGGCGGCGGCGGCGGCGAGCCGGGGCCGAGCGGGACGCCCAGGCCCCGGCGCTGCCCCTCGAGCATGGCGCGCGCCTGTTCGTCGCCGGGGTGGACCGCCAGCCAGCGCTCCAGGTAGGAGAGCGCCCGCTCGCGCTGGCCGCGCTCCCACAGCATGGAGTAGGCCGCGTAGTATGGCATGTTGTAGTTGGGATCGAGCCGGATCGCGGCGTCGAACTCACGCATGCCGCCCTCGAGGTCGCCCTTCGAAACCAGCGTCACGCCGTAGTAGTAGCGCGCCTCGGGATTGCCGGGGTTGAGCCGCGCCATGCGCTCGAACAGCGCCATCGCCCGGGCGGTGTCTCCGACCTCGGCGTAGAAGCTGGCGAGCGACATGCCCGCCTCCACGAAGTCCGGGAACATGCGAGCCACGCGCTCGAACTCCGCGATCGCGCCTTGCAGGTCGCGCTGCCGCCGATAGTGCAGCCCGAGGCTGACGTGCGCGGCCAGGTAGTTGCGGGTGAGCGTCGAGGCGTTCTCGTCCTTGTAGACGGTCGAGTCCCACGAGCCGTCGGCCCGGAACAGTCCCCGGTACTTGAACACCTCGTACATCGACTTCCGGGTGCGCTCGGCGTCGAACTGGCCCTGGAGGCTGTCCGGGTTGACGCGATGCACCAGCCCCTCGAGCGTGAAGTAGGGATCGAGTCCCATGTGCTCTGGCACCGTGACCGCGAAGTAGGGCTGCTTGACCCAGCCTTTTCCGTTCGGCTTGAGGCTCTGCTGCACGATGTGCTGGACCATGAACTGGTTGGTGAGGACATAGCGGCCGCTCGAGTCCTGGACCGCGCCCCGCCCCAGGATGTCGACGGCGCGGTCGTCGAGGGTGATCGGCACCCGCGGCTCCTCGTCGCGCAACTGCCGGATGTACCAGTCGGTGTTCAGCAGGCTCAGGTTCACCACGCGCACGTCCTTGCGGCAGTTCTCGACCTGCTGCATGTACCAGAGCGGGAAGGTGTCGTTGTCGCCGTTGGTGAACACGTACGAGTTGGGGGCGAGCGGCTGCAGCATGTTGTATGCGTAGTCGTGCGCCACGTAGTTGCCGCGCCGGTCATGGGTGAACCACAGATTCTTGCACAGCAGCACGGGCTGCAGCGCGAGGAGCGCGGCGGTCGTGAGGGTCGCCCCACTCTGCAGGCGCCCGGGCTTGAAGGAATCGCGCACCCACTGCACCAGCCACACCGCGCCCATGCCGATCCAGAGCGCGTACCAGTGGTAGCCGCTGGTGAAGAAGTAGTCCCGGTTTCGCACCTCGTGATCGGTGAAGTTGAGGAACGCGATCATGCCCGCGGTGGCGAACGCGAACATGGTGCCGCTCGCGAGGAACGAGCTCCGGTCGCGCCGCGCGTGCCACACCGCACCCGCCACACCCAGCAGCAGTGGCAGCAGGGCGCCCGCCCAGGGCCGCGACGTCGGCATGAGCGGCCACTGCTCCTCGAAGTAGCGCCAGAACTCCTTGCCGAGCTGGGCCGCGAGCGGGGCGCGGCGCACGAACATGCTGGTCTGCCCGTACTGCTTGCGCTCGAGCAGATCGCGCAGCCGCTCCCAGCTCGAGGGGTCGCCCTCGTTGATGGCGGGGTGCTGTGCCGCGCGGATCGGCAGGTAGAGGTGCGTCGAGTAGCCGACCGTCATGAGGGAGAGGGCGAGCAGCAGGATCCGGCCCTCGCGCACCCGGAACGAGAGCACCCCCATCGGCACCACCACGGATGCCACCGCCAGCGCGCTGGTCGCGGGCGTGAAGTCGGTGTCGCCGAACGCGATGGTCATGGAGTAGAGCGCGGCGGCCGCGGACGCCAGCGCCAGCCAGCCCGGGAGCTTCTTCTTCTTCGCGTGGTAGAGGGTGAAGGCGCACGATCCGAGCAACACCCCGCCCGCCATGCGCTCGAGGCCCCAGGTCACGAGCAGCACCGAGAGCAGGGGCATCGCGAACAGCACCGCCACCTTGCGGTCCACCAGCCAGAGGAGCACCAGCAGCGGCAGCCCCACCATGCCCACGCCGAGGTGGAGCCCGACGCACAGCCACATGACGTAGACCGCGACCAGCAGCGGGCCCACGGTCGGCCGCCGCTCGTGCGCCTCCCACCAGCGGAGCCCGAGCCAGAACACCAGGATCTGGGCCAGGCTCATGAGCGAGTAAACCTCGGCCTCGATCGAGTTCTCCCAGAAGCTCTCGGAGAACGCGAGCATGAGCCCGGCGATCGTAGCGCCTCCGAAGGCCAGCCAGTTCTGAAGACGGGTGCGCTCGGCCGGCTGGCAGAGGCGGATCAGCTTGAGCGCGGTGAGCGTGGTGAGCATCACGGCGAGCGCCGACGCCAGCGCCGAGAGGCCGTTCACGCGCTGCGCCACGGTCGCCCACGGGATGAGCGTCGCGACACGGCCGAGCAGCACGTAGAACGGCGTCCCGGGAGGATGCGGGACGCCGAGGATGTAGGACACGGCGATAAACTCGCCGGAATCCCAGAACGGCACGGTGGGCGTCATCGTGACGAAGTACGCGGCGGCGGCCACCACGAACACGCCCAGCGCGAGTCCGAGCGTGGCGCGCCTCGAGAAACCCATCAGGATGTTTCCTCCGATTGTCGTGCCTCGGCGCGCCGGTGCGGGATGCGCGCGAGGAAAACCAATCCTCCGAGCAGGCTGACCGCGACGGCCACCAGATAAGTGGTGAACTGGAGCGAGAAGGCATGCGCCCGGCTCACACCGACCAGACCGAACAGCAGCACCCCGGCGCCCTCTCGCACGCCGATGCCGTTCAACGAGATGGGGAGCGAGACTATCACCGCGAGCAACGGCACGAAAAGGAAGAAGTAGGGAAGCGCGACCCGGAGTCCGAGCGAGCGGGCCACCAGCACGTGGACGAAGATGCGCGCGACCTGCACCACCAGCGCCACCGCGATCAGCTTGAGGAACAACCGGCGCTGGCCACGCAGGCCCTCGATCCGCAGCGCCAGATCGTCGAGGTGCGGCTTGAGCGAGCCCAGGCCGACGCGCGACAGCGCACGCTCGGCGAGCGGCAACAACGCGGGGTGGAACACCGCCCACAGCAATCCCAGGCTGAGCGCGAAGAATCCGACCATGGCGAGGTAGGCCAGCGTAAGATGGTAACGGTCGATCGCGGGCAGCGTGGTGACCAGCGCCAGGCCCGCCAGCGCCACGGTGCCGATCAGGCGGTCCAGCATCACGGTCGAGATCGCGGCCGCGCGCGTCGTCCCGTAGCGCGAGGCGTCGGCGACGCGCGCGATGTCGCCGCCGATGTTGGCCGGCAGGAAATTGTTGAAGAAGAGCCCCACGTGGTAGTAGGCGCAGACCTTCCAGAACGGGATGCGGATGTCGACCGCGGAGAGTAGGCGACCCCACTGGAAGGAACCCAGCAGATTGCTCAAGAGCAGCAGGCCCCAGGCGGCCGCGAGCCACTCGGGCCGGGCCGAGCGCAGCGCCGCGCCCACGCTCGCGAGCGGAATACGCGCGAACAGGAACGCCATGAGCCCGATGCTGAACCCGATCTTGAGCGCGATCAGGAGCGCGCCGCGGAGGCCCGGACCGCCCGGTCCCGGCATCTCTAGCCTCCCCCGCCGCGGTCGAGCAGCGCGTCCAGCGAGCGCGCCGCGCACTCCGGCCAGGTGAAGCGCGCCGCCCACTCCTTGCCCGCCGCCTCCAGGCGCCCACGCAACGCGCGGTCCTCGAGCACGAGCGCGATGGACTCGGCGAGCCGCTCGTCGTCGCCGTATGGCACGAGCAGGCCGGTGACGTCGTGACGCACTGAATCGCGCAGCCCCGGGCTGTCGGCCGCCACCACCGCCGTGCCGCAGGCCCCGGCCTCGACCACGGTGAGCCCCCACCCCTCCTTGGGCGACGGCTGCACCAGCACCCAGGCTTCGCGCAGCAGCCGCACCTTCTCCTCGATCGGGAGGAAGCCGCGGAACTCGACGGCGTGCGCGAGCCCCTGCCGCGCGGCCGAGAGCTTGAGCTCGCCCAGATGCGGCCCGTCGCCCACCACCACCAGCCGCGCCTCCGGCACGCGCCGCAGGACGCCGCGCAGCGAGCGGAACACCCAGTCGACGCCCTTGTAGCGGCGCAGCCGCCCGATGTAGAGCACGGTCGGGCGCGCGCTCTTGGTCGCCGCCGGATCCGGCCGGTAGCGCGCGTGATCGAGGCCGCAGTGCACCACCGCGATCCGCTCGCGCCGGATGCCGCGCCGCGCCAGATCGTCGCGCGTGCTCTCGGAGATCACCACGAAGCGCGAGCGGCCGTAGATCCGCGGGATCAGCGCTTCGAGCGCCACCACGTAGCTGGCGATCGGAAACGGAGCCTCGCGGTACGCGGTGGCGCCGAACAGGTGCGGCACAATCACCGCGACCGCGGCGCGGGTCCAGAGCGGGGTGAAGCACGGAACCTTGTTGATGTCCTCCAGCACCAGGTCGGGCGGCGGGCCCGAGAATTCGCGGCGCAGCACCCCCGGCACGATCAGGTTGAAGTTCCACCAGTTCCCGCGCCGCACGATCCGGATGCCGCGATGCTCGTCCTCCGGCGCTCCGCCCGGGAAACCGGTGGCGAGCCAGGTCGCCCGCATGCCCCGGCGCACCGCCTCGAGCAGGATCTCCTCCAGGTGCAGCTCGGCGCCGCCCGCCTCGGGATGCGCGGGATCGCGGAAGTTGACCGCCAGCAGGTGGGGGCCGCTCACGGCTTCTCGCCCACGGTGCCGATCACGTGGCAGGTGTAGAGCGCGAGCCGCCGCCTCGCGAGCCGCGCCCGCAGCCCTTCCCACCCGGCGTCCCACCAGATCGGACCCCGCGGCTCGAGCGGCAGCGTGAGCCGGAGCGTTCGCTTCAGGACTTCGCGAAAGACGCGGTAGGCGAGGCCCGGCACCATCCAGTCGCCGTAGGTGCGTCGCACCGTGAGCCCGCACTCGCGGACCCGGCGCTCGAGCCCGTTCGGAGTGAACTGGGTTTCCCAGCCCGCGAACCAGAGGTTGAGCGCGATCAGGATCCGCTTCATCAGGGTGTAGAGGTGGAAGGTCTGGGGCACGTCCACCACCACGCGGCCGCCCCGCTTCGTGACGCGCGCGTTCTCGTGGAGCAGCGGGAGCGGATCGCGAAAGTGCTCGAGCAGGCCCTGGTGGAACACGACGTCCAGGGAGGCGTCCCGGAACGGCATGCGCAGCGCGTCGGCGCGTACCAGGTGCACGGCGAGCCCCTGCTCGCGCGCCTGCCGCCGCACCAGCTCCAGCGCGGCGGGCGAGTAGTCGAGCACGACACCTGAGGCACCCGCGCGCACCAGCCCCAGCGTGTCGCGGCCGGAGCCCGCGCCGACCTCGAGCACGGTGCGACCCCGGACCTCGACCTCGCGCAGGATCTCGCGCGTCAGCCGCCCGCCGGTGGAGTAGGTCCGCTCCAGGTCGGCGTGGCCGCGCCAGTACGATTCCCAGTGGGCGAGCGTCGAGACGCGGCGCGGCGTGCTCACGGTCACGCGGCCCCCCCTTCGCCTGGCGCCGTGGAGTGCGGGCTCACGTCACTCGCCCCACTGCAGGCGCTCGGCCAGGAACGGCGGCAGCCCGGCCTTGACGATGCGCCGCATCGCGGCCTCGACGTCGTACTCGAGCCGCACGTGCTTGAGGACGCGGACCTCGTCGTCGTAGAGCAGGTAGGCCGCACGCGGATCGCCGTCGCGAGGCTGTCCGACGCTGCCGACGTTGACCAGGTAGCGGTGCCCGGGCTCGAGCCGGATCTCGGGCTCGCGCGTGTAGCGCACGTTGGCGGGACCGCGATCGAAGGCGCCCAGGAAGTGCGAGTGACCGATGAAGCAGAGGGTTTCGTCGTAGGCGTTCATCTCGACCAGGGCGTCGTGCGGCGAGAGCACGTAGTGCCACTCCGCGGGGTCGGCCGGCGAGGCGTGCACCAGCCGGGTCGAGCGCCAGGCGGCCTCGAACGGCAGGGCCTCGAGGTAGGCGCGGTTCTCGGTGCTGAGCTCGACGTCGGTCCAGCGCGCGGCGATCGCGGCGTCCGAGTTGAAGTATGTGAGCTTGATGCGGCCACACGCGGCGAGATCGTGGTTGCCCGCGACCGCGGCCTCGATCATCGGTCGCAGCCGGTCGATGCATTCGTTGGGCGAGGCGCCGTAGCCCACGAAGTCGCCGAGACAGACGATGCTCGAGGGCCTCACGCGCTCGAGGTCCGCGAGCACCGCCTCGAGGGCCTCGAGATTGCCGTGGATGTCGGACACGACGGCGTGGACCATCAGAACTCTCCGGCTCGGAGGCCCTTCGCCACCCGATCGAGCACGCCGTTCACGAAGCGGCCCGATTCGGCTGAGCCGAAGCGGCGGGCCAGTTCGATCGCCTCGTCCAGCACCACCCGCGCCGGCGTCCCGGGCCGGCCCATGAGCTCTGCGACCGCGGCCCGCAGCACCGCGCGGTCGGTCGCGGCGAGCCGTTCGAGTGACCAGCGCTCGGCCGCCTGCGTGAGGAGCCGGTCCACCTCGGGGCCCCGGGCGTCGAGCACCCGCAGCACGTCCTCCACCAGCTCGCGGCCGTCCCGGCTCAGTCGCTCCCGCGAGTCACGCAGCGCCCAGGCCTCTGCGCAGGTGTCGCCCGCCACGTCGGCCTGGAAAAGGACGCGGAACAGCACCTCGCGCGCGCGGCGCCGCGCGGTCGTCAGCGTGCGGCTCACCTCGACTCCCTGAGGCGCCGGAGCTGCGCCATCTGGATTGCGGCGAGCGCCACCTCGGCGCCGCGGTTCCCGAGGTCGCCGCCGCAGCGGGCGGCGGCCTGCCCGGCGTCGTGGGTGGCGAGGACGCCGTTCAGCACCGGCGTTCCGGTTTCGAGCGCGACCTCCATGAGCCCGCGCGCGGCAGCTTCCGCCACCAGCCGGAAGTGCTCGGTCTCGCCGCGGATCAGCACGCCGAAGGCGAGCACGGCGTCGAAGCGCCCGCTGGCCGCCGCCCAGCGGCAGGCGAGCGGCAGCTCGAACGAGCCCGGCACCCACCACACCTCGAGGTCGTCCGCCCCGGCGCCGCGGTGCCCCAGCACCTCGAGCGCCGCGCTCACCAACCGCTGCACGTAGCTCTCGTTGAAGCGCGCGGCCACCAGGCAGTACCGGTGTCCGTGGGCGTCGTGCCCGGGGCGGACCTCCGGGCTCATCACGTCTCCCCCAGCTTGAGATCGAGCAGGTGCCCGAGCTTATCGCGCTTGGCAGCCAGGTAGCGCCGGTTGTGGCGCGTGGCCTTGACGCGGATCGGCACGCGCCGGCGGATGGCGAGCCCGTAGGCCTCGAGCCCCACGATCTTGCGCGGGTTGTTGGTGAGCAGGTCGATCTCGCGCACGCCCAGGTCCACCAGGATCTGCGCGCCGATCCCGTAGTCGCGGAGATCGGGCGGGAAGCCGAGCCGGACGTTGGCTTCGACCGTGTCGAGCCCGCGGTCCTGGAGCGCGTAGGCCTTGAGCTTGTTGGCCAGCCCGATGCCGCGGCCCTCCTGGCGCAGGTAGAGGAACACCCCGCGCCCGCGCCTCGCGATCGCGCGCAGCGCCGCGTGCATCTGCTCGCCGCAGTCGCAGCGCTGCGAGCCGAACACGTCGCCGGTCAGGCACTGCGAGTGAACCCGCACCAGCACCGCGCCGGGGCCGCGCACCCGCCCGCGGACCAGCGCGACGTGATGGTCGCCCTCCAGCACGCACTGGTAGAGGTGGAGCTGGAACTGGCCCTCGGCGGTGGGGAGCGGCACCGAGACCACGCGCTCCACCAGGTTCTCGCGCTGGCGCCGGTGCTCGATCAGGTCGCGGATGGTGAGAATGCCGAGTCCGTGCTCGCGGGCGAATCGCTCGAGCTCGGGGAGCCGCGCCATGCGCCCGTCCTCGGACAGGATCTCGCACAGCGCCCCGACCGGGCGGAGCCCCGCCAGAGCGCACAGGTCGGGGACGGCCTCGGAGTGACCGGCGCGCCGCAGCACGCCTCCCGGCACCGCGCGCAGCGGGAAGATGTGGCCGGGACGCACCAGGTCCTCGGAGCGGGTGCGCGGCTCGGCGAGCGCGCGCAGCGTGCGCGCGCGGTCGAACGCCGAGGTTCCGGTGGTGGTGCCCCGCGCCGCGTCCACCGACTCGGTGAAGGGGGTGCCGAACCTGGCGGTGGGGCGCTCGACCATCAGCCTTAAGCCCAGCCGGTCCGCCTCGCCCGGCGCCATGGGCGCGCACAGGATGCCGCGTCCATGTTTGACCGCGAAGTTGACGAGCTCGGGGCTGGTCTTCTCGGCCGCCCACACCAGGTCGCCCTCGTTCTCGCGCAGCGCATCGTCCACCACGATGACCATCTTCCCGGCGCGAATGCGGCGCACCGCCTCGTCCACCCCGAGGAGGACGCCCGCGCCCGCCGCCGCACGGCGGGCGCGGCGACCGTTCCTGGGTCGCGGGCCTGAGGCTGGCCGCAGGGTCCGGGTGTGGCGCGTGGTACGGCTCATCTCGCCTCCGGCCGGACGCCGGCTTCGTCCATCAACCGCGCGACGTAGCGCGCGATCAGGTCCACCTCGAGGTTCACGCGCCGCCCCGGCGCGTAGTCGCCGGCCACGGTTACCCCGAGCGTGTGCGGGATGAGCGCGATCTCGCAGCCGGTGGCGTCGCACGCGGCCACGGTCAGGCTCACGCCGTCCACCGCGAGCGACCCCTTCCCGGCGACGAAGCGCGCGAGCGAGGCCGGGAGCAGGAGCGCGAGCCTGCGACCGTCGCCCTCGGGCACCACGGCACGCACCTCGCCCACCCCGTCCACGTGGCCCTGGACCAGGTGCCCGCCCACGCGCTGATCGAGCCGGAGCGCGCGTTCGAGATTGACGCGCTCGCCCGCGCGCCAGCCGCCGAGCGTGGTGCAGCTCAGGGTCTCGGGCACCGCCTCCACCGCGAAGCGCCCGGGCTCGACCGCGACCGCAGTCAGGCAGCAGCCGCTCACCGCGATGCTGTCCCCCTCCCGTGTGTCTTCGAGCACGCGGCGCGCGCCGATCCAGAAACGCCGCCCCGCGGGGCGCTCCTCGACCCGCTCCACCACGCCGGTCTCTTCCACCAGTCCCGTGAACATGATCGCTAGCCTTCGAGCTCCACCATCAGGAACGCGTCCTCGCCGAGCCTTCGCCGCTCGACCACGCGGCCGCGCAGCGCGCGCGCGAGCCGCCCGCGGCCGAGCGCTCCGCACCAGGCCAGTCCCTCGGCGCCCAGCACGCGCGGCGTCACGTAGAGCGCCACGCGATCCACCCGACCCGCCCGGAGCCACGCGGTACCGAGCGCGGCCCCGCCCTCCAGCAGAACGTCGTGGCAGCCGGCCGCGGCGAGCCGGCGCGCGAGCGCGCGCGGCGAAACGCCGCCACCCGCGAGCGGCAGCCGC
>CAZYQK010000002.1:0-53983 GCA_964650245.1 uncultured bacterium | reverse complement strand
GACGAACGGCGGCGCGGGCCGGCGCTTCCTCTCGCGGCTTCTGCGCGGGCGCCGGCTCACGCCGCCGTTCGTCGCGCGGCGGAGCGGCCTGCGGTGCGGGGCGTTCCTCGCGCCGGGGCTCGACTCTGGGCGCGGGCGCCGGCGCCGGCGCCGGCTTTTCCTCGCGCGGACGCTGGACGCCGGGCCACGGGTTCTCCTGGCGCCGCGGAACGGCGCGCGGCGCGGCCTCCTCGCGCGGCTGGTGGCTCGGCATCGGCCGGCCCTCGGACCGCGGACGCTCGGACCCGCCCTGGCCGCGCGCGCTGGACTCCTCGTCGCGAGGCTGGCTCGATGGCAGCCGCCCTTCGCCCCACTTTCGCAAGCCACCGGTGAAGCGATCGGCTCCGCTCTCTCCGCCCCGCGCCTCGGAATTGCGCCCGATCGGGAGCGGGGTGCGCAGGCCGTCACGCTTGCGCGTCTCGCTCACCAGGAATCCCGGCGGCGCGGGCTGCGCGGGCCCCCAGTTGGTGCGCGGCCCGAACTTCGCGGGCGGCACGTAGCCCGGCGGCGGGGGCGACTTGTAGCGGGTGAGCGTGGAGGTGCCCCACAGGTCACACCAGCGCGGCCAGCCGTCCCAGGACGAGTACCAGTAGCCCTGGTTGTAGTAGCGGTAGTAGCGGGGCGGGCAGTCGGTGCGGTAGACGAACACGAAATAGGGCACGTGCCCGAACCAGTAGCTCGAGCCCCAGTACCACGACCGGTTGACGCGGAAGTCGAACACGCTGCATTGCGAGTAGTAGGGGTCGAACCCGTCCCACCACGCCCAGCGCCCCGGCCGGTGGCAGTCGTAGCAGATGTAGCGCGGATAGCGCACCTCGTTGTGCACGTAGTACGAGGCGTAGGTGGTGGCGAACTGGTGGGGATCGTCGGGGTCTTTGAGCACGCGCCGCCGAATGCGCTCCATCGCCACGAACGGATCGCCCACGATGCGGCCTTCGCCGGTCACGCCCTCTTCGTCCTCGGGCTTCCCGACGTAGCCCACGCCCTCGGCCTGTGCGTTGTATGGCCGCAGGTACCAGGGCAGGGGTTCGAACGGATCACCGGAGGCGATCGCCACGATGTAGGCCTGCCCCACCGAACCCTGGACCGCGAGCGAGACGTCCGCATCGTCGGCGGGGATCCGGTACGTGTGCCGGCCCTCGATGAACCCGCTCCGGCCCTGATAGGGGAACAGCACGTGGACGTAGCCCTCGGCGTCGATCTCGTAGACCAGCGTGTAGGCGTCTTCCGAGGCACGCACCTTGACCTGCATCTCGTCGCCGGGCTGGTAAACCGCGTCGTTTCCGCGGTCGGTCCACACGTCGACCGAGAGGCCGCGCGCGCCGGCCGGGCTCGGCGCCAGCGCCAGAACCAGCAACGCGGCCGCGCTCCACAACGTATTCCGGTTCATCTTGAGACTCCTTCCCGCAGGGAATCGCGCGGCTTCGAGCCGGGGGGTTCCTTGCGCTCGCGGTCCTTGGTCTTGGTCGTACCCGCGTCGTTCGGTTTCTTCTCCCTTTGCCTGGTGCGCTCCGTGCGGCGCTCACTCTGGCCGGGATCACCCCGCCCGCGCTCCAGCCAGGCCTCGTAGTCTGCCGGCTCGCGATAGCGCCGCGTCTCGCGATAGTCCGACCGGTAGCGGTAGCGGCCGTACTCGGGATGGCGCTCCTTGATCCTCAGGTACCGCTCGCGGTAGAGCCGGGTGACCTCGGGCCGACTCGCCCACGAGTAGCGGAAGCCGTAGTTGACGCACCAGTCGTAATACGGGTCGAAGAACCGGTCGCCGTGACAATCATAGCAGTAGTAGCTGGGGTGGGGGCGGCTCGTTAAGCTGTGGCGCGCGGAGAGCGAGCTCATTCCGTAGCCCGCCACGCAGCCCGTGAGGGCGAGCAGCACGCCCCCGAAGCCGGCCCATCGGGTCCAGCGCGTCATCGAGACTCCTCAGCGCAGCCACACCACCGGCCTTCGCGCCCGGCCGCCTTCGATCGCGGCCGGTCGCGCCGCAAGCTCGCGGTTGCCGGGCGCCGTCTGGTAGGCCCAGTCGATCACGGCACGCGGCGGGGTCGGGACAAGCGAGATCACCCGGAATTTCGCGAAGTGGTTGTCCAGGGTCATCCAGGCCACGTAACTGTGACCCTCGATCAGCTCGACCGTGCCGTCGCGAGACCAGCCGGCAGTCGGCGCGAAGTCTACTTCATCCAGACTGCGGGTGTAGCCAGCGTCCTGAACCAGCACGTCGTCGAACGCCGCGAACATCTGGTGCACGGTGCCGTTGTAACCGAAGAACAGGTCGGCGTTCTGGTGATCGTAGGGGAGCACGGCGTAGGCGGAGAAGTCGTAGCCGCTGGTGGCGGGGGAGGCGGTGTAGCTCGTGAGCGCGAGCCCGAACCCCGCCGGGCGCGGAGTGTCGAACACTTCCTCGCGCGAGAGCGCGCTCTCGTTCCCCGCCCGGTCGTAGGCGGCAACCGCGAAGTAGCGCGTCGTCCCGTTCGCGAGCCCGCCCACGCGGAACGAGGTTCCGCTCGTCACCCCCACCCTGTCGTAGGGACAACCCGGCCCGCTCGCGCACGGGGCGACGTAGACCTTGTAGCCCCCGAGGTCGCCCTCGGTGTTGTCGAGCCAGTAGACCGTGACCTGATTGTCGCCGGTCACGCTGTAGACCCCGCGCGGCGCGGCGGGCGGAAAAACGTCGCGCGGCGCGGTCTCATCGTCGTCGCAGCCCGCGGTGAGGACCGCGGCGGCCATCACTGCCACCCAGGGTCTGACCATGTCCCCTCCCGTCAACAACGGTTGAATCGCGCCCAGGAAGGCAAAGGGCAACCGACGTGCCACACGATTCCGGGCGGCGTGCGGGCCGAGCGTGAGCCGCTAAGCTCCAATCCAACAATCGGCAGGACATCCCCCTCAAGCCACGCGCCGGTGTGGCTGTGGTGGGTTTCGCCGTGCGGGCAAGTCGCAGGTGTGCGGCCGGCGCCACACCATTCAGGTGCGTCTCGAGAATCATGTCCGGGTGCCCGCCCCCGGAGGGCGGCGGGCGGGCGGAGGCCGGATGGGGGGGGCGCCAGGGCGAACGCGGGCGGTGGTACCGCGACTGCTCACGGCTGGCGGGAGCAGCCATGGGAGCGCAAGAAAACAGGACACCGGTCAGGACTGCTGCGATCACAAGCCCGGACATCCCCCAGTGCTGGCCTGTGGCGCGAATTGACCGGTGTCCTGTTATTCCGGACGGTGCCTGGGAAGCGAACTGGCTGCGCCCGCGTCTTCGGCTTGCCCCACCTGCGATCGAGGCCGGCTCGGGGTCACGTCCGGGAAGATTTCGGCGCTCAACACTCCAAGCTAGCCGGTCGTGAAGGACGGTGCGTTGTCATGTGACTGGGGCTCGTACCCTCGACCGAACCCTCCACTGCACCGGCTAGCCCAGAAGTGGTCCAGCAGATGAACTGCTGAACTTTGGAGGTCCCCCCCCTCCGACGTTCATGCCTGAGCAGCTTGCATGCCATTGACAACCGCGCCCCCGTAATTCTACACAACGAGTTGGGCCGTAACGCGTTAATGCGACCCATGGATCCCTGAGCGGGGGCCCGCCCGGGCCCACGCGACGGGACGAATGCTGAACAAAATATGAAAAACCCGCGCCGGTCGGCTAAGTGCCGAAACGACGCGGGGTTCGATATTAATCTGTTTTATAGGCGGTCTATCAAGTAGTGCGCTTGCGGCGCTCGAGCTGCAGCGTGCGGATCTTGCTCAGCAGAGTGGGATAGCTCAGACCCAGCTCGCGGGCGGTCCGCGCCTTGTTCCAGCGGAGGCGTTCCAGGGCCTCGGCGATCATGCGCCGCTCCAGCTGCGAGATGTTCGAGCGCAGCGACTTGCCGTTCGGCTTCTCGGTCGGGGCGGCGCCGACCTCGCGCATCTCGGGCGGCAGCAGTTCCACCTCCAGCGAGTCCCCCTCGTCGGCCAGCACCACCATGCGCTTGATCGTCTTCTCGAGCTCGCGCACGTTGCCGCGCCATGCGTGCTCCAGGAACGCCTGCACCACGCCGGGCGAGAAGCCGCGCAGCGTCTTCTCCATCTGCCGCGAGTACAGGGTCAGGAAGTGCTGGGCGAGCACCGGAACGTCTTCGCGCCGCTCCCGCAGCGCCGGGACCCGAACCGTGATGTCGTTGAGCCGGTAGTAGAGATCTTCGAGGAAGCGCCCCTCCTTGATGCGGTCGCGCAGATCGCAGCCGGTCGCACAGATGACTCGCGCGTTCACATGCTTGCTGCGGGTGGCTCCGACCGGGCGAATCTCCCCGCGGTCGAGGACGTGGAGGAGCTTGGCCTGCACCGTCTCCGGCACTTTCTCGATCTCGTCGAGGAAGATGGTGCCGCCCTCGGCCTCCTCGAAGAGCCCGGTCTTGTCCCGCGTGGCACCGGTGAACGCGCCGTGAACGTAGCCGAACAGCTCGCTCTCCAGCAGCTGCTCCGGCAGCGCCGCGCAGTTGACCTGCACGAACGGCCCGTCGCGCCGGTTCGAGATCTCGTGAACGACCTGGGCCAGCAGGCCCTTGCCGGTCCCGGTCTCGCCGATAAACAGCACGGTGGCAGAGCTGTCGCCCACCTTTCCGAGCAGCGCGAGGATGTTGGCCATCTCGCGCGACTGGGAGATGATGCGCTCGCTGCCCGGCGCCGGACGCAGCTTGTCGCGCAGTTGCTTGTTCTCCTCGAGCAGCCGTGAGCGCTGGGCCTCGACGATCGCCACCGCTGCACTGTTCGCCAGCACCGCGAGCAGATTGAGCTCGCGCTGCCTGAAGGGGCCGAGCAGGTTGTCGTTGAGGCGGTCCACGTAAACCAGACCCATGGATTGCGACGGGAAGTTGAGCGGCACGCACACCAGCGAGCCGACGCCTTCGAGCGCGTCCGCGATCGCCGCGTGAAAACGGGGATCGGCGGCAACGCGGCTCGAGAACACCGGGCCGCACTCGGCGATGCGTGATCCGCACACGCCTTCGATCACCTTGAGGACGCGGCGCGCGCGGTCGCGGCCCAGGCCGTGCTGCGCGACGACGTCGAGCCGGCCGCCACCGCTGCTGTAGGCCACGAAGCCACGGTCGCCGCCCGCGTTCTCGACCGCGAGCCGCACCGCCTGGCTGAGCAGCCCGTCCATGTCGGCGGTCTCACGGAACAACCGGTTGGCCTCGTCGAGCGCCCGGAATTCGTTGCAGGTCGAGAGCGAGACCGCGACGTACTGACGTTCAAGCTCGCGGCGCAGCGTCTCGGCACGGTCGCGGGTCTCGGGGTCGCCCGACTCGGCGAGCCACTGCTCGGCCTGCTCCAGGATCGAGAGCGCCTGATCGAAGTGCTCACGCTCGGCCTCGAGGCGCGAGTGATTGAGCATCGCTTCGGCGGCGAGCGGCGTGACCCCCAGCTGGCGGAACAGCGCAGAGGCACGCTTGGCCGCGTCGGCGACCGGCTCGAGCGGCACGCGCATCCGCACGCTGGCCGGGAGCAGGAACAGGTACTCGCCCCAGGCGGCGAGCGAAGCCGCGAGCTCGTAAACCTCACCCAGCTCGTCGAAGCACTGCGCGGATGCGTGGAGCCTGGCCTCGAGTCCGGTGCTGTTGCCGCGCACCGCGTCGAGGCGCGCGAGGGCACGCTCGGCGTAGGCCTGTTCGACACGGTCGCCGAGCCGCTCGGCCAGCATCGCGCCGCTGAGCAGGTGGGGGAGCGCGTCCTCGGTTCGGCCCAGCTGAAGCAGGGCCATCCCGGTGCGGGTCTCGAGCTCGGTGACCATGTCGCCCTCCGGCGCCATGAGCCGGGCTTCCTCGAGCGTGGGCTCCAGCAGCGCGAGGGCGGCGTCGCCGTTGCCGCGATCGAGCTCGACTTCAGCGAGGAACTCGCGCCCCAGCATGGTCTCGCGCTGCGCCCCGACCTGGGTGGAGAGCGCCATCGCGCGCCGGAAGTGATCCTCTGCGCGGTCGAACTGGCGGCGCCGCCGGCAGAGCATGCCGACCGCGAGCAGCGCGGCGGCCTCGCCCTGGAGGTGCCCGGTCTCACGCGCGATCTTCATGGAATGGCGGAAGTTCTCCTCGGCCAGATCCCACTGCCCCAGGCGGTAGCGGATCAGCCCGAGGTTCTGGTAGGTGGGCCGCATCCGAGCGTAAAGCCCCGCGCGCTCGTCGAGGCGCAGGGCCTGCTCGAGGCAGCGCGTGGCTTCTCGCCAGTCGCGCAAATTCTTGTAGACGATGCCGAGGTTGTTGAGCGCGGTGACCAGCCCCTCCGTGTCGTCGATCCGCCGGAAGGTGGCGGCCGCGTTCTGCAGCCACTCGATCGCTTCCGGCACGCGCCCCAGCCGGGAGCAGCAGACACCGAGCTGCACGCCGACCTGGCCCACGGTGCGATGCTCGTCGCTGTCCCTCAAGACGCGGTACGCGTAGAGCGCGTAGTGCCGCCCCCGGCGGTAGTGGCCGAGCTCGGTGAGCGCATGCGCCAGCCGCGCGGCGATGCGCGCGCGTATGCGGGGATCGTCGAGCAGGCGCGCGAGCTCGCGCGCTTCCCTCAAGACTTTCGATCCGGATTCGAAGTCGCCTCGATGGACGTGGGCCTCGGCCAGAAGCAGGAGCAGCCGAGACCGGTCATGGGGGGCTTCGGGGCCCAGCTGGTGCAGGGCCGCCACGTAGGCATCGGCCGCACCCGAGAAGTTGTCCGCGGCCAGATGCAGATTGCCGATCGCCTCGTGCTGCAGCGCTCCCTCTTGAGCGGAGAGGTGAGCATGAGTCAGATCGGGGGGGATCGCTCGCTGCACTTTTTCGAACCCTCGGTTCTTGACACCCGGTTGGGCACCCCGTCGGTTCGTTCCGGAGCGCCGTTGGTGACCTGAACTGGATTGAACTGAGAGTGACGCTCTATCCGATGCTGCGGCCGGCTAGAAGGCCACTCCCAGGTACCGCGCGGCCCAGATCCTGCTGATCCAACGGATCCATCTCCAGCTCACATCCTGTACGGCAACACTGCCCTCTTGCGAAGGCGGCGCCATCACGGCGCCATGGTTGCCGGGCGTGGTGTGACCCGCAGGTTGATCCGGCTCTCCGGAGGCTGGGGCTGCGCATGGTTTTGGAATGCCCGGAGCGGCCACCGTGCCCGATGAGCTTCCGTCATCGGACTTCGGGCGCGCTTCGGCCACCGTCCATGCCGTCGCCGTCGCCAACAGAAGTAGGACCAGCGTGACCAGGAGCCTGTTACGGGTTTTCAGCATGCGCTACCTGCTCCCTCCACTACTGGCGGTAAGAGAAACACAGAAACACCTCATCATTCGGTCGGAGGAAACCGACGCCAAGGTTTGCGCACGTCAGAGGGGACCACGCCTGCATTTTTTTTGAGCGCCGGGAAAAGTATCTTCCCGCAGACCGCCGGGCGTCAATGAGGAATTTCAGACCCACCCTGCCCGCCCCCGGACCCCGTCCTCCCCCGCCTGACCTCCTCCGCCGCCAGACGCACCAGGCCATATCTCAGGCCCTGGGTCGAGCAAACCAGGGCATTGGACGGAAAGCGTTGCGCGAGGAGCCCTACCACGAGAGCCCCCGCCACCACGATATCCGCCCGTCCTTCCCCCATAACAGGCCAGGCGATGCGCTCTCCTTGCGTCGAGCCCAGCAGACGCTCGATCAGGCCGTCGAGCCGCGCCCGATCGATCGCCCGGCCATCGAGCAGGGCCGGGTCGTACACGGTCAGTCCCATGTCCAGTGCCGCCAGAAGCGTCACCGTGCCTCCCACCCCGGCGAACAGTGGAGATCGTGACGGCATATATGCACATTTATGCATAAGTTGTTCGCGCACCTCGTCCCGCAGCGCCGTGACCTCCTCGATTCGGGCCGGGTCGGAGAGGGCGTGACGCTCGGTGAGGCTGACCGCTCCGAAACCCAGGCTGGTCCAGCGCCCGGCCTGATCGCCGAGCCCGCTCACCACCTCGGTGCTGCCACCCCCGATATCGAATACCACGCAGGAGCTGCGTCGCGCCCCGGGGCCGAGGCCGAGCACCACGGCACGGTAGACCAGCCGTGCCTCGTCCTCGCCGGACAGAATCCGCACCGGCACCCCGCATTCGCGCTCGATCATGGCCGCGACCGCAGCCCCGTTGGCTGCGCTGCGCAGGGCAGCGGTCGCACCGCACACGATGTGAACCGCTCCCAGCCCACGCGCACGCCGGGCGAACTCCCGCGCGATGGCACCGGCCCGCCGGGCCATCTCCTCGTCGATGACGCCGCTGCGGTCGAGCCCCCGGCCCAGCCGGCAGGCCTCCCCGGCTCGGCCGAGCACCGAGATCTGGCCGTTCTCGGGCTCGCCGCTCGCGATGTCCGCGACCAGCAGCCGGACGGAATTGGAGCCGAGATCAATTGCACCGACACGCATATGATTGACCCCGCTCATAACAGCCAGTCCTCCATGTCGCCCGGCCTCTGCGCGGCCGGCATGGGATGCTCCTGCGTCCCGAGCGCGGTGGGTGCAGGTGTGGTGCGGTCCGCGCCGGCCGCGGGCAAAGGCGCCGCGACTGTGGCGGCCGTAATGCGCGCGGGCCCGGGCCGAAGTTTCCGATTCGGACTCGCGTCCGATCGCCGTCGCCTTCGCTGTGACCGGCGCGATCCCCTCCGCCTGGCAGCTCCCTCGGCGTTGAACATGGCTCGAGAGGGCTCGGGCGCGGCATCCGCCGCCATCTCACCGGTGGCCCATGCCAGCAGCTCGCGCACCCGGGGTTGATCGAGGCAGAGCCGAAACATCACGCGCTTTCCACTGCGCGTTCCGCACACCAGCCCCTCGCGCTGGAGGGACTGGAGGTGGCGCGTGGTGCACGACTGCGACAGCCCCACTTCGTGCGCGAGGTCGCTCACGCAGCGTTCGTCCAGTAGCAGGGATTGGACGAGCTGGAAGCGGGAAGCGTCGCCGAGGCAGGCGAGCGTACGGCGCGTTCGCAGATCGATGCCGTCCATTGCATGGGCATGCATATCATCGCGCCGCGTTGACCGCAAGCGATTGCCTTTGCTACCTTGCGGCCGTCACGCTCCCGCCATGAACCAGCCCATCCGCTCCCACCACGCCAGCGGCTCACCCGCCACCCGCCCGAGCTTCTACGGCCTGAGCCACGAGCGGCTCGCCGGCCACCTCGGTGACCGGGGCCTGCCCGCCTACCGGGCCGGGCAGCTCTACTCATGGGTCTATCGGAAACACGAATACCGGCCCGAGGGGATGACCAATCTGCCGCTCGCGCTTCGGCGCAGCCTGGAGGGGATGTGCGACCTCTCGCTGCCGCGGGTGGCGTCCGTCCTCGGAACCGCCGACGGATCCACGCACAAGTTCGTCCTCGAGCTCGTGGACGGCGCGCGGGTGGAGTGCGTGTCGATGCGCACCTCGAGGCGGCTGACGTTCTGCCTTTCGAGCCAGGTGGGATGCGCGCTCAAGTGCTCGTTCTGCGCCACCGGCCTGATGGGGCTCGAGCGCAATCTCAAGGCGGAGGAAATCGTGGCCCAGGTGGTCGCGATGGGCGACTTCAACCACTGGCGGGACGACCGCTTCAACATCGTCTTCATGGGAATGGGCGAGCCGCTGGCCAACTACGCGCCGGTGGTGGAATCCATCCGCATCCTCCACGACGAGCGCGGTCTCAACATGGGCGCGCGGCGCATCACGGTCTCGACCAGCGGACTGGTGCCGCAGATGCGACAGCTGGCCGAAGAGGGCCTTCCGCTCGGCCTCGCGATCTCGCTTCACGCCACGACCGACGAGCTTCGTGACCAGCTGGTTCCGGTCAATCGCCGCTGGCCGCTGCGCGAGCTGCTCGCGGCGGCGCGCGACTACGGCCGGCGCAGCGGGCGGCGCGTCACTATCGAGTACACGCTGATGGCGGGCGTGAATGACAGCGCGCAGGACGCCGAGCGCCTGAGCGCCATCGCGCGAGAACTGCCGAGCAAGATAAACCTCATTCCGTACAACCCCGTGCCCGGGCTCGGCTACCGGCGCCCGAGCCCCGAAGCGGTCAAGGATTTCGCGCTGAGCCTCTACCCGCGAGCGCCGGCGGTGACCGTGCGCCAGACGATGGGGGGCGAGATCTGGGCCGCGTGCGGGCAGCTTGGCGGTCTGAGCACCTGATCCCGGATCCGCGTTCCACCTGTGGAGGGGCGGAGATGATGCGCGAGTGCGGTCGGCCCCGCGCGCTGCGCCCCGGGTCTCGCGCGCCCGCCACGCGCCGGCATCCACGATTCCGGCCGCGATGAGGCTGCGCACCCGTCTCACCCTGGCGCTCATCGCGTTCGCCCTGATTCCGATCGCGGTCTACACCGGTTTCACGCTGGTCCAGCTGGAACGCTCGGCCGATCGCTGGTTTCGCCCGGGAGTGAGCCGCGCGCTCTCCTCGGCGCTCGAGGCGACGCGCACGGCGCTCACCCGGGTTGAGGCCACCACGCTCTCGCAGGCCGACGCGCTCGCGGAACGATTCCCCATGGGGCCGCGGAGCGAGGCCGAGCGCGACGTCGTGCGCGAGTCGCTGCGCGACGCCGGTCTCGATTTCCTCCAGATCTACCGCCCTGCCCGAAGCGGGCTCGCGCTGGAGGAGCAGCTCACGCCGACCGGCGTGATCGCCCCCGCCGCGCCCGACCTCTCTGCTGAGATCGCCAGCTCTGTGGATTCGAGCCGCGTCGTCCACTCCGGGCAGGGCGCGCTGGCCGCGGTCGCTGTCCTGCGCGACGGCGGTGTGCTGGTCGTCGGCCTGTGGGTACCGCCCGACTTCTTCAGTCAGGTGGAGGAAGTCGGCACCGGCGTCAGCCGCTACGGTCAGCTCGGCGTGCTGGTCGCGCTCCAGCGCCAGTACGTGTGGATCCTGGTCTGGCTGCTGGTGCTCGGGCTCTTCGCGCTCGCGCTGTTGCTGGCCGCCCGGCTGGCGCGTGGCATGGCGCGCCCGCTGGCCGGGCTCGCGGCCGCGTTCGAGCGGGTGGCCGCGGGCGATCTCGCCACACGGGTGACGCCCTCGGGCGCGCGCGAGCTGCGCACGCTGGGTCACGGGTTCAACGCGATGACCGCGGGCCTCGAGGCCGCGCGTGAGTCGCTCCAGCGGGCGGAGCGCGAGGCGGTGTGGCGCGAAGTCGCGCGCCGGCTGGCGCACGAGTTCAAGAACATCCTCACGCCGATGGCGCTCTCGCTGCACCGGCTGGCGGCGCGCGCCGACCTCGTGCCCCCGGAGCAACGCGACGCCGTGCGCGACAGCCTGGCCGCGCTCGAACGCGGTGTGGACCAGCTGAGCCGGCTCGCCGAGCAGTTCTCGCAGTACGCGCGGCTGCCCGAGCCGCGCTTCGAGCCACTCGATCTCACCGAGGTCACGCGCGCGGCCGCGGGCATGCACGAGCACCAGGGCGTGGAGGTCGCGATCGCGACCGGACCCCCGCTCATGATGCGGGGCGATTCTCTGCTACTGTCCCGCGCGATCCACAACCTGCTACTGAACGCATGCGAGGCGAGCCCGCGCGGCGGGCGCGTCGAGGTCCGCACTTATGCGGCGGAAGGCCAGGCCGTGCTCGAGATTCTCGACCGCGGCCCGGGGCTGCCGGCGGAACTGGGCCAGAAGGTATTCGAGCCCTATGTCAGCACCAAGAAGCGGAGCAGCGGGCTCGGCCTCTCGCTGGTGCGGGACATCGCGGCCCAGCACCGGGGCGGGGTGGTGCTGGCCAACCGGGAAGGGGGCGGCGCGTTCGCGCGCCTCGCCCTTCCGCTGCTGGAGGAGGGCGGCCCCTAGGGCCGCGAACGCATGAGCTCGAACGCGCGACTCGAGATCCTGGTGGTGGACGACGAAGCCGAGATCCGCGCGTCCCTTCGCGGCACCCTCCAGGATGACGGCCACGTCGTGGAAGAGGCGGAGAGCGGCGAACGCGCGATTGAGCTGCTCGAAGAGCGCCGGGTGGACGCGGTGCTGCTCGATCTCGACATGCCCGGGATTCACGGGCTGGATGCGCTGACCCGGATCCGGGAGATGGCTCCGGACACCGGGGTGATCGTGGTGACTGGCAAGAACACCCTGGAGAACGCCCTTAAGGCCGGCCAGCGCGGCGCGTTCGACTTCATCGTGAAGCCCCCCGATCCGGTGCACCTGCTCGCGGTGCTCGCCGAGGCCGCGCGCGTCACCCGGCTGCGACGCAGCGCTCCGCCCCCGGCGCTCGGCGACAACCACGGCATCCTCGGGCGCAGCCCCGCAATCGAGAGCCTGCTCGACAGCGTGCGACGCGTCGGGCCGTCGCAGGGCCGCGTGCTCGTCACCGGCGAGAACGGCGCCGGCAAGGAGCTGGTCGCGCACGCCATCCACGCGCTCTCGAAACGTGCGTCGGGCGCGTTCGTGAAGCTCAACTGCGCCGCGATCCCGAAGGACCTGGTGGAGAGCGAGCTGTTCGGCTACGAGCGCGGCGCGTTCACCGGCGCGATGCAGAGCAAGAAGGGTCGGCTCGAGCTCGCCGACCGGGGCACGCTGTTTCTGGACGAGATCGGCGATCTCTCGCTCGAGGCGCAGGCCAAGCTGCTGCGCGCGATCGAGACCGGCGAGTTCGAGCGCGTGGGCGGGACCCGCACGCTCCGCTGCGACGTTCGCGTCGTCTCCGCCACCAACAAGGACCTCGCGGCGGCGATGGAAGCGGGCGAGTTCCGCCAGGACCTGTACTACCGCATCAACGTGCTGCCGATCCAGGTGCCGCCGCTCCGCGAGCGGCGCGCGGACGTCATCCCGCTCGCCGAGCACTTCCTCGAGCTCGCGTGCGCGGCCGAGGCCAGGCCGGTCAAGCGCCTCACCGACGAAGCGCGCACGGTGCTCGAAGACTACTCGTGGCCGGGCAACGTGCGCGAGCTGCGCAATCTCATGGAGCGTGCCGCCGTCCTGGTCGAGGGTGAAGCGGTGTCAGCCGAGGATCTGGCGGTCTGGCTCGAGGCCGCCCCGGGACGCGAGGAAGGGGTGGGGCTGCGCGGCGAGATCGAGCGCCGCGAGGCGGAAGCCATCCGCAAGGCGCTCGAGGCCGCGGGCTGGAACGTCACGCAGGCCGCGGCCGGACTCGGCATCGACCGCACCAACCTGCATCGCAAGATGCGCAAGTACGGCATCGCCCGGCGCTAGCGGAAGCGGCCCGCTCCGAACGCGCGGACGCCCCCGGAGCGGGTTCGCGGCCGCGCGAGCGGGCGGCATCCACGCGAAGGGCAGCGCCTCCGGCGGGCGGCCGCGCGCGAACGCGACCCGCCGCCACACGGCGTGGCGGCGGCGCCACAACCGGAGTGCCCGGTTGGGCCGGCGGACGGGGCCGGACTGCGCGGGGCGCTGCGTTCCGCGACGGGGCGCGGCTCGCGTGCCGCGCATGGAGTTTGCAAGGCTCTTGAAGAGCTGGTTCTCCCCCATGCTCTCGCCAGGAGGCACCGTGACCACCCTGAAGTCGATTCCGCTCGTGCTCGCACTTGGCGCCACGCTCGCGTGCGTGGGCGCCGCCCCCATCGCCCGCGCCGCGCCGCCGCGCGCCACGCTCGCCGGCTCCACCCTCTCATTCCGGGCCATCGCGGGCGCGGGCGCGGCTGCCGACTCCGCGGTGGACGCGGACACCACCCGCCAGGTGTTCGAGTTCACGCCGTTCGCGGCCGAGACGCTCGCCACCGAAGCCGGGCCCGATGCCGAGGCCGAAGTGACGCTATTCGACGACGAGTGGCTGCGGGCGCCCTTCGGCGACAACCTGCTCACCGACCCCGCCCAGTGGCGATCGGCCGGCGGGAAGCACGAGCGCACGGCGCTGCGCGCGGACTACAACCGCGTAGATCGCCTCCGCCTCGGGCTCGGCCACCAGCTGCAGCAGCCCGAGACCATGATGCCGAGGCTCGGGGCGTTGATCGAATACGCCTTCGGCCGCGAGCGCGTGCTCTACGGCCTCCAGCTCGAGCAGCCGCTGCTCCCTCCCGGCCGGCTCGCGCTCGGATTCTCGATGGCGCGCCGCACCGACCACAGCGAGCTGCAGCAGGTGGACGACACCGAAAACAGCCTCGCGCTGCTGCTCGGCCGCCAGGACTACCGTGACTATTTCGAGCGCGAAGGCTTCGGCGCGTACCTGTCGTGGCGGGTGCCGGACTTCTCGACCGTCAGTATCCACGTGCGCAACGATCACTTCGATTCGCTGGCCACCGACCGCGGCACCCGCTCGTGGCTCCACGGCGAGCGAGCGCTGCGCGCCAATCCGAGCGTGGAGGTGGGCGAGGCCCACGCCTTCACGGTCCGGCTCGAACGGCTCGCGCACGGCACCCGCCGCACGCGCGCCGGGCTCTATCACTGGATCGAATTCGAGCGCGCCGGCGCCGACCTCCGGGGCGATTTCGACTACGCCCGCGCGCTGGGCGACGTGCGGAGCGTGGTCCGACTGACACCCGCTTCCACGCTGGCGCTCCGCCTCGCGGGCGGCCACACGCTGGCAGGGCGGCTCCCGCGCCAGAAACAGTTCACGGTGGGCGGCGTCGACGGCCTGCGGGCCCATGCGTTCGCGGACTATCGTGGCGACCAGATGGTGCTGGCGCAGGCCGAATACGTGATCGACCTGCGGCGCCTGCGCGCGCTCGCGATGGAATGCGGCCTGCAGGCGATCGCGTTCGTGGACGCGGGCCGCGCGTGGTCCAACCCGAGTCACTCCTGGGATCCGGACCGTCAGCAGATCCAGGCCGACGGCGGGTTCGGGCTGGGCACCTCGGAGGACAACCTGCGCGTCTACTTCGCCCGCAACCTGCAGGACCCCGACTCGGACTTCGTGATCAGCGTGCGACTCAAGCGGCCATTCTGACCGCCCGGCCTCCGCGTGCTCCCCCCGCTCCCCCATCGACCGCCCCGGAGCCCCGCCCGGGCCCGCCGCGTGCTGAGCCTGGTCGCCGCGCTCGCGGTGGCCGCGGCGGCCTCGGCCCGGGCGCTCGAGGTCGAGGTGCTCGCCAACCGCGAGCGCGCCGGCTACGTGTGGACCGACGTGCGCCTGGGAGAGATTTTCGAGCCGCGGGTCGCCGAGAGCCTGTCGCGCGGGATGCCCGCCACGCTGCGGCTGCACGCCGAGCTGTGGCGCCGGCGCAACGCCTGGTTCGACCGGCTCGAGACCAGCTTTGACTCCGAGCTGCGCATCCACTTCGACGTCTGGTCGCGCGTCTACCGCCTCGAGCGCCGCGGGGTGCCGGGATTCGGCGCGTCCTCGCTCGACTCGGTGAGCGCCGCGCTCTCGCGGCCGATCGCGCTTCGGCTGGGGCGGGTGGGACGGCTCGAGCCCGGCGCGCGCTACTACGTCGTGGTGGTGGCGACCCTGAAGCCGCTCTCGGTCGAGGACGTCGCGGCGATAGAAGGCTGGCTCTCGGGCGAGGTCGAGCAGAAGCGCAGCGCCGGATTCGGCATCATCACCGAGCTGCCGCGCTCGGTGTTCGACGCGGTGCGGAACTTCGTCGGCTTCGGCGATCAAAAGGCGCGCGCCATCTCGCCCGAATTCGAGCTGCGAACCCTCTTCCCGGAGGAGCCCCCGGGCTCAGGGCAGTAGCGAGATCCGCGTGCTCTCGCCGGTGCCGCGGACGCGCGCGAACACCACGCCCGGGCCCACCCGGCGCCCATTGCCACCGCGACCGTCCCAGCTCCAGCTCACGATTCCCGCGGCGACGTCGGGTGCCACCGCCGCGACGCGCCGGCCCGAGAGGTCGAACAGCTCGAGGTGCGCCGCCACGCCGCCGGGCCGCGAGAACAGCACCGGGCCCCGCGCCGGGTTGGGGAAGCCGGAGAGCGCGGCCGGGAGCGGCGCGCCCTCTCCCAAATCGAGCATGAAGCGCTCGAGGCCCGCGATCCCGTCCGGGAGCGCGAGGCGCGCGTTCTCGATCGAGCCGGAGTAGTTGGCGAGCGGGTCACCGAACAGCATCCGAAAGTCCTCTGCGAAGATCTCGTGCGGACGGTCCGCGTGTGCGCCGGTCGGAGCGAAGATCGCCGCGTCGTCGATGCCGCGCAGCCTGCGGTAGACGTTCCAGCGCTCGACGTCGGCGTCGGGCAGGAGCGCGTACTGGACGACGTGACCGAGCTCGTGCGTGAACTCCGCGTGCTGGTGCTCGGGCGAGAGGGGCCATACGCCGGGCGACAATAGGATTAGCCCGGGGCCGGCGGCCGACTCGAGGCCACCACGCCGCGGGAACGGAAGGATGAAGATCTCCGCCGAGACCCGGCCGAGCGGGAAACTCACCGCGGCGAGCGCCGATCGCACTTCCGGCTCGTCGAACGGGTGGAAGCGGCCGTCGCCCTGGTTCGAGATGGCGGGGTCCGAGAGCGAGGTGACGAGCTCCTGCCGGGTCCCGCCCGGAAGCTCGAGCCATAGCCTGCCCTCGGCGTCGGCGCGGCAGAAGCCGGCGAGCGTCTCGGCCGCGCCGTGAATCACGAACCCGGACCTCGAGCCGGTCGCGGAAAGCTCGTGGGCGTGCGCCGCCGCGGCGAGCAGGGCCCCGGAGGCGAGCGCCCGCAGGAACCCGTTGAGCATGCGGCGGGTGAGACCGAGCGAAGTCATGCCCACTTGGAAAGGCCACAAACATGCCACCGGGAACGCCGTGAGCGGGCCTGGCGGCGGAAGCTCGGCCGCGGCCGTAAGTGGCGCCGCAGCCTGTGGTCAGGCGATATCCTGGGGCTGATGGCCGGAGCTCGGTCCGCGGCCGCCAACGGCCCTGGGTCCGGTTCGTGGGCCAACCGCCCCAGGGCCCCCGGGGAGCCTGGGAAACCCCACCCAGAGGCCGACCCGGAGAGAACGTCCGGATTGCGGCGAGACTTGCGCTCAGGCCCCGGGTGACGCCGGCGGTGCGGTCGCACCCGCGGACATGGCCTGGACCTGTGTGACGCCCGGCTCGCGCTCGAAGCGCACGTCGGCAGGGTGCGCGCCGATGCGCGAGAGCAGGACCGCTCCGGCACCGACGGTCGAGAGCGCCACGATCAGGAGCACGCCCAGCAGGCAGAAGAAGAGCGCCGCGGTGCGCACGAAGCCGGGCGGCGCCGCCAGCGCCGCGCCGACCACGAAGAACATCGCGACGAAGAGGGTGCCGGCGACCAGCGGCCCCATCATCCCGGCCCCGCCCAGCGGCCGGCGCACGATCTTGCTGCCGAGCACGCAGGTCGCGGCGAGCTGGCCCGCCCACACCATGAGCACGTAGAACACCGGCATCAGCAGCGCGATGGGAATTCCGATCACGGTGATGAAGAGCAGCATCACCGCGAAAATCATGAGCGGCAGCGACACCAGTCCCATGAAGAGCGACGCCGCCGTGCGGCGCGACGCAGTCGTGGCCACGCGCAGCATGCGCTCCGGGAAGATGAGGCTCGTCAGCCAGCCCACGAACAGCGAGAGCAGCCAGCACGCGAAAATCGCGGACAGCAGCACCGGCAGCGTGGGGATTCCCCACGCGATCGGGAAGAACCCGAGCGAGACGCTCTCGCCGCCAACGGTCGCGCCCTGTGCCTGGTCGAGCACGCCACCGATCGCGACCACGTCTCCCTCGATCGCGGCGCCGGGATCGAGGCGCACCGAGCCGAACACCGCGACCACGTCGCCGGCCACCTGACCCCTGACCGTGACCGAGCCGAACACCGCGACCACGTCGCCCTCGACACGCTCGCCGGCGGGCACCTCGGCGTCGGCGAACACGCGCACCAGGCCGGCCTGGTCGGTGTCGATGACGATCCCGGGTCCCACCACGGTGACGCCGCCCGCGGTGTCGGTGCTCTCCCGCAGCCCGTGGCCAAACCTGGTCCTGTGCCGCTTGAAATTGCGATCGATGTGGATTTCGACGTCGCCGCGGCCGTCACCGGCGTCGCGGCCATCGATCCGAATCCCCTCGTCGCTGATGAGGATTTTCCCGACCGTGCGGGAGGTGTCGCGGGGTGCTGTCGCGCGCGCCTTCGCCGCGGCGGCCGTTCCGGCCGCCAGCATCGCGATCCCCGCCGCCGTCGCGGCCCACGCCGCGAGCCGCAGCTTCCACTTCCGCCCGCTAGAACCCCAGCACGCCGACATGGCCGACCTCCCTTTCGGAATGGCGCCCGCGCGCCCGCATCCACCACAGCACCGCGGCGCAGGCCGCGACCGCGACCGCGAGCGGCAGGCTGATGGAAGTGTGCGAGAGCAGCGCGCCGGTCGCGCGCGCCAGCGGCGCCAGGCGCTCGCCCGTCGCCTCGAGCAGCCTCCCGCCCTCGGCCACGCTCAGCACCGAGAAGCTGAGGGCGTTGAGCGTGAAGATCATGGCCTGCGCGATGCGGCGCGGCGCCTCGCCGGTGAGCGACTCGAGCAGCGCGCGCGTGGCGGGCTGCGTGGCGAGCGTGACCACGCCCGCCAGCGTGGCGGTGAGCGCGCCGGCGTAGCTCAGGCCCAGCGCGCGCAGCCAGCGGCGGCGCACCCGCGAGGGCAGCACGCGATCCAGCACCCGGGCGGTGAACGCGGGGCCCGGATCCAGGAGCGGCAGCGACTCGAGCGATCGCACCACGCGGCGGTAGAGCGCGAGCTCCCGCCCGCAGCGCTCGCAGCCGGTGGCGTGCTCGAGCAGACGACGCGTCTCGTCCGCGGACAGCGCCGCGTCGAGGTAGCCCTGGATGCGCTCGGATTCGGGACAGGGATTCATGGGCTTTCGCTCTCGAGGCGATGCTTGAGCAGCGCCCGCGCGCGGTGAATCCGCGCCTTCACCGTGCCGAGCGGGAGCTTCATCGCCTCGGCGATCTCTTCGTAGGACAGGTCCTGCTGGTGGCGAAGCATCACGACGATCCGATAGTGCGGCGGCAGCGAGTCGATCAGCTCCCGCGTGTGCCGCTCCTCCTCGAGTCTCGAGGTTTCCTCGTCCGGCTTGAGACCGGGATCGACCACCTCGATGGTGCGCTCTTCCTGCGTCTCCGGGTCGCGCTGGAACAGCGAGATCGGGCGCACCCGGCGCCGGCGAAGATGATCGATGCAGAGCCGCGAGGCGATGGTGAAGAGCCAGGCGGCGAAGGGTCTCGCCGGATCGTATCGGTCGATCGCCCGGAACATCCGGACGAAGGTCTCCTGCGTGACGTCTTCCGCGTCCTCCGTCCGTCTCACCACCCGGAGCGCCAGCGAGAAGACCCGCCGCTGATACCGCTGGATGATCTCGCGGTAAGCCCTCTCGTCGCCCTCACGGCATCGCTGAAGGATCTCGGTGTCTTCGCCGTTTCCCACACCAAATCTTCAATGCCGCTTACGGCCGGCCGGAGGCGAAAGTTTCATGGGGCCGCACGATAGGCGGGGGTCCGGAGGCCGGTCAAGGCCGGGCAAAACGCAGTACCGGGCGCGGCCTGGACCCGCGGCCGGGGACCGGCGCGCGAGCTTGACGACCGCCGGCCCCGCCCGTAGCCTGCGCCCGCCATGATGACGATCGCCGCGCTCCGGGCACGCGAGATCCTCGATTCGCGCGGCAACCCCACGCTCGAGGCTGATTGCCGGCTCGAGGACGGCGCGCTCGGCCGCGCGGCGGTGCCCTCGGGCGCCTCGACCGGCGAGCACGAGGCGGTCGAGCTTCGCGACGGCGATGCCGCCCGCTACCTCGGCAAGGGGGTGCAGCGTGCGGTGCGCCACGTCCACGACACCATCGCCCCGCGGCTCATCGGGATGGACGCCTTCGAGCAGTCGCGCATCGACGCCGCCCTGCTCGAGCTCGACGGCACGGCCAACAAGGGCCGGCTCGGCGCGAACGCCTTGCTCGCGGTGTCGCTCGCCGTGTCTCGGGCCTGCGCCGCGTCGCTCGACGTGCCGCTCTACCGCCATCTCGGCGGAGTGGACGCGCGCACCCTGCCCGTGCCGCTGATGAACGTCCTGAACGGCGGCAAGCACGCCGACAACAACGTGGATCTCCAGGAGTTCATGATCGTCCCGCACGGCGCGCCTTCGTTCCGTGAGGCGCTGCGCTGGGCGAGCGAGGTGTTCCACACGCTGGCCGGCGTGCTCAAGCAGCAGGGGCTCTCGACCGCGGTCGGTGACGAGGGCGGCTTCGCGCCCAATCTCAGGTCCAACGAGGACGCGCTCAAAGCGCTGGTCGAGGCCATCCGGAAGGCCGGCTACCGGGAGGGCGACCAGATCGCGCTCGCGCTCGATCCGGCCGCGAGCGAGTTCTACAAAGACGGCGCCTACGTGCTGGCGGGCGAGGGCGGGCGCCGGCTCTCGTCGCGAGAAATGGTGGAGTACTACGCCGGCCTGTGCGAGCGCTACCCGATCGTGAGCATCGAGGACGGGCTGGCCGAGGACGATTGGGACGGCTGGTCGCTGCTGACGAAGCGGCTGGGGGCGCGCATTCAGCTGGTGGGCGACGACCTGTTTGTCACCAACGTCGAGCGCCTCGCGCGCGGCATCCGCGACGGGGTGGCCAATTCCATCCTGATCAAGGTGAACCAGATCGGCACGCTCTCGGAGTCGCTGGCCGCGATCCAGATGGCGCACCGCGCGGGCTACACCACGGTCATCTCGCATCGGTCGGGCGAGACCGAGGACACCACCATCGCCGACCTGGCGGTGGCGACCAATGCGGGCCAGATCAAGACCGGGTCGCTGTCCCGCACCGACCGCGTGGCGAAGTACAACCAGCTGCTGCGGATCGAGGAAGAGCTGGGCCCGGACGCGCGCTATCCGGGGCGGAGCGCGTTCCGGGCGATGCGCGACTGATCGGTTGCGCCGCGCCGCCGCGGCGGATCGATCGAGGGGCACGGACGCTCCGGCGGGGCGCGACCTTGCGCTCCGGGATTCGGACGGAAGGACAGGGAGGTCATGCGCGACATCGGGGTTCGCATCCGGCGATATCGCCTCTCACGCTATGCGCCGGCGCTTGATCCGGTTCGGCGCCGGCTGCGCTGGGCGTGGGCGCTCGCGGCGATCTGGCTCGCATGGGTGGGATTCCTGAGCGAGCACAGCTTCTACCGGATCTGGCGGCTCGGGCGCGAGAACGAAGCTGCCGCGCTCGAGCTCGAGCGCGTCGGGCTCGAGCGCGACCGCCTCGAAACCGAGCTCAAGGATCCGGCGGCGTCCCGGCTGCGGGGCGAGCGCTGGCTGCGCGAGCACGGCGGCATGGCCGGCCGCGGCGAGATCATCTACCGCATCCAGGGCGCGCGGGGCGACAGCCTCAAGCGCTGAATGCGGCCCGGGCCCCGCTAGAAACCGAAAGCGATCGCCATGCGCGCCCCCACGCCGCTCGCGTCCAGTCGGAACGGCTTGCCGTCGGGGGCCGTCGCGCGCACCAGGGTGGCGCGGTTCCTCATGTCCGCGATCTTGGCGTCCCGGTAGAGCACGCCGAGCAGCACCGAGTAGCGGATCGCGAAGAACATGTGCACCCCGGCTTCGAGGTAGAAGCCCGGGCTCTCACCCTTGAGCGTGACCTCCTGCCAGCGCGACAGCGAGCGCGCGGTGTCGCCCACCTGCTCGAAGCGCTGGAACTTGGCGCGGTTTCCCACCAGGCTCAGGAATCCGCCGCCGGCGTAGGCTCGGGCCTGGAAGTCGCCCTGGTTGTAGGGCTGGAAGTAGTAGGCCGCCCCGGCGTGAATCGGCACCGAGAGGATTTCGGCGCGCAGCCGGATGTCCTCCTGCAGCGCGGGCAGGAACTCGCGCGAGCTCCTGATGCGCAGCTGCCCCACTCCCGCCGCCAGCGCCAGGCTCGGCCGGACCAGGTAGCGCAGCTCGGTGTCGAAGAGCCAGCCGTATGTGATGCGGTCCATGCCCTCGAGGCCCCGGGGCTCGATGTAGGCACGGTTGCGGAAATCGATCTCGTCGTTGAAGTCGCCGCCGGAGATCTGCGTGGGAATCGCCGAGATCACGAGGTTGATGCGGTGGACCTCGGCGGCCGCTTGCGCCTGCCGGGCCTCCCCTCCCGCCACCAGCAGTCCGGCGAGACCCACCGCGGCCGCGAGCCGATTACGAGTCAACGCTGCCTCCAGGCAAGAATGTCCGTCCCGATCCGCACGTGTTCGATCCCGGTCAAGAGCGCGGAGAATATCCACCGCGCGAAGCGCACGCAACCGGTGAGTCGGGCGAATCGAGCCGGGACGGTGCCGCTCGACCTGCGCGTTCCGCCCGACTTGCGCGCGCAGTCCGACTTGACAGCGGGCGGGCGGGCCCTTAGCTTTCGGCCTGTTGATGCGGGGTGGAGCAGCCTGGTAGCTCGTCGGGCTCATAACCCGAAGGTCGCTGGTTCAAATCCAGCCCCCGCTACCAATCGAGCCCCGGCGTCCGAGAGGACTCCGGGGCTCTACCCTTGGCCGCGCGGCACCTTTCGGCGCGGCGCGGGGTTCCACGATCCCCTACCAGCGCCCGAACAACTTCAGCAGCGCGAGGATCACGAGCGCCGCGATTATCATCGGCACCACGAAAACAGCCGATGGTCGAACTTAAGGTGCATGTAGAACATCGCCTCCAGCGCTAACTTGACCGCCGAGAGCGTGAGCAGCGTTGGCACCAGCATGGGCTTCATCGAGGGGATGTAGAACACCGCGACCTCGACCGCCGTGAGCACCGTGAGGATGGTGGCGATCGCGAGGTACTCCTTGGCACCCGGGTGCGCGTGCCCCTTCGGTTGCGCGTGACCTTCGGCGTGCTCGGCCATGAGTGCCTCCCCTACTGGATCAGGTAGACCAGGGTGAAGATCGCGATCCAGACCACGTCCACGAAGTGCCAGTAGAGCCCCGCGATCTCGACGTCGAGCGCGCGCTCTTTCGGCAGCTTGCCGCGCACCGCCATCATGAACAGCGTCCACAGCCAGATGACGCCGATCGTGACGTGCGTGCCGTGGAACCCGGTCAGCACGAAGAACGTGGAGCCGAACAGGTTGGTTTGGAGCCTGAGCCCGTCGTAGAAGAACTCGGTGAACTCGTAACACTGCCCGGCGACGAACGTCATGCCGAGCAGCGCGGTGGCGGCCAGCCAGGTGCGGGCGCCACGCTGGTTGCCGCGCTGAACCGCGGCCAGCGCCAGCACCATGGTGAGACTGCTCATCAGCAGCACGAAGGCGCTCACCGAGGTGAAGGGAATGTTGAAGATCTCGTGCGGGTGCGGCCCCACCTGGTCGCGTCCGCGGTAGACGACATAGGTCGCGATCAGCGAGCCGAACAACATGCATTCCGAGCCGAGGAACGCCCAGAACAGCATCTTCCGGCTGTTGAGCCCGGTGCTGGTGTGGTGCGCCTCGTGCGGCGCGACGGCGTGGGCGGCGACGGCCAAGGTCAGTACCCTCCGCGGATGATGAGGCTCACGTGCAGGGCTCGAACGCCCAGGAATAGATGCCGGCGAGGGTGAGCACCAGTCCCGGGATGCCGACCGCCCAGCCGAAGATCATTCCGCTCATGAGCAGGGTGACGCCCAGCCCGCTCACCAGCGGCCAGAACGAGGGCGGCGGCATGTGGAACGGGCCGCGCGCCTGGTTCGAGGCCAGCGCCAGCTCGCGCCCTTCCTTGTGCCACAGCGGATCGAGGCTCTTCACCTCGGGAATGCTGCCGAAGTTGTGGGCCGGCGGCGGCGAGGGGATCGCCCACTCGAGCGTCGCCCCGCCCCACGGGTCGCTGCCCGCGGGCTTTCCGTTCTTCGCGCTCGAAATCAGGTTCCACAGGAAGACCAGCAGCGAGGGGACCAGCAGCAGAGCGCCGATGGTGGACAGGAAATTCATCTGGTCGAAGCCCATGTTGGGCGCGTAGGTGTAGACTCGCCGCGGCATGCCCAGCAGGCCCACGAAGTGCATGGGGAAGAACGTGATGTTCATGGCGATCATCGTGGTCCAGAAATGCAGCTTGCCGAGCCCTTCGCTCATGAAGCGACCGGTGACCTTCGGGAACCAGTAGTAGATCCCCGCGAACAGCCCCATGATGGCTCCGCCGAACAGAACGTAGTGGATGTGCGCGACCACGAAATAGGTGTCGGTCTGCTGCAGATCGGCGGGCGGCGAGGCGTGCATGAAGCCCGAGAGCCCGCCCATGATGAACAGGGCGATGAAGCCGACCGCGAACAGCATCGCGGTCTTGAGCTCCACCCGTCCGCCCCAGATGGTGGCGATCCAGTTGAAGATCTTCACGCCGGTCGGGATCGCGATGAGCATGGTGGTGAGCGCGAAAAAGGAATCCGCGAGCGGCCCCAGGCCCACCGAGAACATGTGGTGGCTCCACACCCCCCAGCCCATGAAGCCGATGAAGATCCCCGAGTAGACCACCACCGGATAGCCGAACAGCGGCTTGCGCGAGAAAGTCGGCAGCACCTCGGAGACGATTCCCATCGCCGGCAGGATCAGGATGTAGACCTCCGGGTGGCCGAACAGCCAGAACAGGTGCTGCCACAGCAGCGGATCGGCGCCGCCCGCCGGCACGAAGAAATTGGTGCCGGTGAAACGGTCGAACAGCAGGAACACCAGCGCCACGGTGATGACCGGGAAGGCCAGGATGATGAGGAACGATGTGACCAGCGTCATCCAGACGAACACCGGCATGCGCATGAGCTTCATCCCGGGCGCGCGCAGGTTGAGGATGGTGATGATGAAATTGAACCCCGCGGCGAGCGAGGCGATGCCCAGGATCTGGAGGCCGATCGCCCAGAAGTCCACGCCGTGCCCGGGCGCGTACTGGCTCGAGGTCAGGTTCGAGTAGCCGAACCAGCCCGTGCTGGGCGCGCCGCCCAGGAAGAAGCTGAGGTTGAGGAAGATCCCGCCGGAAAGGAACACCCAGTAGCTGAACGCGTTAAGGCGGGGAAAAGCGACGTCGCGTGCGCCGATCTGAAGCGGCACGATGAAGTTGAAGAAGCTCGCCGAGAGCGGCATCACGGCGAGGAAGATCATGGTCGTGCCGTGCATGGTGAACAGCTGGTTGAAGAAATCGGGGCTCACCAGCGTGTTCTCCGGCTTCATGAGCTGGATCCGGATGAGGAGCGCCTCGAGCCCCCCGAGCAGGAAGAAGAACAGCGCGGTGGACCCGTACAGGATCCCGATGCGCTTGTGGTCCACGGTCGTGAGCCAGCTCCACAGCCCGGACTCGAGCTTGGCCGGGGCGTGAATGGCGGCGGCGGTGGTGGCCATGACCCTTCCTTTCTCGTGGTTCCGCGCGGCTACTTCAGGCTCTGGAGGTACGCGACCAGCACTTCGACCTGGTCGGGCGGCAACGAGAGATTGAGCATCATCGTCCCGGGCTTCTGCTTGTCCGGCTCGGCGATCCACTTCGCGAGGTGCCGGCTGTCGTTCGGGAACATCGCGCCCGCGAGCGTCATGCGGCTTCCGACGTGCGTGAGATTCGGCCCGATGATCCCGGCCGAAATGCCCTCGATGGTGTGGCAGCCGATGCACGCGCTCTCGGCGTAGATCGCCCGGCCCCGGCCGGCGAGCGTGGTCGAGTCCGGCTCAGCTGGCGCCTGCTTCTGCCGCGCGACCCACGCGTCGAACGCCTCCCGGGTCTCGACCACCAGTATCATCTTCATGTTTGCGTGCGAGATGCCGCACAGCTCGGCGCACTGTCCGGGAAACACTCCGACGCTGTCGGGCGTGAACCACATGCGGTTGGTGTGCCCCGGGACCACGTCGCGCTTGCCGCCGACCGCCGGGAACCAGAAGCTGTGAATCACGTCGGCGGACTCGAGATCCACCGCGATCGCGCGATTGACCGGGACGTGCAGCTCGCTCCCCGTGGTCACGCCCAGCTCCGGATAATTGAACTCCCACCACCACTGGTGCCCCGTCACCTTGACCTGGAGCGCTCCCGCCGGCGCGCCGCCCTGGGTCTGGTAGATGGCGAGCACGGTCGGCACGGCGACGATCGCGAGGATCACGGCGGGTGCGATGGTCCAGGCGATCTCGAGACCGGTGTGGCCGTGGACCGGCTTGGGATCCGCCATTCCCGGGCGCGCGCGAAACCGGATCACCGCGTAGATCAGGAGTCCCTCGACCACCACGAAGATGACGACCACCCAGAACGTCAGCTGCTCGAGCAGCGACTGGATGCTATTCGCGTAGTCGGAGTGCGGGTGGAGGGTGCTCTGCGGGAACTGCTGGAGCGTGCAGCCGGCGATCGCGAGCGGCAGGACCGTCACGAGCAACGCGGCGAGCCGCAGCAGTGTGCGTTGGGGCCTTCGGGC
Source organism: uncultured bacterium (assembly GCA_964650245.1). Taxonomy (GTDB): domain Bacteria; phylum Eisenbacteria; class RBG-16-71-46; order RBG-16-71-46; family RBG-16-71-46; genus WS-2. The sequence continues at coordinate 27,872 of CAZYQK010000002.1, read as the reverse complement.
CATGGGCTTCCCTGTGGGGGTCGGGTGACTCGGGTCCTGGACTCGCACTCGCGGGCAAAAAGTCGCGCGGAAAACTACCACGCTGCAGCACCGGAGTGAAACCGGATTGTGGATCGCGGCGCGGTCTCCCGGCTCCCGGGCCGCCCGCTCACGCCCCCCCGCCCCGCACCGCGATCCGCACCACGGCGTCCAGCGTGAGCATCACGAACAGCAGGAACAGGTAGAGGATCGAGAAGCGGAAGAGCTGCGTGGCGTGCGCGCCGCTCTTCGAGCGCCGCAGCCGGGCCGCGCCGAACACGAACGCCGCGCCCAGCAGCGCCGCCGGCACGCCGTAGACCCAGCCCGCCACCCCGAGCGGCACCAGCGCCAGGGTCACCGGCACCAGGGTCAGCGAGTAGAGCAGGATCTGCCGCCGCGTCTCGTCTTCGCCGTGCGTCACCGGCAGCATCGGCACGTGGGCGTGCGCGTAGTCGTCGAGCCGGTAGAGCGCGAGCGCCCAGAAATGCGGCGGCGTCCACAGGAACACGATGCCCGCGAGCAGCACGGCCGGCACGCTGACGCCCCCCGTCACCGCGGCCCACGCGATGAGCGGCGCCGCGGCACCCGCGGCGCCCCCGATCACGATGTTCTGCGGCGTGCGGCGCTTGAGCCACACCGTGTAGACCACGGCGTAGTAGAAGATCGACGCGAGCGCGATCAGCCCCGCCAGCAGGTGGGTGAAGGTGAGCAGCGTCACCCACGAGAGCCCCGCCAGCACGCAGCCCAGACCCAGCGCGCTGGAGGGCGGGAGCAGCCCGGAGGGCAGCGGGCGGCTCGCGGTGCGGCGCATCAGCCCGTCGAGATCGCGGTCGAAGTACATGTTGAAGCTCGCCGCCGAGGCCGCCGCCATCATGGTGCCCGCCAGCGTGCCGAAGAAGATGTGGGCGGGCGGCATCCCCTGCGCCGCGATCAGGAGCGCGGGCACGCCGGTGATCACCACCAGCGTCACGATGCGCGGCTTGGTGAGCTCGAGATAGGCGAGTGCCAGGCGCCGCACCGAGGGCTCGGCCAGCGCGAGGCTCATGGGGTCGCCACCAGCGCCACGCGCGCCTCGCGCGCGGGCAGCGCCGCGGCCCGGAAGGACGCAACCAGCAGCAGCGCGAGAATCGCCACCGCGGTCGCGAGGTGCATCGCCGAGAGCCAGGGCGGGGTCCCGAGCAGCACGTTGCACACCCCGAGCACCACCTGCGCGAGCGTGAGGCCGAACGCCATGGCCCCGCCCGCCCGCACCGCGGCATCGGGAGCAGTGCGCGCGCGGATCGCGACCAGCATCATCATGGCGGTGAGCGCGTATGCGCCGTAGCGATGAAGCATGTGGAGGCCTTCGGGCCCCTCGAGCGGGGGAAAGAGCCGGCCGTTACAGCCCGGCCAGTCGGGGCACGCGAGCCCTGCGTGGCTGGTGCTCACCATGCCGCCCAGCAGCGCCTGGCCGCAGGCCATCGCGGTCGCGATCGCGAGCGTGGCGAGCAGCCCCGGCGGGCGCAGCGGCCGCGGCTCAGCCGCGTCGGGCTCGGACTCCTCGCGCGCGATCAGCGTGAGCGAGAGCAATGTCGCGAACAGCAGCAGCGCCACCGCAAGATGGCCGCTCACCACCGCCGGTGAGAGCAGCTTCCACACCGTGAGCGCTCCGAGCAGCACCTGCGCCGCGAGCAGCACCACCGCCAGCGTCGCGAGCCCGCCCAGCTTCGAGCGAGTCGTGCGATGCAGCAGGATCCACCCCGCCGTGGCGAACAGCAGCACGCTCACCAGCAGCGCGGCCAGCCGGTGGAACCACTCGATGAGCACGTTGAACTGAAACGGCGGGATCAGCCGGCCCTGGCACAGCGGCCAGTCCGGGCAGGCGAGCCCGGAGCCTGTGCTGCGCACCACCGAGCCCAGCACCATCAGCCCGAACATGAGCAGCGTGGTCGCGAGCGACAGCCGGCCCGCGATTCGAAACGCCGTGGTGGAAGCCATGGATCCTCTGCGGGCCCAAGCGCCGGGCCGGAGCGCCGGCGGTGGCGGCGAGCGCGATGGAGCGCCGCGCCCGGCGCTCCCCGAAGGCGCCTCCCGGGTGCGGGAAGCGCGGCGAATTTAGGGATGGACTGGGCGGGACGCAAGCGCAAAGGTGGAGCGGCCCACGGCGCAGCACGCGCAGCGCACCTCCTCCAGTGAGGCCCTCACGTGTCCGACCCGCTCTACGTCTCCCGCGTCACGCTCGAGAAAACCGGCCATCTCCACCGCCGGGCGCACCTTCCCACCGGTGAAACCGTGGACATGGGCGTGCACGGCCCGATCGTCGAGCTGTTCAAGCTCGTGCCACCGCGCGCGCTGCCGCTGCCGGTGGACTACATCGTGGCCGCCACCGGCGGCTGAATGCTCGGCACCCTGATCGCCGCGCTGGAGGTGCGGCAGGTGAAGCTCGAGGACGACGCGATCCGCGCCGAGGTGGAGGGCTTGAACGAGGTGCGCGACGGGCTGCCGGTGCTGACCGAGGTGCGGATACGCTACCGGCTCCGGATCCCGCCCGGCACGCGCGAGGTGGTGGATCGCGCGCTCGCGCGCCATCAGGAGCGCTGCCCGACTGCGGCCTCGCTGAAAGGCGCGGTCGCGGTGAGCTGGACGGCGGAGGTGGAGGAGGTCGCTTAAGGGTCGTGCGGCGGGGGCGGCTGTGAAGACCCGCCCCCTGCCTGCGGCCGCCGCGCGCGTAGGTGCGGCTGCCAGGCCGACCCGGTCTGGAGATCCATGATCGCCGCGGGTGGAATGCGGTCGTCCCCGATCAGGAACAGCGCGTCGCTCGGGTTCACGGTCACCAGGGCCACGATCGTGCCGTCGTTGGTCGCAGGGTCCGAGACGCCGCGAATCTTCCGATAGAGGTGCTCGAGCGGCACGGTGAGCACATCGTTCGACGGATTCACCAGCACGATCCCGTTCTGGAAGTCCCTCCGATAGAGGTTGGTGACGCCGGGCTGGAAGTGCACGTCGTCGAACCACACGTCGCCCGCCGCCTCCGCGAGGAAGAGCTGCAAACCCGCGTTCCCGTCGGCGTAGGGTAGAAGCGTGACCTGGTACCGCTTCCACGAAGTCGTGATCGCGATGCGGAGCGACGCGGTGGGGCCGGCCGCGACCACGATGGTGCGTGGAGCGGACGCCCTGGCCCAGAAGCTGGCCGAGTAAGGCTGCCCAGCGCTCAGCGGCATCGTGCCGACGGTGCCGAACCCCACGGCCCAGGACACGGAACCCGCGGCCGAGACCGTCACCCGCGCGGACGCCGACCCCACGGCGGCGGTCCCGACGTCGCGCATCAGAGTCGCCGGGACGCCGGCGCTGAATCGCCAGCCGCTCGTGACATCGGTTTCGAAATCGGAATTGGTGACGACGTCGGGATTGGTCCCGATCCAGATCATCTGGTAGTAGTCGCCGAGCGGCTGGCCTAGCCACCCGGTGTGCTGGATCAGACCCGACGCGCCGCCGGTGGCGAGGTCCACGCCGTACTCGTCGTACCACCACATGTGGTACGGGAACGGACGCGAGCGGCGGTCGGAAGGTCCGAACACACTGTAACCCTTCCCCAGCGCCGCGCTCGCGAGCCCCAGGCGCGCCTTGCGCGCGTTGTTCGGATCGTAGGGGTCGCTGGCCACCAGCGCGCTGAAGAGGTAGTTGCTCTGCGGCGGGAGAAACCGCGCGTCGTCCACGAAGTAGCCGCCCGGAATGCGATACATGTTCTGGTACCAGTCGCCGCCGTTCTGGTACGGAAAATTCTCGCGCATCCAGCCGTTGAACGAGCCGTAGTTGGTGCTCTGCCCGCAGTTCCCGATCAACTCGAACGAGGGCCCCGCGAGCCGCTTCAGCCGGTTGCCGAGCGTGTCCACTCCCGCGCCCCAGGCCTGGTCGAACGCGGAGAGGCTGGGGTAGCCGGCGCGAACGTAATCGATCTGGACGCCCGGGCCTTCCATCCACAGGATGGACTTGCAGTAGACGTCGAGGAACATGCCGTCCCAGATGCCGGTCGTCACGATGGCGTTCATGAAGAGGTCGGCGAGCGATTCGGCCACGATGAAGCGGCCGTTCGCGTCCCGCTTCGCGAGGTTGACGTCGGAACCGTCGAACAGCCGGCCGGCGGTGTCGTAGAGGTAGCCGCCGAGGCTGCGCACCAGGTGGTTGTAGCGGGTCGGGTAGTGGATCGTGCTGTCGGCGTTGTTGGCCCCCCAGATGTTGTGTCCCGTGACGTAGGCGTAGAGTTTGATCCCGGGATGCCGGACGCGCAGCGCGGCCGCGGCATCGGGCCGGTACGGGGTGATCGGGCTCGCGTCGAGGACCACCTGGTGATAGCGCGCGATCGCGGCGAGCGCGGAATCTTGAAGGGCGCCGTTCACGTCCCACAGCGGGAATCCGTCGCCGTACATCGAGCAGTAGAGGCCGAGGCGCGGATAGTCCTGGGCGCGAGCGGCGGCGGGTGCGCACACCAGCGCCAGCGTGAGCGCGGCGGTGGCGAAGCGGGCGGGAAAGCGGGCTGGAATCAAGGTGGGACCCCGACATCCATTATCGGCAGCTCCTCGAGCGGCCTTGAGATTGACCCCGGCAGACGGGCGAGGGGCGCGTCAACATCCGGCCGAGCGAGCGATGCGGCCCGGACGCCCCGCAGTGTAGTGACGCCCCGGCCCGAGTGCTAGTCTGCGGCTTCCCATGCATGCGCCTCCCCAACGCGAGGATCGCCGCTACTGTCGCGCCGTGCTGCCCCGCGTCTCTCGCACCTTCGCGATCAGCATCCGGCTCCTCAACGGCTCGCTCGGCGAGTCGGTGCGGACCGGTTACTTGCTGTGCCGCACCGCCGACGCGCTGGAGGATTCGTGGCCGGGCGATTCGGAGGAGTTCCGCGACCGGTTCACGGCGCTCGAGCGCTCGCTCGCCGGTGACGATGCCGCCGCCTCGGAGCTCGCGCGCCGCGCCGCGGCGGTCGCCCGCGGCCGCGACGACCTCGAGCTGGTCACGCGCCTGCCGGCGGTGCTGCGGGTGTTCGGCGCGCTGCCCACCCGCGATCGCGAGCTGGTCGCCGATTGCGTTCGCCAGATGGCGGGCGGCATGAGCCGCTACGCCGCGCGCGCGGCGGAACGCCCTCCCGGCACCCCCTATCTCGACAGCGAGGCCGAGCTTCACGACTACTGTCACGTGGTCGCCGGCTGCGTCGGCGTCATGCTCACGCGTCTCTTTGCCGAGCGCGTTCCGGCGCGCAACGCGGCGCGCGAGATGCTCAGGCTGGCACTCGCGCCGGTGGTAGGCGAGGCGCTCCAGCTCACCAACATCCTGCTCGACTGGCCGGCGGACGTGCGGCGCGGGCGCTGTTACGTGCCGGCGGCGTGGCTCGCGGAGCGCGGCCTCGCGCCGCGCGATCTGGTGGGGCGGGAGCATCCCGGCGTGCGCGAGCTGGCGGCGCGGCTCGAAGCGCTCGCCCGCGCCGCGCTCAAGCGGGTACCGGACTACCTGGCGCTGGTGCCGGGGCGCGCGGTGCGCTACCGCCTGTTCTGCCTGTGGCCCGCGGTGTGGGCGCTGGGCTCGCTCGACCACGCGCGGCGCGATCCCACGTTCCCGTGGGGCGAGCGCCGGCCGCGCCTGCCGCGCGCCCGACTGTGGCGGAGCGCGATCGGCTCGCTGTTCAGCTCGCCCGAGGCCGCGCTGCGGGGCGCGTGAGGTATGCGCGACGCCGCGAACCGCCGCGGTGCTTAGGAAGCGCTCAGCGCGCCAGCAACCAGATCGCGATAGCGGCGGCGACCAGCGTCACCGCGCAGACCGCGATCCACGACCTCCAGGCGGACGATTGGGAACCCGTCACCGGTGGCGCCGCGGGGCTCACCAGCTTGAGCGGCGGCTGGTGGGCGGCAGCCGGGGAAGGCGTGCCGGCCTGGCCGGCGGCCCTGGCCTCGGCCACCATGTGGCGCACCTCGGCCGGCGAAAGCATCACGGTCGCTCCTTCGCTCCCGCGCGCCGCGCCGCGCCGAGCCGAGCCCTGAGCACCCACCAGCTCGTCGATTCCCACCTCGAGCGCGTACTTGCCGAACTGGACGGTGTCGCCGTCGCGCAGCGTGGCGACCTTGACCGGGCGATCGTTCAGATACGTGCCGTTCGAGCTGCCGGCGTCCACCACGCGGAACTCGCCGGTGTCGCCGCGCTCGATGCGGAAGTGCTGACGCGACACCCCGGGATTGTCGACGTAGACGTCGCACTGAGGATCGCGGCCCACGGTGATGGTGTCCTGCTCCAAACCGTAGCTCTGAACCAGCTGGCCCTTGAGGGTCAGCTTGAGGCTGACGGTGGTGGCATAAGAGGGGGCGTCGTTCGCGCGGGGCGCGGGTTCGGGCATGAGAGCCATGGCTCCTCCATCCGGTACAGGAAGCCGGTCGATCCCGGCTCGGGTTCCCGTCTGTCATCGGCCGGAGGGCGGGGTGGACTTGAGGCCCCATCTCGGGGCGCGGCGCGGGCCCTCAGCGGCGGGATGCCATCGTGCGTTTCAGCTGGCTCGAGAAACCGAGAATCAGGTTCTGGCCGGTGACCTCGCCGCGTTCCAGCTCGCTGGTGAGAATCCCGAACAGGCGCCCGTCGGGCAGAACCGTGAAGTTGCTGATCCTCAGCTTCTCGAGATCGAACAGCTCGACCTGCGGGCCGGGGGCGATTTCGGGGGCCGCCGTGATCGGCACCGACATCAGGCGGCGCGGGTTGGCGACGAACATCAGGGATTTCCCGCCGGCCGTCCAATGGGGCAACTGCCCTCCCCCGCTCGAGACCCGCACCGGGTCGCTCACCGTTCCGTCGGGATGATAGGCGCACACGTAGATCTCGGATTTGCCGGACTCGTTCGAGGAGAACGCGATCAGCTTGCCATCGGGGGAGAACCTTCCGTCGAGCTCGTCCACGAAACCCGAGATCAGCGGCTTCGGCTCGACGGGGTCGCCCGAGGTGAGGAGTGACCGCTGAATGCGGAGGTGCGCTCGCCCTTCGATCGTCTCGGTGCTCAAGAGAGCGCTCCCGTCCGGAGACCAGTCGAGCGGGAAAGGAAAGGCGCTCGGGTTGGCGGGGATGATGATGCGCCTCGGCGCTCCCTGACCATCCGTTCGCTGCAGGTACACCCCATCCTTCTCGTCCCGGCCGTTCCGCGCGTATGCGAATGCCTGGCCGTCCGGGCTCATGCAGCCCAGGTCGCAATCCGCATCCGGCACGGCCACGACCCTGCGCAGCGCCGGACGGTCGAAATCGGAAACCCAGATCTCGTCGATCCCCTGGGCGTTGGTGATCACGACCACGAAGCGCCGGCCATCGCGCGACATCGCAGGCTCAGCCCCGTACGGCCGCCGTTCCTGGCTCCACGGTTCCACCCTCCCGTTCGCATCCACCATCGCGAGCCGTCGCTCGGTGCGAACCGCGCCACCCGGCCGGTACATCAGGGTTCCGTTTTCGGCGAGGTCGAACGCCGCCGGTTCCACGATGAAGCGGGTCCACAGCCCGCTCACGATCGGAACGGGTGGTCCGGTGAGGGCGAGTCGGCCCAGATCGAAGGGCGCGGCGAGCAGCGCGTCGCCGCGCGTGAACAGCAGGTGCCCGGTCGGCGAGTAGACCGCATTCCCGCCGTCGTCGAGCAGGAAGCGCACCTTGCCGGATTTCGGTTCGAGGAGCGCGATCCGGTAGTACCAGCCGCGCGATCCGTACGAGACCCCGTTCATGAGCACGCCCCGGTCGCCGGGGAGCACGCTGGTGGCGAAGAGACTTCCGCGATACTTGCCCGCGTCAATCTTCGCCGGAGGTCCGGCCTCTCCCCCACCCGCGGGTAGCCGCAGAAAGCTCGCGCCCTGACCCATGGTGAGCAGGAGGTCGCCGCCGTGGAGCGCGGTGAAACCCTCCCATTCATCCTTCCAATCGGTGAGCGAGATCGGCGGCGCGCCGCCGTCCGCCGGAACTCTCGAGAGCTTGAGCTTCGCGGCACCGCGGCTCACGGGAGCCGTGAAGAAGATGGATCGGCCGTCCCGGGACATTCCGAAACCGGTGACCCCTTCCGTCCCCGGCAGTGGCTTCATGTCGTAGCTGTCGAGCCGCCGGACGTAGATCATCGGAACGGACTCTTCCGTGCCGCCCTCCGATTTCCTGGGTCTCCCGACGTACACCAGCCGGGAGCCGTCGGGAGAGAGGCCCCCGAAGTCGAAGCGAATCTCGGAGGGAAGCGTTACCGAGAGATGGGTGGCGGTCGCGAACGCCTTCGACATCGCCCTCAGCGACGCGCCGGGCCCGACGCCGTTCCATGCCGCGACGCCCGCGATCGCGCCCACTGCGGCCCCGATCAGAAGCGTGCGCACCGTGAAGAAGGGTGTCGCCGCGCGGGCTCGTCTCTTCTCCTCCGCCGCGGCGGCCGCCATCCGGCCCGATGACCGCAGCTGCGTCAGCGACTCTTCGAGCTCGAGGCGCGCGTCGCCGATGTCGCGCAGCCGCTTCTTCGCGTCCTTCTCCAGACAACGGCGCAGCAGTTCGCGCGCCAGAGCCGGCGTCTGCGGCGGCAGGGCGGCCCAGTCCGGCTCGCGCTCCAGGATCTTCGCAATCGTGTCGGAGACCGTCTCTCCCGCGAACAGCTGCCTGCCGGTCAGGCACTCGTAGAGCACGCACCCGAACGACCAGATGTCGGTGCGCCGGTCCACGCTCTTGCCGCGCGCCTGCTCCGGGCTCATGTAGGCCGCGGTGCCCAGGATCACGCCGGCGCTGGTGGCCGCGGCGTGGGTCAGCGTCGGAGAGTGCGAGAGATCGGGGTCGGAGCCCGACGACGAGCTCGCTTCGCCCTTGGCGAGACCGAAGTCGAGCACCTTCACCTCGCCCGTGGGCGTGATCTTGACGTTTCCCGGCTTGAGATCGCGGTGGATGACGCCGCTCTCGTGCGCCGCCTCGAGCGCCGCCGCGATCTGCCGGCAAACTTCGAGCGCCTCGTCGGGCGGCAGCGCACCGCGCGCGACGCGCTGGGCGAGCGTGTCGCCCTCCACGTATTCGAGCGCGAGGAAGCGCCGGCCCTCGGCCTCTTCGAGGCCGTAGATGCCCGCGATGTTCGGGTGGTTGAGCGAGGCCAGCAGCCGCGCCTCGCGCTCGAAGCGCGCCAGCCGCTCGGGGTCGGCCGCGACTGCGTCCGGCAGCACCTTGATCGCGACCCGGCGGTCGAGCCGCGTGTCGCGCCCGAGATAGACCACGCCCATGCCGCCGCGCCCGACTTCACGCTCGATGGGATATGGCCCGATGCGCTCAGGAGCGCCGGTCATGCCAGACCTCGAACCAAGTACAGTTCCGACAGTTGGCGCACGTAGGTGTACGCGTAGGCGCGACCATCGGGCGTGAGCAGCATGGTGCGAGAGGTCGTCACTCCCGTGGGATCCGCGGGCATCAGCTCCATCAGACGCTCGCGGCCGCCGGTTTCGACATCGAGGCGGAATACCCTCAACGGAACGTCTCCCCGGCGCCACAGGAAAACGGATCGTCCGTCTGCGCTCCAACGGATCGGCTCCTCGTCCTCCTCGACTGAAAACGCGGCCAGCGGCGTGCCCGATTCGACGTCGTAGATGCGCAGCTCGCGGCCACCCGCCATCGCGACCACGCGCGTCCCATCAGGCGATACCGGCCTGGTCGCCGCGCCAAAGGCGAATCCCACGCCTTCGGGGGTGATCGCCCGGGGCGGTCCACCCTTCGCAGGCACGACGTAGAGCCGAACGCCGCTCCCCTCCTCGGTCCCCTGGAACAGGATGCGTTCTCCATCCGGGAACCAGGCGGCGACTCCCGCCTGCCGCGCGGGCGAAGTGTCCACCGTGCGCGCCTCGTCGGCGCCGGTCGGAAGCAGGGTGAGCTCGCCCTCGTCCACCACGATCGCCCATCGGCCGTCCGGGGAAAGGCTGCGCGCGATGCCGCGACCGAGACGGACCGGCGGCGAGCCGTCGGTGGAGCGCACGAAGGTCTGATCCTCCCCGGAGACTCCGATGCCCTGCTCGTCGAACAGCAACGTCTGCCCGTCGGCGGAGAGGTCCTTGGCGATGCTCAAATCGAGCCACGACAGGTCACGCTCCCGCTCGTGATCCGGTGGCAGACACGCGATCGAGGAATAGAGAAGCGAGCGCGAGACGAGCGCGTCGCCCGAGGGAGAGAGATCGTGCAGATTCGTGAGTCCGCCGATGAAACGCGTGATGGTTCGGCTCCCACCCTCGAGATCCACGGCTCGGAGCGACGCGCCGTCCGGCCCTCCCCACTGAGTGAACCAGATCTCCGCTCCGTCCGCGCGCCAGGCCAGGCTGCCCGGCCAATGGGAAACCTTCGCGAGCGTGCGCAACGTTCCAGCCCGATCGATGGTCTGGAGCACGTTTCCGGCACCCCCGAGCAATTCGAAAAAGGCGATCCGCTCACCGTCCGGAGAAATTCGCGACCACGCCTTCCAATTCGCCGACGCGTAGAGTTTCTTGCCGATCGGGAACTCGACGACGACTTCGAGACCAGCCCGGCGGATGACCGCCAGATTCCGTCCGTCGGGAGCCCAATCCGCTTCGTGCACCCCGCGCAGCAGCTCGCGTGGCGCACCGCCGAAGAGCGGCGCCTGCGCGAGCAGGCCGGTCGAGATCCAGGAGGTCCCGAGCTGCCGCCGATTGAGCGAGAGCGCGAGCTCGCCGGAGCGCGAGACGCTGAGCAGGTTGGCGGGCGGGAGTGGCAGCTCGGTGGTCTCGGGGCTCTCGAGGCGCGTGAGATGGACCCGAGATGGTCCTCCGTCCCAGGCGGCGGCGTAGACTACGGCCCGGCCGTCGAGCGCGAACCGCGCATTCATGACCGCCCCGCGGCGGAAGGTGAGCGCGTGATACGTGAGTTCGCGTTTCGCGGCCGCGGCCCCGGGCGCGGGCCCGGGAGGCTGCGACCCGCGCTCGCGAATCCACTGGAGCTCGTGCATGAGATCGCGCGCGCTCTGCCAGCGATCGTCCGGCTCTTTCGCCAGGCACCGTCTCACGGCGCGCTCGAGCGCTGCCGGGCTCATTGGCTGAAGCTCGGTGATCGGCCGCGGCTCGTCCTTCATGATCGCCGAGATCAGGGACGCCTGGCTCCCACCCTCGAACGCGCGCCGGCCGGTCGCCATCTCGTGGAGCACGCAACCCAGAGCCCACAGGTCGCTGCGCGCGTCCGCATCCTTGCCTTCGAGCTGCTCCGGCGCCATGTACTGGAACGTGCCCACGAGGGTGCCCTCCGCCGTCAGCGGGCGCGTCACCGTGGGTGAGCTCGTGAGATCGCTCGCTGCCGGCGCGAGCCCCGTCGCGCGAGCGAGCCCGAAATCCATGAGCTTCGCTCCCGACTTGGTCATCATCACGTTTCCGGGCTTGAGATCACGGTGCACGATGCCGCTCCGGTGCGCCCGGTCCAGGGCGCCGGCAATCTCGATCGCGGTCCTCAGTAGTTCGGGCGCGGGCAGCGCGCCGCGCTCCAGTCGATGGGCGAGTGTCTCCCCCTCTACCAGCTCCATCACCAGGTAGTCCACGCCGTCCTGGTGCCCGACGTCGTGCAGCGTGCAGATGTGCGGGTGGTTCAGGCTCGACACCGCGCGCGCGCTTCGCCTCGGGCGGAGAGATGCTGCGGCAGCACCTTGATCGCGACGGCGCGGTCGAGCCGCGTGTCGCGGGCGCGATAGACCTCGCCCATCCCCCCCGCGCCGAGCGGGGCGAGAATCTCGTAGGGTCCGAGGCGGGTGTGGGGAGCCAGCGGCATTCGCGGAATGTATCGCAGGGTGTGCGTTCTTGGGAACGCCCCATGTCGCGCCCGAATGGCGCGGCGTGGGGCGTTTACCTCAAGGCGGGCCCGCGGCTCGAGCGCTTCGATCGGAGCCGGGCTGCTCGAGCGCATCGGCCTGTGAGCCGTGCTCACGCCACGAGCGCCACCTTGATGCATCCGTCCAGCTTCCCGTCGAAGATCTCGTAGGCGCGAACTCCCTCCGCGAGCGGGAGCCGGTGCGTGAAGATGCGCGCCAGCTCCCGGCCTCGCCGTCGCACCAGCGGGACCAGCTCGTCCATCAGGCTGCGCGCCGGGCAGCGGCCGATCCGCCAGGTCAGGTTCATGTCGTAGGCCTCGGGCGGCGAGAACGGGAAGCCCGCCTCGTGATGCACGCCCACCACCGCGATGGTCCCGCCGGGCCGCACCAGCTCGAAGGCGAGGCGCGCGGCGTCCAGGCTCCCCACCGCTTCGAGCACCGCGTCGGCGCCGCGCCCGCCGGTGGCCGCGCGGACCACGCCGCGCGCGTCCTCGCGCCGCGCGTCGATCGCCGTCGCGCCGAATCCCGCCCCGAGTACCAGCCGTTCCTCGATCGTATCCACCACGAAGAGCCGCTCGGCGCCCAGCTCGCGCGCGGCTGCGATCGCCATGAGCCCGACCGGCCCGCAGCCGATCACGACGGTCGCGCGCTCCGCCGAAACTTCCCCCATTCGAGCGCAGTGGTAGCCGGTCGGGAGCACGTCGCACAGCAGGAGCGCCTCCGCGGCAGGCAGATCGTCCGGCAGCTTGAGGAGCGTGGTGTCCGCGAGCGGCACGCGCACGAGCTGCGCCTGCGCGCCCTGAAGCCCCATGCCGTTTCGCACCCAGCCGAACAGCTGGCCCGTGGTGCAGCGGGCGCTGAGACCGCTCGTGCAGTAGAAGCAGCCGCCGCAGCTCGTGGTGAACGGGCACGCGACGCGGTCTCCCACCTTCAGGGCCTCGACTCCGGCACCGGTCGTGACCACCCGCCCGACGCACTCGTGGCCCATCACGGTCCCGGGGTCGAGGCCGGTCTCGCGCCCGTGGTAGACGTGCAGGTCCGAACCGCAGATCGCCGCCAGCTCGACTTCGACGATGGCGTCGCGCTCGTGCGCGATGACGGGATCGGGCACCTCGTCCACTCGAATCCCGCCCACGCCCTGGAAGGTAAGCGCCTTCACGGAAAGACGAGTTCCAGACCACGCCATGAAATCCGAGTCATGAGCGGCCTACTTTATACCAGGTCGATGGGGGTTTCACGACGCCACGGCATCCTCAATCTCGTGCCGGCCCCGGGCGCTGCGCTCACCGGCTGCTCGAGCAGGCCCCGTACGCGAGTCGGCCCGCGACTCGGGCCGCGCTCGTCCCGCTATCCGCCGCGTCACGCCGGATGTGCTTCAGCCTGGGCCTGTCGCCGGGGCACACTGCGGCCCGTCGGCGGGCGCGATCCCGCCTGCCTCGTGGAGGACACCTGATCCCTTCCAAAATCCCGTTCGTGTGCGCCGCGCTGGCGCTCTCGCTGACCTCCACCGCCGTCGCCGCGACCACCTCCGACACCGCGCGCGTCGCGCGCTGGCGCGAGGACTTGAGGTTCACGGTGCGGAGCCTTCGCTCCATTCACCCGAAACCTTTCTTCAAGATTCCCGAAGCGCGCTTCGACTCTGCGGCGTCGAGCCTCGATGCGCGCATTCCCGGGCTCACCGATCCCGAGAACGCGGTCGCGCTCATGCAGCTGGTCGCGATGATCGGTGATGGACACACCGGGCTCTACGCGACGCTTCCGGCGCTCGGTTTCGATCGCATGGTCCCAGTGCGGCTTTATGCGTTCGAGGACGGGCTCTTCATCCAGTCGGCGGACGAACGCTACGCGCCATTTGTGGGCGCGAAGGTGGTCCGCATCGGCGCGCTTCCCGCACGGGAGGCGCTCAACCGTGCAGGCACGCTCACCAGCGCCGACAACGAGTTCACCCTGCTCAATCGCGCGCCGCTCTTCCTCATGCTGCCTCGCGCGCTCCAGGTTCTCGGCATCTCCGAGACCACCGAGCGCATCCGCTTCGACGTCGAGACCGCACACGGCCGCGAGCGCTTCGAGGCCGCGACGTCGCCCATGCCGGCGGGTCCGCCGGACTGGTACTTCGACGGCGAGGGTGTTCCGGTCGCGAGCTTCCGCACCATGCGGGACGGTGCCCGGGCGCCGGTGCCGCTCCACCTGCGGGTTCCGCAAAAGGCCTACTGGATGGAGTACCTGCCGGAGAAGAAGCTGCTCTACGTCCAATTCCGTCGGGTCCAGTTCGAGGACGGCGTTGAGACCTTCTCCCGTTTCTGCGAGCGCATGTTCGCATTCGTCGACAGCGCGCGAGTCGAGAACCTGGTGCTGGATATCCGCCACAATTCCGGCGGCAACAACCTGATCCTCAAGCCGCTGATCCACGGGCTCGTCAAGCGCGACAGCTCGGTCAACCGCCCCGGCCACCTGTTCACCATCATCGGGCGCGGCACCTTTTCGGCGGCGATGAACTGCGCCAACTTCCTCGAGGACCACACCCACACGCTGTTCGTCGGCGAGCCAACCGGCGCGCCACCCAACCATTATGGCGACGCGAGGTCGGTGATGCTTCCGCACTGTGGCGCGCTGCTCCGGGTCTCGCAGTGGGCGTGGCAGGCGCGGCTGCCGTGGGACGACCGGCCGTGGATCGCGCCTCATCTGGCAGCGTCCATGACCAGCACGCACTACCGCGCGAACCGCGACCCGGCGCTGGAGGCGATTTTCGACTACCTGGGCCAGCCGACGCTAGCCCAGCGGCTGCGCGAGCGGGTGCTGGCGGGCGGCTACGCGGCCGCCTCGGCTGCCTATCGCGAATACAAGCGGCGCCATCCAGACCGGTGGGGACACACCACCGAGGGCGAGGTCAACGAGACCGGCTACGCGCTGCTGCGCGACGGCCGGAAGGAGGCCGCGCTCGCGGTGCTGCGGATCAATGCCGAGGCGTACCCGCGGTCGGCGAATGTATGGGACAGCCTGGCCGAAGCCCATCTCGAGCTGGGCGAGCGCGAGCAGGCGATCGCGCTCTACCGCAAGGCGCTCGTGATCGATCCCGGATCGCGCTCGGCACGCATCATGCTGGAGCGGCTAGCCAAACCCTGAGCGTGGGGCACTGGATCTCGGCGGAGATCACTTCTCTTCGCCGCCCACCGCCGCGCCCGCCGCGGCATCCGGCGGCTCCCAGAGCTCGACCTTGTTCCCTTCCGGGTCCATGAACCAGCCGAAGCGCCCGAACTCGGAGGCCTCGACCTTTTCGTCCACCTGTTCGCCGGCGGCGCGGAGCTGGGCGAGCATCCGGTCCAGGTTTGCCACCCGCAGGTTGATCATGAACGGTGCCGCACTCGGCTCGAAGTAGCGCGTGTCCTGCGCGAACGGCGACCACACCGTGTATCCGGCGCGCTCGGGGCGGTCGAGCTCGCGCCAGTGGAACGCCACGCCCCACTCCTCCATCGCGGCGATGCCGAGCTGGTCGCGGTACCAGGCCCGGAGCTGCGCGGGATCCCGCGCCTTGAAGAAGACGCCGCCGATGCCCGTGACGCGCTCCATCCCGACGCGCCTTCTACGCGCCCTCGCGCCGGAGGAGCAGCAGCGTGATGTCGTCGCTGCGCGGCGCGTCCGCCAGGAACTCGTCCACCCGCGCCATGATGCGATCGCGCAGCGCTTCGAGCGGCGCGCCCGCGCCGTCCTCGAGCAGGGCGTCGTACAGGCGCTGCTCCTCGAACATCTCGCCGCCGCGGTCCGCCTCCGGGATGCCGTCGCTCACGATCGCGAGCAGCGCCCCCGGCCGCAACTCGACCTCGCTCGCGGCATAGGGAAAAGCCGGCAGGACCCCGAACGGAATTCCCGTGCTCTCGAGCTTCTGGAGCTCGCCCCCCGCCACCAACGCCATGGAGGGATGCCCGGCGTTGACGTAGCGCAGCCGGCCGGTCGGCGGATCGAGTGCGCCGACCACGCCGGTCACGAAGTGCATCGGGTCGGTGGTTCGGAACATGATTGACCCGAGGCGCGTGGCGAGGTCTGCGACGTCGTCGCAGGCGTCGTAGAGCACGCGCGCCGAGGCCAGGAACGATGACATCAGCAGCGCCGCGCCCATGCCCTTCCCGGTCACGTCGCCGACCAGGAACAGCAGCGTGCCGTCCGCGCGCTGGTAGAAGTCGTAGAGGTCGCCGCCCACCTCGTGGCAGGTCTGCAGCAGGGCTTCGAAGCAGTAGCCCGGAACGCGCGGCGGCTCCGCGGGCAGAATCGTGCGCTGGATCCGCACTGCGCTCGCCAGCTCCTGCGCGAGTCGCGCCTGCGCCTGCTCGGCCTCGAGCAGGCGCGCGTTCGTGATCTTGATCGCCGCCATGTTGGCGAGCAGCGTGAGCAGCTCGAGCTGATCCTCGGTAAACGTCACGGTGAAGTCCTGGCTGTCCACGTAGAGCACGCCGAGGACGCGCTCGTTGTCGAACAGCGGCACCGCCATCGCGGAATGGACCGATTGCGCGACGATGCTGTGCTGACCCTGGAAGCGCGGATCGAGCGCGGCGTCCGAGGTGAGGACCGAGGAGTTCTCGTCCATCACGGTGCGCATGATGGAGCGGGAGAGCGCGAGCGGCTGGCTGGCGCGGCCGCCCCGCAGGCGCGCCGCCATCTGGACCGGCTCGCTCGCCGCGTCCTGCCGCAGCATCAGCACGTAACGGGAGGCGGGCACCGCCCTCTCCACGAACTGGAGCAGCTCGTCGCAGGTTTCCTTGAGCGGTCGCGGCAGCACCAGCAGCTTGCCGGCGTCCGCGAGCAGGTGGATCACCTGCGCAGAGCTCTCTGGGGAGCGCATGCGCCGCTCCAGCACCTGCTCGACCCGGATCTTCTTCGACGAGCCGATGATCGTCGCGTCGCTGAGCGGCACCTCGGCCTGCGGCGGCCCGTCGGTCACCTTGAGCAGGACGTGGCCGATCTCGACGCGGTCGCCCGCGCCGATCGCGATGGGCTCGCGGGCCTCGGCGCCGTTCACGCGCGTGCCGTTGCGGCTGCCCAGGTCGCGAATGAAGAAGCGATCGCCGCGCCGCACGATCTCGGCGTGCTCCTTGGAGACCGTGCCGTCGGCGATGTGGATGGCGTTGCGCGAGGAGCGGCCGATGGCGAGCTCGGGCTGATCCAGCGCCCAGGCCTGGAGCTTTTCGCCGATGGTGCCCGCGAGGAAAAGAATCATCGCCGCACCATAGCACAGCGTCCCGGAGCCGCCGCGCCTACCCCACGCGCTCCGGCACCGCGGCTTCGACCGCCTGCTCCGCTTCGCGCGCCCTCAGGGTGCGCAGCCGGTACGCGACCCACAGCGCGCCTCCCAGCAGCACCAGCGCGCACACGCTGGTCGCGAGCGGGGCGCCGAAACGCTGCGCGATGCCGCCCGCGATCAGCGCGCCGAACGGGGCGGTGCCCACGAACATCAGCGTGTAGAGGCTCATGATGCGGCCGCGAAAGCCGTCCTCGGTGGTGAGCTGGAGCAGCGTGTTGGTGCTGGCGACGTAGAGGATGAGCCCGAAGCCGGCGAGGAAGCCCATCCCGAAGCTGAGCGGCAGCAGCCGCGACCACGCGAACCCTCCCATGCCGATGCCTCCGGCGGTGAGCCCGACCAGCAGGTTGCGGCGCAGGTCCCAGCGGTCGAGCTTGCGCGTCATTCCCACCGCGGAGAGCAGCGAGCCCAGGCCGAACGCCGTCACCATGAGCCCGTAGGCCTGCGGGCCCGCGCGCAGGATGTCGCGCGCGTAGACCGGGAGCAGCACCATGTACTGGAAGCCGAACCCGGCGCACACGCCGAGCAGCAGGAGCAGGTTGCGGATGGAACCCACGCTCCAGGCATAGCGCACGCCCTCGGCGAGCGTGGCGGCGGCCCGGCGGGTGACCTCCGCGCGCGCCATCGGGGTCATGCGCAGCAGCCCGGCGAGCACCGCGATGTAGGAGAGCGCGTTGATCCAGAAGCAGCCGCCCTCGCCGATGGTAGCGACCAGCACGCCGGCGATCGCGGGGCCGATGACGCGCGCGGTGTTGAAGGCGGCGGAGTTGAGCGCGATCGCGTTGGAGAGATCCTCCTTCCCCACCATTTCGACCAGGAACGACTGGCGCGCGGGCAGGTCGAACGCGTTGAACATGCCGAACACGAACGCGAGCGCCAGCACCATCCAGGGCTGGACCACGCCGGTGGTCACCACCGCGGCCAGGGTCACGGCCTGCGCCAGCGCGCAGGTCTGCGTGACCAGGATGAGCCTGCGCTTGTCCATCCGGTCGGCGACCACCCCCGCCCACAGCGAGAGCAGCGTGACCGGCAGGAACTGGCAGAAGCCCAGCAGCCCCAGCATCAGCGGCGACGAGGTGAGCCGGTGCATGAGCCAGAGCTGGGCCACGCTCTGCATCCAGGTCCCGATCAGCGAGACCAGCTGCCCGGCCCAGAACAGGCGGAAGTTGCGGTGGCGGAGCGCGCGAAAGCGGACGGCGAGGACTTCGCGCAAGGCCGGGGCGAACATGGCGCCCGCACGCTAGCACGGGGGGCGCGAAGCGGTCACGGGGTCGGCGAAACGAAGACACCGCCCCGGCGTCTCGGCCGGGGCGGTGCCCAATCACTTCGAGTCCGTGCGCCTCAGGTCCGCGCCGCCATCGCCGGCATGGCTCCGATCTGCTGGAGGAACGTGACCATGTCGAAGTAGTGGTGGATCTCACTGACCTTGTTGCCGCTGAACTTGACGATCATCGCCGCGGGCGTGGTTTGCCGTTTCCCCGTTGGGGGAACGGTCCCGCCGGGACCGGTGAACGCGCCGTCATGGGTCCCTGTCCAGGTGATCTGCATCGCCACCGTGTCGCCCGATGCGAAAGCGCTGGTCACCTTCCCCTGCGAATCCGTCATCGACTTCTTCCACCCTTGCAGCGTCTGGATGATCGCGTCCGGCCCCTGAATTCGCCGCTGGCTTCCGAGTTCGTTGTAGATCGCAGCGGGCGTGAACAGACCCTTCAGCGCCGTCCAATTGGCGGTGCTGTACCCCGTGACGATCTCCCGCGCGACTTCGGTCAGGTCCTGGCTGCTCATGGTGAGTCCTTTCTGGAGAGCCCGATCGCCATACTCTCCGCCGAGTGAGTGGCAGCCCGAGAGAAGCGCAGCATTCGACGCTCGTCCACGGGCCGGTGAAGGTCGGACCGCGACCATAGCGCCGTGACCTCGCGGAATCAACGAGGTTGTGCCCGTCGTGATTGCGTTCCTCAGAACCTGCGCTCCCAATAGTTTGCCACCTTCGGCCCGTCCCCCTGCCGGAATGATCTCCTCTGGCATAGACCCGATCACTCTGGGCGTCACCGGGGATTGGGGCAGGAGCGGATGCCCCGCTTCTGGCAAAGTGGGCCCTATTCGCTTCGCATCAGGCTGACGCTCCCGTTCATCACCGCGCCCGCGGGAGTGGGCGAGCTGTTCCGGAGTCCGCCGCGTGCTCGGGCCCCGCGCTGGCTGCCATGCAGGCTCCTCCCCCGGTCATCGCGACGGCGGAGCGTCGTCAGCCGGCGTTGGCGCGCCGCTCAGCGCGCGCGTCAGGTCCTGCGTGACCTCGAGCACGAGACCGGGCCCGGTCGTGGTGTCGCACGGGCAGGCCTCGAGCCAGAAGAGCAGCGACGCGCGGAGCTTCTCCACCGCCTCGCCCGCCGTGGCGCCGCGGCCTTCGACGGCCGGGACCTCGTGGCAGCGCGCGACGACGCCCGCACCATCCCGATGCAGCGTGACCGAGCAACGCATGGGTAAAGCGTGGCACCATCGCGGGGCGGCTTCAAGTCCGGAGCCTCTCCCCCGCCCACGCCCCGATTATCTCCGCGAACCACGTCGCATTCGAGAGCGGGTGCAAGTGGCCGACACCTGGCGATTCGGCGCGCTCCGCACCCGGGATGAGGCTCATCAACTCGTCCGCCGCCGCGCGCGCGAAGGCGGTCTCTCGCTCGCCGACCACGACCAGCGTGGGACACGAGATTCGCGGCAGCTCGGCGCGCGTGTCGTGCTCGAGCGCGAGCGACACGCGCTGCAGCGCGAGGCGGATGGACACGTTCCGTGCCGCGTGGCGCACCAGCTCGAGCACGCGCTCGTCGCAGCGCGGATCGAACACCCAGCCGCCGCGCGCGGCCAGCGCGCGGGCGTAGCGAAGCGCCCGGGCCTCCGGCAGCCAGCGCAGCGCGGCGAGCACCAGCGGCTGCTCCAGGTAGCGCGCGCGCCAGTGCGAGCGCGGCGTCGTGACCCGCGCGAACGCGCTCGAGAGCACGAGCGCCGAGACCCGCTCCGGTTGCGCCAGCGCCCAGCGCTGGGCCAGCGCCCCGCCGAGCGAATGGCCCACGACGCCGGCGCGGCCGGGCGCGAACGCGTCGACGACGCGCCCGAGGTCGTCGAGCAGAGTCTCCCAGCGCGGGCGCCGGTCGAACACCGCGCGCAGGTCGAAGGTCACGACGCGGAAGCGGCGCGCGAGCAGCGCCGCGCACGCGACGTACGCCTCCTTGTAGCCGGGCAGCGGCGGCAGCAGGAGCAGCGGCGGTCCCTCGCCCATGACGACCACCTCGGTCGCCCCGCCGGGAAGCTCGAAGGGCCGCGGCGTCCAGCCCTCGAGCCACGCCGGATCGGCCGCGCGCTTCCAACCCTCGCCGAGATGCACCGCGATTCCACGCACGGCCCCATGTTACCCTGCGGCCCGCGCGTCGGGCGCGCGCAGGCGAAGGCGCCGCGTCGCTCGCGGCCACGCCCGCCCCACGGCAAAGGAGGCGTCCATGTCGAAGCCGCCGTCGTTCTACGCCGCGTTCCGCGAGTCGCACCCGCGGGTGGTCGAGGCCTACGAAGCGCTGGGCGAGGCCACGCGGGCCGCGGGGCCGCTCGGGCCCGCCGAGTGCGAGCTGGTGAAGCTGGCGCTCGCCGCCGGCGCGCGCATCGAGGGCGCGATCCACAGCCACGTGCGCCGCGCGCTGGATGCCGGCGCCACGCCCGAGGCCATCCGCCACGTCGGGATTCTCGGCATCACCACGCTCGGCTTCCCTCAGGCCATGGCGGTCCGCGCCATGATCGAGGACGAGCTGTCGAAGCGGCAGCCCTGAATCGCGCATGACCAGCGTGGTCCGCCGCTTTCCCGACGGCTTCCGCTGGGGGTGCGCGACTTCCGCGCACCAGGTGGAAGGCGGGAACGACCGCAACGACTGGTGGCGCTTCGAGCAGCTGCCGGGAAAGATCCACGGTGGAGCGGTGAGCGGCGCGGCTTGCCGCCACTGGGAACTCTTCGACCGGGACTTCGCGCTGGCCGCCGCCGACGGGCACAACGCGCACCGGCTCTCGCTCGAGTGGAGCCGGATCGAGCCGGAGCGTGGAAAAATCGACGCCGCGGCGGTTGCGCACTACCACGCGGTGCTCGCCTCGCTTCAGCGCCACGGTCTCATGCCGCTCGTCACGCTCCACCACTTCACCAATCCGGTGTGGATCGCGGATCGCGGCGGCTGGGAGAACCGCGAGACGGTGGATCAGTTCTGCGCCTTCACGCGCTTCTGCGCGCGCGAGTTCGGGGGCGAGGTGGACTGGTGGTGCACGGTGAACGAGCCCGAGGTCTTCGCCTTCCGCGGCTGGTCCGAGGGCGTGTGGCCGCCCGGCAAGCGCGACGACGGCGCCGCGCTCCAGGTGATCGGGCATCAGCTCGAGGCGCACGGCCTCGCCTACCGCATCATCCACCAGGAAGATCGCACCGACGCCGACGGCGACGGCCACCCCGCGAGGGTGGGGTTCGCCAAGCACCTGCCGCAGCTCGAATCGGACCGCTGGTGGTTTCCGCTCGATGCGCTGCGGGCGTATATCGAGGACGCGGTCTTCAACGAGGCCGTGTTGCGGGCGCCGGTCACGGGCGACATCGAGCTCTCGATCCCCGGGGCGCCTGCGGTCAAGCGTCGCGTGCCCGAACTGAAGGGGAGCCTCGACTGGCTCGGGCTCAACTACTACACCCGCTGGAAGGTGCGCATGTTCGCGCCCGATTCGCACGTCACGCGGCGCGGCGCTCCACGCAACGACCTGGGCTGGGAGATCCATCCGCGCGGGTTCGAGCAGGCGCTGGTGCGCGTCGGCCGGCTCGGCCTGCCGGTGTTCGTCACCGAGAACGGATTCGCGGACGCGCGCGACGCGTTCCGGCCCCGGGCGCTGGTCGAGCACCTGCTCCACATGGGCCGCGCGCTCGAGCGCGGCGTCCAGGTGCTCGGCTACTTTCACTGGTCGCTGCTCGACAACTTCGAGTGGGCCGACGGCTACCGGGGCCGCTTCGGACTCTACCGCGTGGACTTTGACCATCCCGACCGGCCGCGCCACCGCACGCGGAGTGCCGACGTCTACGCGCGCATCGCGCGCGCGAACGCCGTCTCGCACGACGTGGTGGCCGAGGTCGGCCTCGCGCTCTGACCGCATGACCCGACTGATCGCCCTGGCGCTCGCGCAGCCCAGGCGCTGGGTGCTGGCGACGCTGGTGCTCACGCTGGCGCTCGGGCTCGGCCTCTCCCGGCTCGAGCTCAAGACCGACGGCGCTTCGATCTACCCGCTCGGGAACGCCACGGTCGAGCGCAGCGAGGCCGACGAGCGGGCCTTCGACGATCCGAAGCAGGTGATCGTCCTCGTCACCGCGCACGCGGGAGGCCCGGCGCTGGCATCGCGCGCCGGCCTCGAATTCATCTCCGGCGCACACCGCTCGCTGGTCGCGCTGCCGGGCGTGAGCGGGTCGCAGACGCTTTCGATCGCCTCGCTGCTCGACGTGCGCTCCGAGGGCGGCGCGATGGCCATCGGCTCGCTGCTCGACGGCGTGCCGGACGATCCCGCGCGGCTCGCCGCGACGCTCGAGCGGCTGCGCACGAAGCCGGTCGTGGATGGGCTGCTGCTCGCCCGCGATGGGCGTGCCGCCGCGATCTACGTCTCGATGGCGAGCGGCGAGCGGCGGCCGGCGTTCGTCGCGCGGCTCGAGCGCTGGGCCTCCGAGCGCCGCACCGGCGAGTTCGACCTGCGGCTCACGGGCCCGCTGGTGGCGGAAGTGAAGCTCGGCGCCCTGGTGCTCGCCGACCTCGCGGCGTTCGTCCCGCTCATGATCGCGCTCATGGGGCTGCTGCTACTGGTGAGCCTGCGCTCGATCGCGGGCGTGGTGCTGCCCATGACCGAGGCACTGGTGGTGCTGGCCTGGACCTTCGGCGCGATGGGATACCTCGGCCTGCCGATCACGCTCGTCACCACCATCCTGCCCGTGATCCTCATGTCCACCGCGATTACCGACGAAATCCACGTGCTGGAGCGCGTGCAGGACGAGCTTGCCACGGGTGCTACGACCGGCGCCGCGCCGACGCGCGAGCGCCTGCGCGAAGCGCTGCTCGCCGGACTGCGCGACGTGCGCTGGCCCATCATCGGCGCCGCCGTCACCACCGCGATCGGCTTCCTCTCGTTCCTCTCGGCCTCGATCGAGCCGCTGCGCGCGTTTGGCCTCGCCGCCGGCGCCGGCATCCTGCTCGCGATGCTGCTGTCCTTCAGCTTCATGCCCGCGCTCGCCATGCTGCTGCCGCTCTCGTGGTTCCGCACCGTGCGCATCGGGCGGGTTCGCGACCTGCACGCTTTGACCGGGTTCGAGGCCGCGGTGGCCCGCGCGCCGAAGCGCGTCTTCGTGTTGGGAATACTGGTGCTCGCGCTCTGCGTGCCGGGGCCGTTCAGGCTGCGCGTCCAGGACGCGTGGATGGACAACTTCGACCCCGCGACACCGCTGGTCGCCGCCGACCGCGAGTTCAACGCGCGATTCTGGGGGAGCTATCGCTTCGACGTGGTGCTGGAAGCCGAGCCCGGGCGATTCCTGGGTCCGGAGGGCGCGGGGCTCATGAGCGACGTGGCGCGCGTCGCGCGCGGCGCCCCGCACGCAGGCGGCGTGCTCAGCTACCTCGAGCCGCTCGGCCAGATCGAGCGCACGCTGGGCCGCGAGGAGCCGCTCGCGGGCCTCGAGCCGGGCCAGATCGGCGAGCTGGTGGCGATCGCAGAGTCTTCGCCCGACGCCGGCGGGCTCCACCAGCTCCTCACCCGCGACGGCGCGCGGGCGCGGGCGCGCATCTTCGTCAACAGCCCCAACTACCAGCGCGCGGATTCACTCCGGCGCTACCTGGAGCGCGCGCTGACGCCGCTGCTCGAAGCTGCGCATGCGAAGACGCACGTGAGCGGCGACCTGCCGGTGGCGCTCGAGGTGGTGCGCGCCATCGTCGTGAACCAGCTGCGCTCGATCGGCTGGAGCCTGCTCGGCATCGGGCTCCTGCTGTGGCTGGTCTACCCGCGCGGCCGCGCGGCGTGGATCGCGCTGGTGCCGGTGAGCGCCACCGCGCTGGCGCTGTTCGGCGCGATGGGCTACGCGCGCGTTCCGCTCGGGATCGCCACCAGCATGTTCGCGGGGCTCGCGGTCGGGGTGGGCGTGGACTTCGCTCTGCACTTCGTCTACCAGTACCGGATCGAGGTCGCCCGCCGCGAATCGCTGCGCCTGGCGCTGGAGGCCACGCTCGCGCGCACCGGGCGCGCCATCCGCTGGAACGCGCTGGTGGTGACGCTGGGATTCCTGGCGCTCACGCTCTCGCGCATCCCGCCCAACCGGAATCTCGGGCTGCTGCTGGCGGCCGCGATGTTCGGCTGCTACGCCGCGACACTGGTCTTCCTGCCGTGGCTGGTGCGGGGCTTGAAGGCCGCGCCGCTCGTGCTGCTGCTGCTGTGGCCGGTGCGTGCCGAAGCCGCGGCCGTCCGAGAGGCGGCGCGCGATACGGGCGCCGCGAGTGGCCCGGCCGCGGAACAGTTCATGCGCTCGCTCGAGCGCGAGTTCCTGCGCACGCCGCGCGCGCTGCGCATGGACGTGCACACGACGTACTCCTCCGGGCAGGTGCTCGAGCGCTCGAGCTGGGGCGTGCTCGCCCGCGACCCGGACGCGGGGCACCTGATCTACACCTTCATGAGCCCCGAGACCATGAAGGGCGCCACCCTGCTCATGCGCTTCGACGCGCCGCGCGAGGCCGATTCGACGTGGCTCTTCCTGCCCTCGTTCAGGAGCATGTGGCGGGTGAGCGCCGCGGGGCTCAGGCTCCTGGTGCCGGGTACCACGCTCAGCTACCTCGACTCGCGCGGCTACATCCCGACCAGCCTCTATCGCTTCGAGAGCGACTCCGCGGCCCGCGATTCGAGCGACGACACGCTCTGGATCGTGGCCACGCCGGTCGCCGACTCGCTGCGCAAGCACCTGGGCTACGGGCGGCTTCGGATCGGGATCGATCGCGCGCGGCGGCTGGTCGCGCGCATCGAGTTCGCGGACCCCGACCTGCGTCCCGTCAAGCGCTACGCGGTGCTCGAGGCCACTCGTTTCGGTGACCTGTGGCTGCCGAAGCGCGTGAAGCTCGATCAGGTTCAGCTCAACATGTCGTCGGTGATCGACTACCGATACTGGCGCCTGCGGAAACGTCCGCCCGCGACGCTGTTCGATCCGGCGGGCAGGCTGGGGCCGTTTCTGCCGCGGCTCGAGGCGGTGCTGAGGCGGGAGAAGATCGAAGCCGAGTAGGCGGGGCGCCCGCTTTACAACTTCTTCGCGTAGTCCCCTTCCATGAAGGTCATCCAGCTCGCCCCGTCCTGCGTCCCTTCCATGCGAAACCGGTAGCGGCCGGGCTCGCGCACATCGAACACGACGCGAGCTTGGCCGGGCCCGTGCTTGCCGGTCAGGGTCAGCACGTCGCCCTCGAAGCCTCCGCGAAAGTCGTTCGGCGGCGCTCCGATCGAGTCGAACCAGTGAAGCACGTAGCGGCTCTCGGTGGCGTCCCAGCTGAAGACGCCGTGGCCGCGGTACCCGACGGTCCCGTTGCGCTCCTGCTCGTAGTCCTGGACCACGACGAAGCCGTCGAGCGCGAGGCGGTTGTTCATGCGACCGACCGCGGTGCCACCCGCGGGATCCCACGGCGACGGGGCGAGGCGCTCCTCGCCACTCCACTTGCCCACCAGCTTTTCGAGGCGACGATGCGCATCACCCGGCTTCGGCATGTCCATGATGGCTCCTCCTTCTGACCGGCACCCTGTACTCGCGGCGCGAAACATACCCGGCCGTGCCGGGCGTCCGAACATGGCGCCGACGAGCGCGGCGTGTGCCGGGCCGAACGCCCGGTTTGAGCCCGAGCCGCGCCGCGCGCTATTCTGCGCCGACGGTATCGAGAGGAGCATTCGAGCATGTGCCCCTTCTGCAAGACCCACGACGACAAGCCCTGCACGGTGGTCGAGAAGCCCAGCGGCCGCCTGATGTGCTCCTGCGGCAGGCACGGCTGGCCCAACTCGGCGGCGTTCCTCGAGAGCTGCCGGATCGCCAGCCTCACCATGACGCGCACCGTGCACAACTGGACGCAGGGGTACTAGCCCCGCCGCACGCGCCCGCCCCACCCCGCGCTTTGTGCGCCGCCCCGCCCTGCGCTAGGCTTCGTCCGTCAACGGCCGCTCCATGAGACCGGGGCCGCCTCGAGACCTGCCATGAGCCGTAGCCCCGACGATCCGCTCGAAAGCCTGCAGCGCGAGGTCGAGCGCCTGTTCCGCGACCTGGTCTATCACCGCCATCCCTCGTCCCACTTCGCCGAGCCCACCTGGACGCCGTCCGCCGACCTGGTGGTGTCGGAGTGCGAGGCGCGCGTCCTGCTCGAGCTGGCCGGCGTGTCGCGCGAGAGCGTGCGCGTCACGATCCGGGGCCGCACGCTCGAGGTGACCGGGCGGCGCAGCCCGCCGATCGAGCCCGGCGGCGCGCACTACCACCGCGCCGAGATCTATTTCGGAGACTTCCTGCGCACCATCGAGCTGCCGTGGGAGGCCGATGCCGACAGCATCGAGGCGCACCACCGCCACGGCATGCTCGAGATTCACGTGCGTCCGGTGCCGGTGGCGGGGCCGACCGAGATCCCGATCCAGGAAAAGAAGGGCCACTGATGGCCACGCGCGACAAGAACGACAAGAACCAGAAGCGCGACCGCAGGAAGCCCAGGGCCCGGGCCTTTCCCATCATCCGGCTCAAGAGATCCGGCAACCGCGACCTGCCGGTGCTCCCGGTCCGGCACACCGTCTTGTTCCCGCTCGCCATCCTGCCGCTCAACATCGGCCGCCCGAAGAGCATCGCGCTGCTCAACGCGGTGATGGCCGGCGATCGCACCATCGCGGTGGTGGCGCAGCGCGACGGGCAGCTCGAGGAGCCGGGTGCTACCGATCTCTACGACGTCGGCTCTGCGGGCACGGTGCTGCGCATGGTGCGCGTCGCCGAGGATCGACTCTCGGTGCTTATCCAGGGCGTGGCGCGCGTGCGCATCAAGGCGGTGGTGAGCGACGAGCCCTACCTGACGGTGCGGGTCGAGAGCCTGGCGGAGACGGTCGCCGAGGACGTCGAGACCGAGGCGCTGGTCAAGACCGTGGTCTCCCAGTTCGAGCGGGTGGTGTCGCTCATGCCCAACGTGCCGGACGAGGCCGCGGCCGCCGCGCGCAATCAGCAGGGCCCGGGGCGGGTCGCCGACTTCATCGCCTCGCTGCTCGACCTGCCCGCCGAGGACAAGCAGAAGCTGCTCGAGACGCTTGACGTCAAGCAGCGCCTCACGCACTTGACCGAGGTGCTGGCGCGCGAGCTCCAGGTGCTCGAGGTCGGCCAGCAGATCCAGGAGACGGTGCGTGAGTCGATCGACCAGCACCAGAAGGAATTCCTGCTGCGCCAGCAGATGGACGCGATCCGCAAGGAGCTGGGCGAGACCGACGACACGCAGCGCGAGATCGAGGAGCTCAAGGCGAAGATCGAGAAGGCGCAGATGCCGCCCGAGGTGCGCAAGGAGGCCGATCGCGAGCTATCGCGGCTCCAGCGCATCCCGCCCCAGGCCGCCGAGTACACGGTGTCGCGCACCTACCTCGAGTGGCTGTGCGACATGCCGTGGGCGATCGCGACCGAGGACGATCTCGATCCCAAGCGCGCGCGCGGGGTGCTCAACGAGGACCACTACGGCCTCGAGAAGATCAAGGAGCGCATCCTCGAGTACC
>CAZYQK010000001.1:0-58051 GCA_964650245.1 uncultured bacterium | reverse complement strand
TCGGCATCCTCGTGGTAGGCGAGCGTTCCGGGATCGATCGCGATCGCGTCTGCGCCGCGAAACATCGTGAGCGAGAGCGCGTCGGCGTGGCCGTGCGCGGCGAGGGTTCCGAGCCCGAGCGGCCCGTGATCGAGCGTGACCAGCAGGCCGCGCTCGCGCCACACGGTGTAGCCGCCCGCGGGGAACTCGTGGCGCCAGTCGCCCGCGGCCCGCGCCGGGCGCGGCGCGCGGCCGGTGAGCAGGAGTGCGAGCGCGGCGTCGTCGCCGAGCGCGTCGGCATCGAGCCACGCGGCGAGCGCGTTCCCGACGCGGTCGAGCCGGCTCGCGCCCTCCTCGGCCAGCAGCACGCGGCCGTCGTCCTCGTCGCCGACCTGCGGCCAGCGGCCGTCCGGGAGCCGGATCGCGCGCGCGAAGTCGAGCGAGCGCTCGAGGCGCTCCCGCACCGACGGGCTCACCCTGCGGCCCGCATGGCCCGCGGCCATGAACGGCACCAGCAGCAGCTCCCAGACAAACGGCAGGTAGCCGAACGCCTGCTCGGCCGGCACGCCGTCCGGGTGGATCTGGCGCAGCGTCTCGCGCTCGAGGCCCGCCAGCCCCTCGCGCAGCAGCGTGTCAGCGCCACGTAGCACGGGAAACGCCGCCGCCAGCGTCGTGATGGCCGCGACCTCCGCGATCAGGTGGTTGTTCGCGCTCGATCCCAGGCTCAGGTGATCGCGACAGAAATGCGCCTGCTGGGCGAGCAGGCCGAGGCAGGGCGCGAGTGGCGCGTCCGCGGCCGCCTCGCCCAGCAGCGCGAGCGTCCAGCACCCGGTGAGCACGCGCACCGCCATCTCGATGCCGCTGGTGTGCTGGATGCCCTGGCCGAGCGGGTTGTGGGCCGTGAAGTCGGCCAGCCAACGCGCGACACGCCCGGCGGCGGCGCGATCGCCCGCCAGCCGCGCCGCGAGCGCCAGCGTCGGGAGAAAGGTGAGGCGGCCCAGCTCCCACGTGTACTTCGCCCCGCCCGCGACATCGGCTCGCCGGTAGTCGAGGGCGCGGCTCGGCCGCTCGGGCCACTCCGCGCCCGTGGCGTAGTTGCGGTTCCAGCGCGGCGGATCGTCGAGCTGGACCGGGCGGCCGAACAGAGTCCAGCGTCCCGCGCCGAGATCGCGCGCCGCGGCGATCGTGGAGCCGAACGCCTCCGCGGGCTCGAGCGGATGGATCCAGCGCGGGAGCAAGCTGCCGCGCCACGCGCCCGCCGCGCCGCTCTCGAAGAGCAGCTCGCCGGCCTGCGCGGGCGTCCAGCGCGTATAGGCGGGCGGCGCGAAGCGGTCGCGCAGCGCCACCCGCGCGCGATGGGCGATCTCGCCGGGCGGCATCGCGGCGAGCCGCGCCAGTTTCCAGCCGGCGCCGCTCATCTCGCCTCCAGCGTCGCCGCGAGTGCCAGCGCCACGCGCTCGCACACGCGGTCGGGATGGAACGCCATGATGTCCTCGCGCAGTGCCAGGC
Organism: uncultured bacterium; assembly: GCA_964650245.1. GTDB lineage: Bacteria > Eisenbacteria > RBG-16-71-46 > RBG-16-71-46 > RBG-16-71-46 > WS-2. The sequence continues at coordinate 56,563 of CAZYQK010000001.1, read as the reverse complement.
CCATGCGCTCGCGGGCCTCGCGGTCTCGCGCCATGCGTGCGATCGCCGCCGCGATCTGGTCGACCCGCCCCGGCTCGACCAGCAGCCCGTTGCGCTCGTTCACGATCAGATCCGGGATCGCGCCCACCGGGGTGGTGATGACCGGCAGCCCGAACGCGCCGGCCTCGAACAGCACCACCGGCAGGCCCTCGGTGTAGCTCGGCATCACGAACAGGTCGGCGGCGGCGAAGCGCTGGTAGAGCGCCTCACCCTGCAGCGAGCCGGTAAACTCGGTCATGGACTCGAGCCGGAGCTCTCGGCGCAACGCCTGCACCGGCTCCCATTCCCCCTCGAGCTCGGCCGGGCCCACGAAGGTGAGATGGAACGGTAGCGACTCGGCGCGCACTCGCTCGAGCGCGCGCAGCACGTCGAAGACGCCCTTGCGGCGTCCGACCTGCCCGACGAACAGGCCGCGCACCGGGCCGTCCGATGCCGCGTGGCGGGGCGTTCCGGCCGCGCGCTCGAAAACCTCGCGGCGGAAGGTGGAAGGCACGACCTCCACCGGGCATCCCACCCCGAACTCCTCGAGCACCCGCTTCCAGCGCTCGCCCAGGACCAGCATGCGATCGAACTGGGCGAGCCCGGCGCGCACCACCCGCCGATCGAGGCCGCCGCGCTCGAGGACGAAGTGGAAGTCGCTGCCGTGCACGTGCCCCACCAGCCTGGCGCCCGAGCGGCGCGCGAAGAAGGCCAGCGCCATGTCGCGCAGGAAGCCCGACCAGGTGCCGGCGACCGGCAGATACACGACATCGGGGCGGAAGCGCCCCGCGTCGCGCATCATGCGCCCCATGTGGCGCGCGGCCCACGCGAAGTTGCCGGGATCGAACTTGCCCTGGGTTTCCTTGGGGCGGCCCTTGGTGGTGTTGCAGTGCGCGAGATCGAACCCGGAGAACGCGGCCGACTCCAGCATGGCCTGCATGAACGTCTCGACCCCGCCGATCGGGGGCGGCAGCGGTCCGACCACGAGCAGGCGCGGTTTTCGCCGGGGCGCGGGAGACGATGTCGGGCGCGGTGTCGTGGTGTGGGGAGCTTCGCTCACCGCAGGACTGCGAGGCGCCGGGTGATGTGGCCGGCCTCGGTGCTGAGATGCGCCAGGTACAGGCCCGGGGAAACGGGCCGCCCGCCGTCGTCGCGCAGGTCCCAGCCGAACACGTAGCGCTGGGCCCTGAGCGCGCCGTCGTGCAGCAGGCGTACGCGGCGTCCCGCGAGGTCGAACACCTCGAGCCGTGCTTCGCCCGCGGCCGGGAGCGAGAACACGAAGCGTGCCTGGCCGCGCGCCGGGTTGGGCGCGGGCGGCGCGAACTCGAGGCCCGAGGACTCCGCCGCGCCGACCGCCACCGGCGCGGGCTGGGCCCCGGTGTCGTAGAGCACGATGCGGAGCGAGTCGAAGTTGAAGCCGTCGAACTGGGCGCCGCCGTCCGCCACGGTGCGGAAGCGGAAGCGCACCGCGCCGGCGGTGGGGCCGGCGAAGGGCGAGAGATCCACGCGCTCCTCCCTCCACCGCCAGCGCGCGCCCTCGTAGACCGGGCCGTTCGCCGGCTGCGGCGAGAACAGGCCGCTCACGCTGGCGCGGCCGCGCAGCGGCGTCCAGGTCACGCTGTCGAGGCTCGCTTCCACCACCTCGCCGTCGTAATCGGATTCCAGATTCCAGCGCGATTCGAAGATCGCGTAGGCGTGGAGCGCGGACGAGAGGTCGAGTCGCGATTTACGGATGAGCGCCGCGTTGACGCTCGCGGCGTAGTTCCCGGCCGGGCTGTCGGCGAAGTAGAGGCTCGGGTGGCGCGGGTCGTTGCTCACGACGCCCCAGCTCCCGCCGGCCGACCATTGCGCGAGGCCGCCCGAGGCGCCGTCCGCGGCCAACACGGTGGGAACGCCGACCGCGACCTCGACGGTGTCGCGCGAGTACTCGCCCTCCGCGGTTACGAACTCGATGCGGAAGCGCACCAGCCGGCCCGGTGTCACGCTGTCTCTCGCCGCAATCTCGAACATGGCGCCGGCCGTCGCGTCGCCGCTCTGACGGGGCCCCAGCGCGGGATAGGCGATCGGTCCGGGCTCCAGCACCACCGCGCCGGGATCGAGCGAGACCAGCCAGGCGGTGAGCGGGGCCGCGGTGCCGGCGAGGCCGAGGTTGCGCGCCCGCACCGCGAGATGGGCGAGGTTTCCGGCCGGGAGCGATCCCTCGGCCAGCCTCGCGTTCTCCAGCCGGACGTACGCGCCGGCGGCCGCCGCCAGCGTGTAGCACGATCTCAGGTTCTCCCGGGCGATCGGGGTGATGCGCGAGGGCGGCGGCCAGAAGCCGTCGGCGCCGCTTCCCGCCTCCGGGGTCCACGAAAAGTACCGGGGCTTGAGCAGGGTGTCGCCGTAGCACCAGTCGTTGAACTCCCCATTCACCTCGTAGAGCACGCGCGGCGCCGGGCCCGATTGATAGCCGATCCCCAGCGTGCACTCGTCGTTCAGCTCGTAGAAAAGCTCAGAGTCCGGCGCGGCGGCCGCGGTCCAGCCCCAGGGATGGAGGAAGAGATCGCTGTAGGTGTGGAACGCGAGTCCCGTCTTCGGCTGGAGGAGCACCGCCCGGTCGCGCTGGGCGCGGGTCTCGGGCTCGGAGAATGCGGACGGGCCGCGGTAGGTCTGGGACGAGAACGAGCCGCTCGAGCCCACGTTGTTGTAGTTCCACTTGTAGCCGTAGTTGCGGTTCAGGTCCACGCCGTCGTTGCTCGAGCTGTGGCTCCCGTTGTTGTCGTTGTCGCGCGCGTTCTTCCGCCAGTTGCCGAACGAGGCGCCGCCGGTCGCGGTATAGGTGTTGACGTTGAGCTGGTAGCCGTCGGGGTTCACCACCGGCACGATGTAGACGACTCGGTGGTCGAGCAGCGAGGTCTTGAACGGGTCCGTGCCGTAGCCCGACAGCAGGTCGTCCACGAAATAGAAGAGCGACTGCATGCCGCCCGGCTCGCGCGCGTGCGTGAGCGCCGAGAAGAACGCCACCGGGCGCGGGTCGGGGCCGCTCACCGCCCTGCCTATCCGGAGCCCCAAGATCGGCCGCCCCAGCACCGTGGTGCCGAGCGTGTCGAGCTGGTCCGCCACCACGCTGTCCGCGTCGCTTGCCACCAGGTCGTCGAGCTTCATCCTGACCTCGTCGAGCGTCCAGTAGCCGCCCATGCTGCCGGCGCCGAAGGGCGGAGGCGACTGAACGCGAAACTCGCCGGCGGGCCCGATCGCGCTCGAGACCCTCTTGCCCCGCGGCGCCGGGCGCGCGCTCCATTCCTCGTGCGCGCGGCGCGCGGCGCTGCGGCCGGGAGCCGCGTCCTCGAGCTCTGCCGCGGCCCCGAGCGCTTCGAGCGTCCGGTCATCGCCCGGCCACTCGAACACCAGGCATTCACGCCCGCCGCGGACCTCGACCACGTCGAGCCCGGCTTCGAGCAGCGCCCGGAGCGGTAGCTGGGGCCCGAGCGTGACCCGCACGAGCCGGGGCTCGGGGGGGAGACTGGCCGGGCTCGAAGCCGCCGCCATCGGGCGAAGGCACGCGGGCGCGAGCACCAGGGCAATCGCTATGACGAGGCTCCGGCCCAAGCAGGCATTCCTCCGGGAGTCGCGCGCAGTGGGAGAGGGCGACGATTCTATCACGCGCCTGCGATCACGGGGCGAGCCGGCGGCCGAGAAAGTCGAGCGCCGCGCGCAACACAACGCTGGGCGGAAGCTGGTGCTGGGCCTCCGGGAAGAAGCGGGTCTCGACCGTCGCACCGCGCGCCACGAGCGTTGCGGAGAAGGCGCGCGCCTGCTCCACCGGAACGCGTGGATCCTTCTCACCGTGGAGAATCAGGAACGCGGCCGCCGGGCGCGCCGGGTCGAGTGCGGGCGAGCGCTCGCGCCACGCGCTGCTGTCCGGGCCGATCTCGCGCTCCATGTTCTCGCGGATGCCCGGAATCTTCGTGCCGCGATACGCGGCCCACTGGTCGTAGATGCCGGACTGGGCGATCACGGCGGCGAGGCCGCCGCGCCGCTGCGCGAGCAGCGTCACGACCGTGGCGCCGCGCGACACTCCCCAGGCCGCGAGACGTTTCGGGTCCACGCCCGGGGAGGCCTTCAGCCGGTCGAGCGCCGCCGATGCCGCGCGCAACGTGGCGGGCCCCATGAAGTCCGCGGGCCCGTCCGACTGGCCGTAGCCGGGCATGCTCACCAGCATCACCGTGTAGCCGCGCGCCGCGAGCGTCTGGGCCGAGTGCAGCATGCGTCGCGCATGGTTCGCGTGCCCGTGCACCATCAGCAGGCCGGGCGCGAGGCCGGAATCGCGCGCCGCCGACAACAGCACGGTTTCGACGCGCCGGCCGCCGGCTTCGATGAACTGCGACGGGTGCTCGCGCGAGACCGGACCGGGCAGCGCCTCGACCTCGGTCGTCAGGGTGTAGGTCACGTGGTCGGCACGGTGCAGGCGAAGCCGGAAGGTGAGCCGCGCGTGCTCGGCGAGCGCCCCGGCCGTGCACCCGAGTTGGGCGGTGTCGCCAGCGCCCACCGAGCCCACCACCTGCACCACCCCCGCGAGATCGAGCACCGTGGTGCGCCCGGCACGGGTCTCGCCCGGCCCCAGGTCCAGGACCTCGCAGCTCATGCTGTCGAGGTAGAGCCCCACACCCAGCGGGTTCGCCAGCCGGAGCGGAAGCACCCAGGTGAAATCGTCGTCCGCTTCGATCCGGGTGCTGTCTGAGAGGAGGCGCGGAAGCGGGGTAGTCGCCGCGGGCGCGGTGGCGCGCGAGGCTGACGGGAGAGCGAGGGTGGCGAGCAGGAGCGCGAGTGCGAGCGGGGTGAAGCGGTTCCGACGGTGGATCACATAGTCTCCTGGTCGCGACGTGGGCGGGAGAGCGGCGCGACGATGCTATCATGCGGCGCGCTCCGTCCGCGTGTTCCATGCCCATCACACCGCGACTCGCCTGGCTGTTCGACGTCGACGGCACCCTGCTCACCACAGAGGGCGCCGCACGGCAGGCCTTCGCCCGCGCGGTGCGCTCCTCGCTTGGCGCGGAGGACGACCTCCGCGACATCGCCTTCGCCGGCCGCACCGAGCCGCTCATCCTGCGCGATATCCTGGCCAAACACCGCCGCCGATTCTCGGACGGCGACGAGGCGCGCTTCTGGGACGCGGTGTTCGCAGCCATGCGCGAGACGCTGGTGGCACCGCGCGGCCGGCTCTTGCCGGGCGTGGCGGAGCTGCTCGAGCGGATCGCAGGCGAGCCGGGCTGGGTGACGGGGCTCTTGACCGGCAACATGACCCAGATGGCGCGTATCAAGCTCACGCGCTTCGGCCTCGAACATAGCTTCGCCTTCGGCGCGTTCGGTGAGGAGGCGGCCGACCGCGACGCGCTGGCGCGGGTCGCGGTCGAGCGCGTCGCGCGCCGCTACGGCGTGCCGCCCGCGCGCTGCGTGGTGGTGGGGGACACCGAGCACGACGTGGCCTGCGCGCGCGCCGCCGGTGCGCGCGTCGTCGCGGTCGCGACCGGCACGCAGACGCGCGATGCGCTCGCGCCGCACGCGCCGGACCTGTTGCTCGACGATCTCAGCCACACCGATGCAATGATGGCGTGGGCGCGGGAGATCGCGGTCGGGCCCTGAGGCACCGCTTCGGCCCGCGGTGCCCCGCTACGGTCCGTTCCGCTCGATCTCTCTCGCCGCCTGCTCGAGGATCGCCAGCGCCGTGTCGAGATCGTGCGCGATCGCCGCCTTCGGAAACTCGCCCAGCAGCGCCTCGACCGGTCGATAGAGCACCGGGAAGTCGCAGCTCCTGAGCAGCGACAGATCGTTCAGGCTGTCGCCGACCGCCGCGACCCAGTAGCCCGCGGCGTGAAAGCCCGAGACGATGCGCTCCTTCTGTCCGCGGATGCGCAGCTTGAAGCCCTTGAGCAGCCCGGTCTCGTCGAGCTCGAACCGGTTGGCGAACAGGATGTGCCCGCCGAGTTTCTGGATCAGGGGCTCGGAGAACTCGTGGAAAGTGTCGGAGATGATCACGACCTGTCCGATGGCGCGCAGCCGGGCGAGGAACTCGCGGGCGCCGAGATATGGCTCGACGGCGTGCGCGATGCGTTTCAGTTCCTCGAGCCGCAGCCCGCGCGAGCGGGTCGCGGCCACCCTGCGGTTCATGAGGTCGGTGAAGTCGGCGAGGTCGCGAGTAGTGAGGCTCAGGTCGGGCAACTCGAAGCGGGCCCCGAGGATGGGCCAGATTTCGGGGGCCAACACCCCTTCCAGATCGAGCGCGAAGATCATAGGCGGGGGAGTCTAGCACAGGGCTCTTTTCGCCCGCGGCCCGGAGGTTGCTCGATTCGAATTATGTACGGTTGCACCCCATTTCTGCCGAACATATACTCGTCCCATGCCAAAGAAGCTGAATATATCCCGGACCCTCGACGACCGCGACCGCCGCATCCTGGCCCTGGTGCAGCGCGACGCCAAGCTCCCGCAGGCCGAAGTGGCGCGGCGGGTGGGACTCTCGACCGCCGCGGTCAACGAGCGCCTGCGCAAGCTCGAGGCCTCGGGCGTCATCCGCCGCTTCGCCGCGCAGGTGGATCCCCAGGCGCTCGGCATGGCGATCACGGCCTTCGTCGAAGTTTTCATCGAGCATCCGCGACTGGAGGCGGGATTCATCGAGAAGGTGCTCAAGCTGGACGACGTGCAGGAGTGCCATCACATCACCGGCGAGTTTTCGCTCCTGCTCAAGGTGCGCGTGCCGGACATGCAGACGCTGCAGGATCTCCTGATCCACAAGCTCAACGCCTACGAGGGCGTGCGACAGACCCGGACCGTCATGGTGCTCTCCACCCTGAAGGAAGAGAGCTTCGTCCCCACCGCCGCGAGAGGAGAGGCATCGTGAAGCCCACCATCCGGAGCGCGACGACCATCGCGCCCGCCGACGTGCACGCCGTGCTCGCGCGGCACATGCTCGCGGACGGCTACGACCTGGTGCTCGACCTCGAGCGGTCGCGGGGGCGGCGGCTCTACGATTCGCGCGGCGAGCGCTGGTATCTCGACATGTTCTCGTGCTTCGCGACGATGCCGGTCGGGATCAACCACCCGAAGCTCGGCGATCCCGCGTTCCTCGAGCGCCTGACGCGCGCGGCGCTCGTGAACCCGGCGAACTCGGACGTCTACACCGTCGAGCTGGCCGAGTTCGTCGAGGCCTTCGGCCGGCTCGCGATGCCCGGCTATCTGCCGCACCTCTACCTGGTCGCGGGCGGCACGCTGGGCGTCGAGAACGCGCTCAAGGCCGCGTTCGACTGGAAGGTGCGCCAGAACTTCCGCCGCGGCTACCGCGAGGAGAAGGGCCACCAGGTGCTCCACTTCCGCGGCGCGTTCCACGGCCGCTCCGGTTACTGCCTCTCGCTCACCAACACCGCGGACCCCAGGAAGTACGAGTACTTCCCGCGCTTCGACTGGCCGCGGGTGGAAGCGCCCGCGCTCCGCTTTCCGGCGGACGCCGCGGAGAGCGAGCGCGTGCGGCGCGCCGAGAACGAGTCGCTCGACGCCATCAAGAACGCCTTCGCGCAGCGCAAGGACGACATCGCCTGCATCCTGATCGAGCCGATCCAGGGCGAGGGCGGCGATCGCCACTTCCGCCCCGAGTTCCTGCGCGCGCTGCGCGACCTGGCGCACGAGAACCGCGCGCTGCTGGTGTTCGACGAGGTGCAGACCGGCATGGGGCTCACCGGCCGCATGTGGGCGCACCAGCACGACGACGTCCGCCCCGATCTCATGGCGTTCGGGAAGAAGACCCAGGTGTGCGGCATGATGGCCGGCCCGATGCTCGACGAGGAGCCGGAGAACGTGTTCCGGGTCTCCTCCCGGCTCAACTCGACCTGGGGCGGCAACCTGGTGGACATGGTGCGCTGCCGGCGCTACCTCGAGATCATGGACGAGGAGCGGCTGGTCGAGAACGCCGCGACGGTGGGCGCGCACTTGAAGCTCGGGCTCGAGCGGCTCCAGGCCGCGCGGCCGGAGCTGCTCTCGAACGCGCGCGGCAAGGGCCTCATGTGCGCGCTGGACTTTCCCGACGGCGCGACGCGCGACGCGGCGGCGGATCGGGCGTACGACCTCGGGATGATCATCCTGCCGTGCGGGACGCAGAGCCTGCGCTTCCGCCCGCCGCTCGACGTCACGGCGGCCGAGGTGGACGAGGCGCTCGACATCCTCGCGCGCGCGGTGGACCGCGTGGCCGCGAAGAGCGCCTAGCGAGCCCGGGGGCCGCGAGGGAGACGACCGGATCATGGCAGACACGAAACCGGAATCCGCGACGCCCCGGTCGTACCCCTACGACACCCGTCTCGACGTGCTCTACGAGCCGCTCCAGGTCGTGGACGTGCAGAAGCTGGTCGAGGCGTGCACCCACCCCTGGTACAACCAGACCCTGTGCCGGGTGAACGAGTCGGTCGTGCGGCTGGGCGTGGTGCAGGGCGAATACCACTGGCACCAGCACGACGATGAGGACGAGTTCTTCTACGTCGTCGAGGGGCGCTTCCTGATCGACCTCGAGGACCGCACCGTGGACCTCGCGCCGCGACAGGGCTTCGTCGTCCCGAAGGGCGTCCGGCACCGGCCGCGTGCGCCGGAGCGCACGGTGCTCCTGATGGTGGAAGGCGCCGGCATCGTCCCGACCGGCGACTGACGATGCCGGCCTCCCCGAGCGGGCGGCCGAGCCGGCTTCCGCGCCGCCCGGTCCCGCCTCTTCTCCCGGTCCAGCTCCTCGTCTGCGGCCTCGCATCGGCGCTTTGCCTCGCACCCCCGGCCGCCGGCGCGCCGCCCCCGGGCTTCGTCGAGCGCACGCTCCCGAACGGGCTCGTGGTGAGCATCCTTCCCGACTTGAGCCAGCCGGTGGTGGCCACCCGCCTCTGGTATCACGTCGGTGCCGCCAACGAGGAGCCCCGCACGCGCGGCTTCGCCCACCTCTTCGAGCACGTGATGTTCGGCGGCACCGCGTCTCACGACAAGCGCGACTACTGGGCCCACCACCACCGCTTCGGAGGCGACAACAACGCGTTCACGAGCTGGGACGAGACCTCCTACGTGTCCGACATCCCGCCGGCGGGATTTCCGGGCGTGTTGGAGCTGGAGGCGGACCGCATGGTGAACCTCCGCCTCGATCAGGAAAACCTGGACAACGAGAAGCGGATCGTGACCGAGGAGCTGCGGCTCGGCGCCGAGAACGACCCCTTCGCGCGCGTGTTTACGGAGGCGGTCAAGCGGATCTACGGCGACCATCCCTATTCCATTCTGCCGTGGGGGACCAAGGAGGACATCGTGGCCGCCACGCTCGATCACACCCGCGACTTCTACGCCCGCTACTACCGGCCGCGGAACGCTCACCTCGTGGTGGTCGGCCCGGTGGATGGCCCGGCGACGCTGGCGGCGGTGCAGCAGATCTTTGGTCCCCTGCCCGCGGCGGGAGAGACCCCGGCCGACGTGCCCGCGCTCGAAGGCTGGAAGTATCCGGAGTTGGTCCGGCTCAAGGAGGACCTGCCGCCGGCGGAGATCGCCGTGCTCTTCTATCCGCTCCCGCCGCCGAACGCGCCCGACGACCCCGCGGTCACCGTGCTGACCGAGATGCTCACCGCGGGCCAGGTGAATCCGTTCCGGGAGGATCTCGTCACGCGCCGGCGCAAGGCGCTCGAGGCCGGGAGCATGGTCACGATGTTGCGGCGCGGCGGCTCGATCTACTTCTTCTCCGCGGTGCTGCCCTACCGCCGCGAGGCCGGGCAATTCCGGGTCATGAGGGAGTCGCTGCGCCGGATGTCGGGGCTGGAGTGGCTGACCGACGAGACCCTGGCCGGCGTCAAGCGCCGCATCCTGCGCCGGGTAGAGTTGCGCGCCTACTCCGCGGCCGAGATGGCGGACGACCTCGTGCAGAATCGCTGGTGGCGCGGGGACGCGGGGGAGACCTTCGCGCGCGCTGACCGGCTGGCGTCGGTGACGCGGGCCGACGTGGCGGCGGCCTTCGACCGCTACATCGCGCGCGCGACACCCGTCCGGATCTACGTCCAGCCGCGCAAGGTGCCGGTCGCGGTGCGCCTGCTCGGCTGGCTGATCGGGCCGATGCTGTGATGGGCGCGGCACCGCTTCAAACGCCGCGCGCGCGGGCGCTCCGCGCCGGCACGCGCGGTGCGCTCGCCGCGCTCGTCGCGCTCGCCTCCGCCCGTTCCACCCATGCCGCGGCGCTGGTTCCGGGCGCGGTCCAGACCTGGGCGGTGGATCGCGGCACGACCGGTGTTCTGGTCGAAGACCACCGCCAGCCGCTGGTCGAGATCCGCCTCGTGTTCCCCGCCGGCGAGTGGTCGCCGTGGCTCGAGCGTGCGCGCCACGTCGAGGAGGCGTTCGCGATCCAGCTCATGGATCCTGCCGGCGCGTTGCGGGCACGCGCGGACCGGCTCGGCGCCGACCTCTCGCTCGCCACCGACGCGCGGGCCAGCACGCTGACGCTCGGCTGCCGGAAGGCCGACCTCGACAGCGCGCTCGCGCTCGCCCGCGACGTGCTCGGCAACCGCATCCTCGATCGGCGCGAGGTTTCGAGGCGCAACCGGCAGCGCGAGCTCGAATGGGCCGGATCGCAGAAGAATCCCGAGGCGATGATGCGCATCAGCGTCCACCGGCTCCTGTTCGCGCCCGGCGACCCGCGCCGCCGGCCCTACGAGAGGCCGGCGCGCATCCGGGACGACACGCGGCCGCTGCTCGCGGCGCGCGACACGCTGGTGCGACTCCCCGGGCGCTTCGTCGGCTTCGGCGGCGACCTCACCCGCGAGGAAGCCGAGCGGAACGCAGCCGGCCTGCTCCCTCCGCCATTCGATTCGTCGCCCGTCGCGCTCGAGCCCGCGCTTCCGCCCGTGACGCCGCGGGCGGCTCGAAAGCACGAGCAGGTCGTCCGCCTGCCGCGTCTCACGCAGGTCTACTTCGCGCTGGTGCGCGAGGGCCCGGCCGTCAACGACGCCGACTATCCCGCGTTCCTGCTCGCCGACCACGTGCTGGGCGGCCACTTCTACTCCCGGCTCTACGTCGCGCTGCGGCACGAGGGAGGCGAGACGTACAGCCCCGGCACCTATCGCGGCATCGAGCCGGCTCCCGCGGCATACGGACCCTGGACCTACACGCGCGCGCCCAACGCCGCGGTGGTCGAGCACAAGCTCCGCGACGTGATGCGCGTGTTCCGCGAGCGCGGGATGACCGAGGAGGAACGGGCCGACGCAGCCGGCTACCTGCAGGGTCGTCGCGCCTTCAACTTCCAGTCGCCGGGGCAGGTGCTCGATCGGTTCCTGTGGGAGCGGAGCCGCGGGCTCTCCGCGGGGTTCCGCTACCAGCTCGCCGACCGCGCCGCCGCGCTGCCACTCGCGGAGATCAACGCGTTCATCGCGCGATTCTACGACCCCGCGCTGTTCACGCTGGTGAAGGTCGTGCCCGAGTAGCGACGCGCACCGCGTCCGCTCGCGCGCCGCGCCGCCAGCGGTTACGCTGCGCGTTCTCATGCGCCCGCCCGCGGTACCCCGGCTTCAGGATTCCGCCGCCATCGTGCTGCTGCGCGGCGCGGGCGCGGGGCTCGAGGTGTTCTGGGTGAAGCGCGGGGAAGCCGTGGGCTACATGCCCGGCTTCCATGCGTTCATCGGCGGCAAGGTGAACGCCGAGGACGCGGCGCTCGAGGTCGCGGGTGCCACGTCCGACGAGGACCGCCTCTTCCGCGCCTGTGCCCTGCGCGAAGCGTTCGAGGAGACCGGCGTGCTGCTCGGGCTCGACGGGCCCGCCGGGCTCGACGACCTCCCCGCGGCGCGCGCGCGGTTGCTGGCCGGGCAGGCCACGTTCGCCGCGCTCGCCAGCGAGCACGGCTGGCGTTTCCGAGCCGACGCGCTCGAGTTCGCCGGGCGATGGACCACGCCGCCCTTCGCGATCCAGCGCTTCGACACCTCGTTTTATCTCGCGCGCGTGCCGGCGGGGCAGGAGCCTTCGATCGTCCCGGGCGAGCTGGAGTCGGGCGAGTGGATCGCGCCGTACGCGGCGCTCGAGCGCTGGAAGCGCGGCGCGGCCACGTTCGCGGCGCCGATCCTCCACACGCTGCTGGCGCTGGCCGAGGGCGAGGCGGCGCTCGCCGCGCGTCTGGAAGCCGCCCCCGCGCGCGCCGCCGAACCGGTGCGGCGCATCGAGCTGAAATGGGGGATCGTGCTCCAGCCCATGAAGACGCGCCCGCTGCCGCCCGCGACCCACACCAACGCCTACCTGGTCGGCGAGCGCGAGATGGTGCTGATCGATCCCGGCAGCGACGAGCCCGCCGAGCTGGAGGCGCTCTTCGCGCTGGTGGAGGCACTCGGGAGCGAAGGGCGACGGCTCAAGCTCGTGCTGCTCACGCACCATCACCCGGACCACCTGAGCGGAGTCGAAGCGGTGCGCGCGCGCTATGGCGTCAAGGTCGCGGCGCACGCCGAGACCGCGCGCCACGTTCGCGCCGATTTCACGCTCGCCGACCGCGACTGGATTCCGCTGGTGCCGGGTGCTACCGACTGGAACCTGCGCGCGCTCCACACCCCGGGCCACGCGCGCGGGCACCTGTGTTTTCTCCATCCGCGCACGCGCTCGCTCTTCACCGGCGATCACATCCCCGGCGGATCGGGCACCGTCATCATCGATCCGCCCGAGGGCGACATGCGCGACTACCTCGCCTCGCTGGAGCGACTGCTGGAAGAGCCGGTCGAGACCCTGTTCCCCGGGCACGGCGCGCCGCAGGGCGGCGCGATGCGCCGCATCCGCGGACTCATCTCACATCGCCGCGAGCGCGAGGCGAAGGTGCTGGCGGCGCTCGGCGCCGAGTTGGCCCCGCTCGAGGCGCTGGTCGAGCGCGCCTACGCCGACACGTCGCGCGAGCTGTGGGACTACGCCGAGCGCTCGCTGCTCGCGCACCTGCTCAAGCTCGAGCGCGAGGGGCGCGCGATGCGCGAGGGCGAGCGCTGGCGGCGCGCGTGAGGGGGCGGCCGAAATGAACCCGGCCTACCCCCTGGCCGCGCTCTCTTCGGTGCTCTACGGATCCGGCGATTTCTCGGGCGGGATCGCCGCGAAGCGGGCACCGGCCCCGCTCGTCGCCTGGTTCTCGGGCTTCGCGGCGCTCGCGGTACTGCTCCTGGGGCTTCCGTTCGCGCGCGGCGCGCCGACCGCGGCCGACTTCGCGTGGGGCGCCGCCGCCGGCGCGTGCGGCGCCGCGGGCGCCTCTCTCATCTACTACTCCCTGGCGCTCGGGCCCGTGAGTGTGGCGTCACCCATCTTCTCCCTGGTGGGGCTGAGCATTCCGGTCGTGGTCGGCTTCGGACTCGGCGAGCGGCCCTCGGCCCTCGCCTGGTCCGGCGTCGCGCTCGCCGTGATCGCCATCCCGCCGCTCTCGTGGACCCGCTCCGGAGAGGGCCAGCACTCGCCCGCACACGTGCGGAAGACCGTGCTGGTCTCGATCGGCACCGGTCTCGTGGTCGGATGGTTCCTGGTCTTCATCGCCCGCATCGGCCCCGGCGCCGGGCTCCTGCCGCTCGCCGTCGCGCGGGTGGTCGCGATCGCCCTGCTGCTCGGCGTGCTGCTCGCGATGCGAATCCCGCTCCGCCCGCCTCCGAGCGCGCGCCTCATCACCGTGACCACCGGCGCGCTCGACTCGGCGGCCAACGTCGCCTACTTCTTCGCCGTCCAGCGGGCGCCGATGGCGCTCGTCTCCGCGATCGTCTCGCTCGCGCCCGCGACGACGGTGTTGCTCGCGCGCTTCGCGCTGGGCGAGCGGTGGAGCGCGGCGCAGCGCTGGGGACTCGTGCTCGCGCTCGCGGCGGGCGCGTGCATTTCGCTCGGTTGAGCGCGCGAAGCGTGATCGTCGTCGGGGCCGGCGCCGCCGGCCTCACCGCCGCGCTGCGCGCCGCCGAAGCCGGGGCGCGCGTCACGCTGCTCAACGCGCACCCAAAGATCGGGCTCAAGATCCTGATGTCGGGCGGGACGCGCTGCAACGTCACGCACGCGACGGTGGACGAGCGCGACTATCACGGCGGCTCGCGCGCCTTCGTGCGGCGCGTTCTCGCCGCGTTTCCTGCCGAAGCGGCACGCGCCTGGCTCGAAGCGCTCGGAGTGGAACTCAAGCTCGAGCCCACCGGGAAATACTTTCCGGTGACGGATAACGCGCAGACCGTGCTCGACGCGCTGGTCGGCGCCTGCCAGCGCGCGGGGGTCGCGATCGAGTGCGGCGCGCGCGCGGTGCGGATCGAGCGCGGTGCGGAAGCGACGCCGGGCTGGCGGCTCGGGATCCAACGCGTAGTGGAGAGCGCGGCGTTCGGCGCCGGCGTCGCCGCGGTCGGGCAGACGCGCTGGCTGGCGCCCGCGGTCGAGCCCGACGAATGGCTGGCGGCCGATGCCGTAGTGCTCGCCACCGGCGGGCTCTCGTTCCCGCGCACCGGAAGCGACGGTGTGGGGTACGCGCTCGCGGCCTCGCTCGGACACACGCTGGTGCCGCCGGTCCCGGCACTCACCCCGCTCACCGCAAGCGATCCGCTGTGCGCGATCGCGCAGGGCATCACGCTCGAAGCCGCGCTCACCCTGCGCGTGGGAGGGAAGCGGGTCGCGCGGACCCATGGCTCGATGCTGTTCGCGCACTTCGGCTACACGGGCCCGGCCGCGCTCGACCTCTCGCGGCACTGGCATCGCGCGGAGGGCGAGGGCGCGCGCGAGGTGCTCGCGAGCTTTTTGCCGGATGAGACCGAGGCGAGCCTGGAGCGAGCATGGCTCGAGGCGGCGGCTGCGGAGCCTCGCGCCAGCGTGCGGCGTCATCTCGGTCGCGCGCTACCCGACCGCCTCGTCGTCGCACTTTGCGCCGAGGCAGAGGTCGAACCCGGCACGGCGCTGGCACAGGTCAAGCGCGAGCGGCGCGTGGCGCTGATTCAACGTGTGGTCGCGCGGACGCTGCCGGTGACCGGGACACTCGGCTACGAGAAGGCCGAGGTGACCGCGGGCGGCGTCGAGCTTTCAGAGGTGGATCCAAGCGCGCTCGAATCGCGGAAGGCGGCGGGGGTCTATCTCTGCGGGGAGATCCTCGACGTTGAAGGGAGGCTCGGGGGGTTCAACTTCCAGTGGGCGTGGTCGAGCGGGACGGTGGCGGGAAGGGGGGCTACCGGTAGCGGATCTTGAGCCCGGGCCGCTTTTCCGCTTGCCTTATTGTCCGAAAAGATGGCATGTTTTTCGGACATGAATAAGCGCACGAGAAGAAGCCAATCGCTTGATGCCAAGGTGCTTGCGAGGATCTACGGGGGTAGGGGGGGTAGGAGGGGTATGGGGGGTGGGGGGAGTGGGTTAGGGAGGGTGTTCACCCCCGGAGAGTTCCTCGACCTGGGTGGTCGAGCGGCCATTGACAAGGCGCTGGCCCGCGCGGTTCGCGCCGGTCGAATCCGCAAGCTCGCGCGCGGCCTGTACGACGACCCGAGGCGCGACGAGAGCGGGGCCCCGCTCATGCCGACGACCGACGCCGTCATCCGCGCGATCGTCGGCCGAGATGCGATACGCGTGCAGCCCTCGGGCGCCCATGCCGCCAACCTGCTGGGGCTGTCCGAGCAGGTTCCCGTGCGCATGGTGTTCCTGACCGACGGCCGGGGCCGCACCGTGTCGGTCGGCCGACGCAAAATCGTCCTGCGGCACACGCCGCCGCGGCAGATGGCGACCGCTGGCCGCAAGAGCGGCACGATCATCCAGGCGCTGCGGTGGCTGGGAAAGAAGAACATCGACCGGGCGATCGTTCTGAAGCTCCGCCGACAGCTCGGGCCGCGTGATCGGAAGGACCTGCTGCGCTCGACGCGCTACGCGCCCGCCTGGATCGCGCAGATCCTTCGTGAGGTCGCGCGGGAAGAGCGGGACTGAGCGATGGATGCCTTCCTCGCCAAGTCGCGGAGCCAGCGCTCCGTGCTTTGTGAGCAGGCCGGTGACCAGCTCGGCATTGCTCCGGGCGCGGTTGAGAAGGACTTCTGGGTGTGCTGGATTCTGCGCGAGTTGTTCAGGCTGGATGTGGGGCCGCATCTGGCATTCAAGGGCGGCACCTCACTGTCGAAGTGCTGGGGCATCATCGAACGGTTTTCGGAAGACATCGATCTCGTCGTGGATCGAAGCTTCCTCGGGTTCGGCGGCAACGCATCGCCGGAGGCGGCGCCGGGCAGGAGAGAGCGTGATCGCCGGGTCGACAATCTCGTGGCAGCCTGTCGGCGGTACATTGGTGAGTCGCTGCTCCCATCCTTGCGCGCCGAAGTGAGCGCTCGGATCGGAGAGGATCGGGCTGGTGCACTCGTCCTCGACCCGGACGACCCCGACCAGCAAGCGATTCTCTTCTCGTATGAGCCCGTCTTCGAGACCCATGCCTACATGCGACCCGTGGTCAAAATCGAACTCGGGGCTCGGTCAGATGTCGAACCCAATCAACGCCCCATCGTGAAGCCTTACCTCGCAAGTGTCTCAGGCCACGACCTGGGTGAATGCTCGTTCGAGGTCAGGGCTGTCGCGGCAGAGCGCACGTTCTGGGAGAAGGTCTCACTCCTGCACGAAGAGACCTACCGCACGACGGAGCCGCGCGCGCGACTGTCGCGGCACTACTATGACATCTGGTGCCTGGATCAGAAGGGCGTAGCGGACCGCGCGCTCGCGGCCCCCGGGCTCTTTGAACGCGTCGTAGAGCACCGGCGATCGTTCTTCCGTCTTGGTGGGCCCGCACAACTGGAGTTGCTCATCGGCTCGGTACGGTTGGTCCCGGCGGAGGAGAGAATGCGGGCGTGGGAAGCAGACTACGACGCCTTGCGGGAGGCAATTTTCTTCGGAGAGCCGCCGACATTTGCGACGATCACGGTGGCGATGCGGCTGCTCGAGCAGCGGATCAATCAACTCCCTGCCCTCCGGACGAACGGATGATCTGACGAAGGGGGTCCCCATGTCTTCGCCACAAGATCGCTTCCAGCAGTTCCGCGCGCCGGAGTCGAAGAAGGTCGGACTCCCGATGCAGCCGCGCCTGGCGAGCTGGGATCATGCGAGCCATCCGTCTCAGCTCCGGCTCGGGGCGTTTCTCGATTCATTCGAAGGAACGGTGAAGACTATCGTGGTCGAGCGGCTCGGCCGCCGGGCGAGCCGCAGGGGCGCCGGCTGGAGCCAGCGTATGCTGAGCGTATAGACTCCGGTGCGCTCGGATCGGAGGCACGGTCCTTCGACCAGGGACGGAAGCGGGCAGGAGGCCGCGCCATGACGACGGGACTCGAGCGACTTCGCGCGTGGGTCACCACGGCCGACATGGGATTCGGGCACCAGCGGGCGGCGCACGCCCTGGCCTATCTGGCGGAGGGCGGCATCCTCACCGCCGGCAGCCCCGAAGCCACGGACGAGGAAGAGGCCCGCTTCTGGCGCCGGCTGACGTGGTCGTACGAATTCCTCTCGCGCACCAGGGGCATCCCGATCGTGGGCGGCGCGCTGTTCGGCGCGCTCGACAGCCTGCTCCACATCCCGCCGTTCTATCCGTTGCGCGACCTCTCGCATCCCTCGCCCAACAACTACCTCGTCGACCACCTGATCCGGCAGGGCCTCGGCCGGTCGCTGCTCGAGAAGCTACGATCCCGCAGCATGCCGATGATCTCGACCTTCTACGCCCCCGCCCTGGTCGCCGACCGTGCGCATGACGGCGAGGTCTACTGTGTCATCTGCGACGCCGATCTGAATCGCGTGTGGGTGGCCTCGAAGGCGAAGGAGAGCCGGATCAAGTATTTCGCGCCGTGCGGGCGTGTCATGCGGCGCCTGCTGCAGTACGGCGTTCCCGACGAGCGCATCTTCATCACCGGTTTCACGCTGCCGCGGGAGAACGTCGGCGGACCCGGGATGGAGACCCTGAAGGCGGATCTGCTGGCACGGCTCGGGAGACTCGATCCTCACGGGCGGTTCACGACCGTCTACGGAGCGACGGTGCGGGAGCTGCTGGGCTCTACGCCCGAACCCTCGGGCGGCTCGGAGCGGGTGACCGTGACCTTCGCGGTCGGCGGGGCAGGGGCGCAAACCGAGATCGGGCTGATGCTGGCTCAGGCCCTCAAGCAGGGCATCCTCGACCGCCGTTTCCGGCTGATCCTCGTGGCAGGAGTGAATCGTGTCGTCGAGAAGGTGTTCCGGGAATTCGTCTCCCGGATCGGCCTCCAGACCGCTTTCGGTGAGGGCGTCCTGATCGTGCGCGAAGACAGCAAGCCCGCCTATTTCGATCGGTTCAACGCGCTGATGCGGGAGACCGACATCCTGTGGACCAAGCCGAGCGAGTTGTCGTTCTACTCGGCGTTGGGGATCCCGATCGTGATGGCGCCCCCGATCGGCTCGCAGGAGAACAAGAACCAGCGATGGCTGGTGGACAAGGGCTGTGCGCTGCCGCAATACACGCCGAGGCTCGCGCTCGAGTGGCTGACGGACATGCTCAAGGACGGCGTATTCGCGGAAAGGGCGCTTAGCGGGTTCATCAAGTGCCGCAAGCTCGGGGTGCTCAAGATCGAGGAGGTGCTGGAGACCGGGACGATGGCGCGGGAGACGCACCCGCTGAGGAGGTAGGGGGGAGGGGGTAGGATTCAACTTCACGGTGGGCGTGGAGCGGCGGGATGGTGGCGGGGCAGTCCGTCGGCGCGCGGTCCCGCGAGACGCGGCTCATGAATGGAAAAGAGCAGGCCAACGATTTCGAAATCACCGAGTTCGTCGCGTACGAGCGCGTGCGAATGGTGGCGATCACCCACGGCACGATCTGGGACTCCGTCTTCACCGTGAAGCCTGAGCCCATATCTCGCGCGAGCTGCGCGGCCTCGGCCGGATGCTCGACGCTCAGACCCCGGGCGCGAGCGCGGGCGTGTCGCCGAGCAGGTAGCGCACCACGTCGGCCGCGGTGTAACGCGTGCGGCCCGCGAGGAACGTCCCGATTGACCTGAGGTCGTCCCCGCTCGTGAGCAGGGGCGGTTCGACGCCACCCCCCGCGCGCGGCTGGGCGAGGCCGATGTTCGCAAACAGCGCGTTGCACAGGCAGCGCCGGCCGTCGGTGTGGCGCTGCTCGCCGCCCTTCTGCACGTACTGGTCGACCGGCTCACTCGGGCAGCGGTAGCCGATGCGGCCGTCGGGCCGGCGATAGGCGGTGCGCAAGTAACCGAGGTCGCACACACGCGCGCGCTGCTTGCCCTGCGCCTGATCGCCCGGCCGCTGGACCACCTTGAACGGGTAGCCGGTGGGGGACGCGACGGCGTCGGTGCGCACGTCCACTTCGCCGCGCGCGGCGTGCTCGAGCACCGAGCGCTTGAGCAGCTCGGTGATCCCCGACTCCTCGCAGTAGGCGAACAGTGTGCCCACCTGGACGCCCGCCGCGCCCGCCTCGCGCGCCGCGCGGTAGCGCGCCGGGCAGCCCGCACCGCCCGCGAGCCAGAACGGCAGGCCGAGCTCGCGGATCCTCGGCAGGTTGACCACGTCGCGCTCGCCGTAGAGCGGCTCGCCGCGCTCGTTGAGCCGGGTCTCGCCGCGCGGCGGTGCGTTGTGCCCGCCCGCGGTCGGGCCCTCGATGACGAAGCCGTCGATGCGTCCCGAGCCCTTGCGCGCGAGCAGGGTCGCGAGCGAGTTGCTGGCGATGATGGGGAGGAAGCGTGGGCGCCGGAGCGCGGCGGGCTTCCTCTCGAAGTGCTCGCCGGGGTCGAGCGTCAGATGCTCCGGGGGTCCGGCCGAGTCGCTCTCGACCTCGAGCCGGAGCGAGGCGGGCCGGTGCTCGGCGAGCGCGTCGAGCGCGCCCGGGATCTCGCGCGGGATGCCCGCGCCCATGAGCACGTAGTCCACCCCGGCCAGCATCGCGCCGTAGAGCAACGCGAGGTTCGGCATCTGCACCTTGGTGAGCAGGTTGATGCCGACCGGTTCCTTGTGCCCGTGCTTCGCGAGATGGACCTCGACGAACGAGGCCAGCATAGTGCTCTGCTGGCGAGCGCGCTCGACCACCTGCTGGTACATCGGGAGCAGGGAGTAAGGCGCGCCGGGCGCGCGTCCGCCGGGCCTAAAGTGGTGGCGCAGCATCTCGGCCGCGGCCTGGGGCAGCGGGAAGTGCTCCATGGCGCGGCGCATGTGGCCGCCGTGGTCGCCGTCCTGCAGCCGGCGTGCGAGCACGCTGTCGATCGCCGTGCCCGACACCACGCCCAGCTGGCCGCACAGCGACACCGCGCGGGCCAGCTTCCAGTCCGAGACTCCGATGCCCATCCCGCCCTGGATAATGGCGGGCGGCGTGTGTGCGTTCATGAAGAGGTTCCGGAACGAAGGTCGGGGGAGGCGCGCCGGGGACGGACTGCGGTGCGCTTGGCCGGGTGGCCGTTTCGTGACGGGTGAGATGCGAGGGGCGCGCCCTGCTGCCTGCCCGCTGGCGCGACCCTCCGTGCACGATACTCCCGATCGGGCCGCTCCGCACTCGCGCGAGCGTCACGTGCTCCTCCGCGCGAACACGCGCCGGGTCATGAACACCACGATCAGCATGGACACGATCGTGAGCGCTCCGGCCAGCCCGAATGGCGCGCCCGGAACGTGCGCCGGCGCGCCCTCGCGCGTGAAGAATGCGAGCGCCTGCGTCATCCGCAGCGGGCCGATGATGGCGCTCATGCTCAACCGGGTGGCGACGCCGCCCTGCAGCCCGCCCTGCTCGTTGGCGGGCACCGCCTTCGAGAGCGTGGAGTTCATCGAGGGGTAGACGAGTCCCTGAAATGCAGGGAACGTCAGCACGACGTAGACCATCCAGCCCTGGGGGACGAAGGCGTTGCCGAGGAAGCCAACGAGGCCCGTCGAGAGCCCGAGCAGGATGGCGCGCCGCTCGCCCAGCGCGGGAATCACCCGCGGTGCGACGAACACTTGAGCGAGGGCTATGGTAAGCGCGAAGTACGCGAGCGAAGCTCCGATCGCGCCGCGGTGGCGGGGAGGGGGGTGGCGAGGGGCCGGGATGCGGTGGGGGTCGAGGAATTGTAATCGCAAGCGAGTCGTCCGGCGTGTGACTTCATCGGTGATTCGTTCTGCCGGCTCGCGCCCCCCTCACGGGGCGAGCGCCTTGATCGCGCCCGAGGTCGGACGGCGCGCGGGTGTCGCCGCGCACCTCACCGCGGCCGGCTACGCCTCAAGCCGCCTTCGCCTCCTCCGCATCCTCATCTTCTTCGTCATTGTCCCGGACGATGGTCACCGCGTCGCGGACGTTCGCCGTCATCCTGCGCTCTTCTCTCAGGCCTTCGATCGTGGCCTCGGCCTGCTTCACCAGGATCCGGAGCGAGCCGGCCTTCTCGACGGCCTGGTCGACCATGGTCTTCTGACCGTGAAGCGCCTCGAGGCTGGATCGCACGTCCACGAGGAATCCTTCGGCGCGCGCCAGGCGTTCCTCCGCCTTGCTCATCTGACGCTTGCGCTCGTCCAGCGCGCTCGCGGTGTCTCGAATCTCCTTGAGACGGCCCATGACCTCGTCGAGGAGGGCCCGGCTCTCCGCGATCTCCCGTTGCGCCGAGGTGATCGCGCGAACGTCGGTGGACGTCTTCTCGGCCATCACGACCATCCGGTCGAGGTCGGCCTGCAGCGCCTGGATGGTGCCCTGGCGCGCGGAGATCTGTTCCAGTGAACGCGTGACCTCCTGGTCCACCAGTTCCCACCTGGCCAGACGCTCCTCGAACTGAGCCAGGCGCTGGTCCACGATTCGCAGGTGGGTGACTCGCTCTTCGAGCTGAGTGGACGATTCGGCGACTTGCGCCGCCCGCCGGTCGGCTGACGAAAGCGCCTCGCCGAGCCGCGTGGCCAGCTCCTCCAGCTGCTGCGCGGAGGCGGCCGCCTCCTGCCGCAGCCGGGACGAGCGCTGGAGGTCCTTCGCCGCCTCCTTGAGCGCGTGTTGCCGCTGGTCGAGCTCCTGGCGCAGCGTCTGGGCGCGTTCCGCGAGTTCTTCGACCGACTCGCAACGGGCCTCGATCGCCGCGACGGTCGTTTCGATCGCGCTCGTCTGGCGCGCGGCCTCGTGCACGCTCGACGACACGGTCGAAACCGTCTTGCCGATGCGATCGGCCTCCTCGGCGTGCGCGGCGAGGCCGACGAACTGTTGCTCCGCGGCGTCCATCCGCATCTGCAACTGCCGGCCGCGGTCGTCCAGCGCCCCGCTCAGGGCCCCGAGGTTGGCAATTCTGCTATGCAGGTCCTCGACGAACTCACGCCGCGATTCGATCGACGACATGGACTCGCTGATGCGTTGGGCCTGCTTCTGCACGAACTCGACCGCGGGCGCACGATCTTGCAGCTCGACGACCCGGTGTCTCAGCTCGCCCAGCGACTGCTCGACGCCCGTCAGCCAGACCCGGGTCTCCGAGTGACTCTCCCGCATGCGCCCGATCTCGCCGTGGGCGATCTGCGCCTGCTCGAGCGTGTCCTTCACCATCGCGTGAGTGCCGCTCAACTGCTCGAAGTCGCGCAGGACGGCGTCCACCGTGGGCCGCGCTTCCTCGATGCGCGCGACCTGCGGGGCCAGCTCGCGGGTCGCCAGGGTGGCCTGGTCCAGGTCCCGGCGGATCGCGTGCAGCTTCTTCGCTTCCTCGTCGATTCGGACGGTTTCCTCGACCAGGCCCTTCACCTGGGCCGAGAGGGCCCGGGTCTGGGAGCTCAGCTCACCCACCGTCTGGCTCGACTCCCGGAGGCCCTTGAACCGGTTCTCGAAGTCCGAGAGTGCGCCGCGCAGATCCGCCACGCGCTGAGTGACCGACTCGAGGCCCTTGCTCTCGAAGTCGAACCGCTCCACCGCGTTCTTCATCTCGTCCTGCGCCGCCGTCAGCTCGTGGCGAATGATCCCGGCCTGCTCCTCGGTCTGGCGCTGGACCCGGGAGATCTCGCTCGAGCGCTCCAGAACCTCCTCGTGCAGCGACCGCAGTGCCGAGACCTCGTCCTGCATCACGCTCAGCGTCTTCTCGTTCTCCTGCTGTTGCCGAACGCCGGCGTCGATCTGGCGCATCGCCCGCTCGAGGCTGTCCGCCTGAGAGAGCGCCCGCTCGACCGCTTCGCGCTGCATCTCGAGCGCGGCGGTCTTCTGCGCGATGGAGTCGGCTTGCGCCTTCAGCGTTCCCAGCTCGCGACGGACGTCGTCGACCGCCTGCCGGGCGCCGTCCATGCCGCGAACGGCCTGCTCGACGCCGACCACCCGCCGCTCCTTGTCCTGAAGATCGCGGCTCAGGTCTTCGCGGCGCCGGTCGAGCGCCTCCATCTTCGACATGGCGAGCTTGTGCGCATCCATCAGACGTTCGTGCTGCTCGCGCAGGCGGCCCAGGTGCTCGCCCGTTCCCTCGACCTGGCCCCGGAGCGCGTCGGCGTCGCCCCGCAGGAGCTGGAACGGCTTCTCGACCTCGAGAAACGCCTCCAGCTGGCTCTTAAGACTCCCGGCGAGGTCCACCTTCTGGCTCAGCTCTTCGAAGACCGCGCGGATCCGCTGCGAATCCTCGGCCACGGTGGCGAACTGGGTCTCGGCCCGCTGCTGCTCTTGCGCCAGGCCTTCGGAGCGCTCGTCGAGCGTCTCGATCTGCGTCGCGAGCCGCGCGATGGCTTCGAGTCGCTGCTCCATCTCCGCGAGGCGTGCGGTCACCGCCTGCACGTCGCTCCCCGCCTTCGCGATCGGCTCGCCGAGCTGATGCAGCCGATCCGCGGCGGCGCGGGATTCCTGGACCAGCGTCTCGAAGCGTTCGCGCTCCCGACGCATCTCGTGAAGGGCCGCGCGCATCTCCTCGGCGAGTTCCCGATCTCTGGAGCCATTGCCGAGCAGATTCTTGAAGAGGGCCGTCATCGTTCGCTCCTTCAGGACGCGCCGCCCGCCGGTCGGATCATGACCGCGGGTGCTGCGGGATGATGGTTGTGTTTGCTCCCTTGCGATGGGCGCGCGAGGAGCGGGGTCAGGCTCGAGCCGCTGGCCGCCCGTGCAAGATGCAGGCCCTCGCGGGGAGGCTCACATGCGGGGGCACCGCCAGCGCCCCGCCAGGACAGGCCGCGTCATGTGCGCCCGGGTAACCCCAAGTTGCAGGCTGGTTTCAGGTGACAGGGCCGCGTGGTGCTCGCCGGGCATGCGCGGCCATGCCGGGCCGACTCGAATCCGATGGGGGGCCGGTCGATGCACGCATTTTCACCGCGAGGGGCGGACATCTGGCCGACCGCAGGTCGCTCTCAGCGCCCGTCGTCCCCCGCCGCCAGCCCGAGATCCACGTCGTCCACCGGGTCGAGGCACTGAAGATCCGCGCGCAGCGGCTGCCAGCCGCCCGCGAGCGCCGCGAACGCCAGGTCCTCCACCGGAGGCAGATCCTGAAGGAACACGAAGGCGGCGCCGGCGATGAAGCGCGGCAGCACGTCGCGGTCGTAGCGCCCGGAGCTCTGCGTCGAGCGCCGCGCCTCGAGCACCTGCTGCAGCGTGGTCCTGTCGCCGCACACGTCCTTCCAGCGGGTCTCGACCTCCTTCGCGCGTGCGGGATGCGCGGCGCGCACTACCTCCGAGACCAGTGCGTAGGCCCCGAGGTCGCCCGTCGGCGTGAACGAGGTCCACACCACGCGCGCGCTGGTCGAGCGCTGCGAGCGCTGATGGGCGAGCGTGGCGCCTCCCCGGGTCGCGATGACCTCGTAGTCCACGTCCGCCGTCACGGTGCGTACGCGGGCGATCACTTCGATCGGCATGTCCACCCAGCGCACCACCTGGCTGCCGTCGGGGTTCTTCTCCACGATGCGGCGCGCGATCACGTCGGTGAAGAGTTGCAGGCTGGTCTTGGAGTCCACGCCGCCGATCGAGCCCCACACCACGCGCTCGGCCCCCGCCTTGCGGCCGAGGCCCAGCGCCTCCTCGCGCGACAGGCGGCCGAGCTGGGAAACGCTCATCTGCTGCTCCACCTCGGCGCTGCCCAGGATGCGCGTGAAGTGCGCGTCCGGCGCGGCCAGGCGCCGGGCCAGCACGTCGCGCCACTCTGCGGCCACCTCGCGCCCAAGCGAGGCGTTGCCGGAGGCGGCGGAGAACGGCACGACCACGACCCGGGTGAGAGCCTTTTCGTAGGCGCGGTCCGCGAGCCGGGCGGCGTCACGGTAATCAGGCACGAAGCGCTGGGCGTCGGCGAAGCGCAGGTAGGCCCGCTTGGGCCGCCGCGCCGCGTAGTCCGCCACGCCGCGCCGGTAGTGGGTGCGCGCCGCCATGTGCCGGAGCGCCTGCTCTGCACGCGACCACTCGGGACTCACCGTAATCGCGGCGTAGCGAACCGCGCCCACGCGGAACGACGCCAGCTCGAGCACCTGCTCGGCCGCCGCGACGCTGTCCGACTGGGCGAGCACCGGGATGCGCCGCTCCCAGTCCCGGGCCAGGGCGTTCCCGGCCGCGGTGGCCGCGGAGCGGGCCCGCGCGTTGCCGGGATCCTTGTCGAGCGCCCGGATCGCCAGCTCCCAGGCGCGTCCGTTCTCGCCACCCGCGAGCTTCTCTTCGCTTCGCTGGGCGAGCCTGGACGGTCCTGCACAACCGAACACGGTCAGAAGCGCGAGCAGCGCCGGCATCAGCCTTCGAATCATGGGGAATTCTCCCTTCGTTCGGACGTTATCGGCCCGCAGGAGGGAGGAGTTGACGCTCGACGCGGCCAGCGTCGTGCGCGGCTGCGGGCGGATCGGCGACGCGAGTTCCCCGCGGTTGAGGCCGCGGTTCGCTACTTCCCGGGCCCCGGCGGCTGCGGCCTCGGGCCGGACGCCCGGTCGGTCACGGCGCGCACCATCGGCGCGATCACCGACGCAGCCAGCGCGTGGCCGCGCGGGCCCCAGTGCTCGTCGCCCGGCAGGTAGAGCGACACGGGATCGCGGGCGGCCCGCAGCGCCGGAAGGATGTGAACGCACGGCACGCCGAGCCGGGAGGCGGTCTGATCGAGGAGTGCGGTCCCGCGGTCGAGGTCGTAGCGGGCCGTGTCCGTCCCGGCCGGCCACATCGCCCACGACACCGCGCCTCGCGCTCCTTCGTCCACCAGAAGCAGCCGGACCGAAGCCGACCGAGCCGTGGTCGCCAGTTGTCCGAGCAGGCTGTCGGTGCGTGCCGATTGCCGGGCGATCACGGCATCCCAGCGTCGCTCGAGGAGCCGGCCGACGAACTCACCCACTTGACCCCGCTCCTGGGTGCGATCCTCGGCGCGAAAGCGGTGGACGAGCCGCCCGGCCGTGTTGGACGCCAGCGTGAACAGGTTCACGTATGCGCCGATCCGGTCACGGATCCCCGCGAGACCCGGGCGCGGCGGGAGCGACCCCGCCTCTGTCTCGGTTCGCGAGTGCAGATCGCCGCGGCCGTCGACCCACCACCGCTCCAACGGGCGATACTGGTTGTCGTAGAAGTCGTTCGCGGAGACGTTCAGCACCACGAGATCGGGGCGGTAGACGGGGAGCAACCGCCGCATCAGCTCCAACTCCTGCTCGGTGCCGTACCCGTTGATGCCCGCGTTGATGACCTCCCACCGCCCTCCGCTCCGGTTCAACTCGCGCTCCAGGAGCCGGGTGAAGGTCTGTTCCTCCTCGACCAGACCGAAGGTCTGCGAGCCCCCGATCATGAGCACGCGACGCACGTCGGGCCGGGGCGGACCGTACTCACGGTCGCGCAGGCCGAGGTGGTTGGTGCGCACGTCGATCGTCACCGTATAGAAGATCCGTCCGCGGTAGTTCGGCCGGTGCCCGTAGCCGAGCACGGAATCGGGAGCGAACCCGTGCCAGCGCGGGTGATGGAAAACGGTCGGAGCCAGCCACCGCGAGAGGAGCTCCGCACCCACGAGGAGCACCACGCACCAGAGGGCGAACAGGGTGTGCTCGAGTCGCCAGCGCGGCATGGGCGACGAGGCTACCGTTGTCGCAGCGCGCGCGTCAATTCGCGCGGGGCGGATCGGCGGCGCGAGTTACCGGCGGTTGGGGCCGCGGTTCGCTCCTTCCCGGGCCCCGGCTGCTGCGACTTGGGGCCGGTCGCGCGGTCGCGCAAGCCCCGGTGGCTGGTGCGCACGACGAGCGTCAGACCGTGGAAGATCCGACCGCGGCAGTTGGGCCGATGGCCGCAGCCGAGCATGGAATCGGGGGCGAACCCGTGCCCGGGCCGGCATCGTCCCGCGCGTGTTCTTCCGCCCACTCTTCCTCCGGGCGCTGCGCGTTCTCACCCACCCCGCGTCGCCGTTGCATTGCGGAGTCACGTTGCGCGCGTTGCGGAACGCGAATCACGCGCGGGCGCGAAGCCCAGCGAGTCTCGCATCCCGCGGCGACGCGCGCGATTCCGGCGATCGGGCACCACGCGCGCGGAAGCTGGCGCGGCTCTTGCGCAGCACGTGAGCGGGTCGCGTCACCCGTCCCGAGCCCGTCGCCTGCGGACGACCGCGGAAACGGAGCTCAACGAGGCCCACGCGTCAGCCGATTACGGCGTCGCGTCCGAGTCACTTTCTCTTCTGAAGGAGGAACGTTCCGTGAAAAACCTCGTCATCCGCTTCCTGCGCGAGGAGAGCGGTGAGGACCTGATCGAGTACGGCCTGCTGTGCGCGTTCGTGGCAGCGGTCGCGACCGCCGTCATCATCGCCGATCCGCTCGGAATCAAGACCTCGCTCATCAACGCCTACAAGAAGGCGAAGACCGCGCTCGACAGCGCGTAGGTCTTCCACGGAACCCCGTCCATGAACGTCCCGCTCTGGGTTGCAGCGCCCGTGGTCGTCCTCGCGGTGCTCGCGGCTCGGGCGGACGTTCGGGCGCGGAGGATTCCCAACGCGCTCACGGGGCCGGCGCTCGCGCTGGCCCTGTTGACGCATTTCTGGCTGGAAGGGCCCGCCGGGCTCAAGAGCTCGCTCGCCGGCATGCTGCTGGCGGGCGGCGTGATGCTTCCCGGCTGGCTTCTCCGCTTCACGGGCGCGGGCGACGTCAAGCTGATGGCCGCCGTCGGCGCCTGGTTCGCGTTTCCGCAGGCCCTGTTCGCCACGCTCGCCGCCCTGATCGCGGGAGGCGTCGTGGCGCTGGCGGTCGCGGCGCGCCGGGGGCTGCTGCGCCAGACGCTCTGGAACACGGCCTGGCTCGGGGCCTGGGCGCTGCGGCCCGATGCCGCGGCCACGCCCCCGCCCCCCGGCTCCGGGGTGCGATTCCCCTTCGCGCTGGCGGTTCTCGCCGGCTCCGTTCTGGGGTTATGGATCGGCGTCTGACCGCCGATAACCCCGGCCGGATGACGAACGCCCAGCCGTATCCGGAGTGGAGTCGTGAGCGCGGCACGGCGCTGATCGAGTTCGCGCTCGTGTTCCCGCTGATGCTGGTGCTCACGCTTACGGTGGTGGACCTCTCTCGCGCGTTCTTCGTGAAGAACCTGGCCTACCAGGCGGCGCGAGAGGGTGTCCGCGAGCTGGTGGTCAGCAGCATGGCCGACAGCGCGGCGGTCCGCCAGCGCGTGCTGCAGGTGACGGGCGCCGCCAACGCGACGCTCGCGAGCCTCGGTCTCACGGGGCCCACCGCGGAGCGGCTGATGAGCGTCTCGGTCGGGGTCGAGTTCAACTGGCTCTTCCCCGGGTTGTTCAACTGGCTGGGCGCCGCGTACACGAGTCCGGTGACGCTCACCGGCGTCGCGTGGATGCGCAAGGAAGGCGCCTGATCCTCTGGGAGGTGCGACGGTCATGGCGAATCAGGGGCAGCGGCTGATCGGTCTCGCGCTGCTGCTGGGTGCGGCGGCGGCGGCGGTCGGATACGCGGGACTCAACGGCGTGGCGGCCCGCACGGCGGCGGGCCAGCAGGCGAAGCAGCGCGACGTGGTGGTGGTCGCGACGGACCTGACGTTTGGCACCAAGCTGGAGCCCACCATGCTCCGGATCGCGCACTTTCCGAAAGATGCGGTCCCGGAGGGCGCGTACTCCACGGTCGACTCCGTGGTGGGGCAGACCACCAAGGTATTCATGGCGGCGCGCGAGCCGATGACGGCGATCAAGCTCTCGTCGCGCGGCGGCGGCCTCTCGATGCTGGTGCGCCCCAAGATGCGCGCGGCCAGCATCGAGGTGAACCAGGTTTCCGGCGTCTCCGGCTTCGTGCTTCCCGGCGATCGGGTGGACGTGCTGAGCACTATGGATTCCCGCAACAACACCGAGGACGCGGTGACCCGCACGCTGCTCCAGAACGTGGAGGTGCTGGCGGCAGGCCAGAAGACGCAGCAGCAGGACCACAAGCCGATCAACGTGCAGGCGGTGACGCTGCTGGTGGATCCGCAGGGCGCGGAGGTGCTCGCGCACGCCCAGCACGAGGGCGAGATCCACCTCGTGCTTCGAAATCCCGAGGACGGGGCGCTCGTGAACGTGCCCTCGTTCTCGACCCGCCAGATGCTGGGAGCCAGCCCGCCGGCGCCGTCGCGCCGCGCGGTGGCCGCCAGCGCGCCGGTGTCGCGGGTGGTCGCGCCGTCCCGGCGGGAGCCGTCGAAGATCCGGATCATCCGCAACGCCAACGTGACCGAGACGCCCGCCGTTCCGGACAGCAGCTCGAGCTGAGCCGGCGCGGCGTTGGAGCCAGGGAGGGAATGCCCATGATGGTGCAGACGCGCAGGGAGTGGTGGACCGGCGTGATCGCCGCGCTGGTGCTGCTCGCGCCGGTCACGGCCGCGGGCGCGGAGGCCCGCCAGAAGCTCCGCGTTCCGGTGGGGCGCGCCGAGGTGGTGTCCTCGAGCGAAGACGTCCGGACGGTGGCGATCGCCGAGCCCAAGATCGCGGATGCCGCGATCGGCTCGGCCCGCACGGTGGTCGTGAACGGCAAGTCGCCAGGCGTGACCACCCTCGTCATCTACGGCGAAGGCGCGCGCTTCTCCATGTACGATGTCGAGGTGTTCGTGCCCAACGCCCGGGAGCAGGTGCAGCTCGCCGTGCGCGTGGCCGAGGTGGACGAAAGCGCCCGTCGGGAGCTGGGGCTCGACCTGCTGGGCTCGGTCCAGAACACGCATCCGCTCCTGGACGGCGTGCTGCGCGGCGGGCTCTACACGACAAAGGTGTCGAGCCCGTCCGACCCGCTCTCGATCGGCCCCGTGACCGACGGCTTCATGAACTACCGGCGCGCGCGCGGGGACGTTTCGCTCCAGACCATCTGGCGGGCACTCGAGGAGAAGGGCGACGTGCGCGTGCTGGCCAGCCCGACCCTGGTCGCGCGCAGCGGGCAGAAGGCCAGCTTCCATGCGGGCGGCGAGTTCCCGGTGCCGGTGGCGAGCAGCGCCGGGGGTGCCGGTGGCAATTTCGTCACGATCACGATCGAGTGGAAGGCGTTCGGCGTTCAGGTGGACTTCACGCCCACGGTGGAGGAGGACGGCACCATCACGCTCGAGGTGGACACCGAGGTGAGCCAGATCGACTTCTCGAACCCGCTTACGTTGAGCGGCTTCACGGTGCCGGCCGTGGTCACGCGCCGCACCTCGACGACGGTGAGCCTGCGCGGGGGCGAGCACCTGGTGATCGGCGGGCTCAAGCAGGCCGACCGACTCCGAAGCGTCAAGCGCGTCCCGGTCCTGGGCCACATTCCGCTGCTCGGGTTCTTCTTCACGCACACGCTGACCGACCGCGTGGAGCGCGAGCTGCTGGTCGTGGTCTCGCCCGAGGTGCTGGGCGCCGCGGCGAGCACGCTGCCGGCGCTCCCCACGGACCGGCCGGAGCCGGCCCGCTGAGGAGGATGCTGACGTGAGCCGCGAATGCCGGACGGGGCGCGGGGAGCGCGGGGTCGTCATCATCTGGCTCGCGCTCTTCCTCCTCGTGCTCCTCGGATTCGGTTCGCTGGCGGTGGACGTGGCGAAGCTCGCCGCGACCCGCACCCAGCTCCAGAACGCGGCGGACGCCGCGGCGCTCGCGGGCGCCTCGGCGCTGGACCCGGCGACCGGCGTGATCCAGACCGACCTCGCGGTCTCCCGGGCGCAGGCCGTGGCCGCGAGCAACAAGGCGTTCATCGGCGATCCCCAGCCTGTGGTGCTGGCCGCGGGCGACGTGACGTTTCCCTCCGCCGGCCGGGTGCGGGCCACGGTGCGGCGCGAGGGCAGCGAGTCGATGGTCACCACGCTCGCCCAGGTGCTGGGCGTCACCAGGCTCTCGGTGACGGCGACCGCGACCGCCCGGGTCGAGACCACCGGCACCGCGCTCTGCGGGGTCGTGCCGCTCGGCGTGTCCCCCGAGCCGGGGCAGACCTTCCAGGTCGGCTGCAGCAACGTCTACACGCTCAAGGTCGGCGGCGGCGCGGGCAGCAACGGGCAGTACGGGGCGATCGATTTTCCAACCTGCCCGGACAGGGGCGTCTGCGCGGGCATGCCGGCCACCGGCGCAAACACCTTCCGCTGCCTGATGGCGAACGGCTACTGCTGTCCGGTCTCGCTGGGGGACGTCCTCAACACCGAGTCGGGCAACATGTCGGGTCCGCTCCGCCAGGCGATCGACGCCCGGTTCGACGCCGACGCGGTCCGCGTGGAGAACATCTGCTACAGCGAGTACCTGGCGCGCGGGGGAACCGGCCAGCGCGTCTTCTTCGTGCCGATCACGACCCCGGTCGCGGGGCAGCCGAGCGTCACCGTGCTCGGCTTCGCCGCCTTCTTCATCAAGCAGCGCCCGGGGGCCGGCAACCAGGGCACGCTCCAGGGCGAGTTCCTTTATCAGGTCATTCCGGGCACCGGCGGCGGGACCGGCTCCGGGGCCGTGGCCTTCAGTATCCGTCTCGTCCCGAACCGCTGACCGGGGAGGACCGCGCCTTGAGCCATCCGCTGTCGGTGATCCTGGTCCACCGCGACGCCCACGAGCGCGGCCAGCTGCGCGCCGCGTTCGAGGCTCTGGGCGGCGTCCAGATCGCGGGTGAGCGCTCCGACCTGCGCGGCGGCCTCGCGCTGGCGCACCAGGTGCGGCCGGACATCCTGGTGCTCGATCTGGCCCCGCCCGTCGAGGATGCGCTCGCAGCCGCCGCCCAGTACCGGATGGAGCACCCGGAGGTGGCGCTGTTCCTGGCCACCGACCAGGTCGACCCCGATACCCTGGTGCGCGCGATGCGCACCGGCGCGCAGGACGTGCTGCGCCGCCCGTTCGACCGCAGCGCGATCGGCGCGGCCATCGAGCGCGTGGCGGCGTTCAAGGCGCGCAAGCAGGGCGCCACCGGCCACACCGTGATCACGGTGTTCTCGAACAAGGGCGGCCTCGGGTGCAGCACGATCGCCACCAACCTGGCCATCGCGCTACGCCGTCTCACCGAACGTCAGGTCGCGCTCGCCGATCTCGACCATCAGTCCGGCGACGTCGCGTTTCTGATGGGACTCGATTTCCACCGCTCGCTCGCCGACGTGGTGGCAGCGGCGCGGGTGGACTCGGCGAGCGTGCAGGACGCCCTGGCCAAGCACCAGAGCGGCGTCTGCGTGCTTCCCCAACCCGAGCAGCTCGACCGCGCCGACGGTCTGGATGCCGGAAGCGCGGGGAGCGTGCTCGAGGTTCTGAGCGCGATGTTCGATTACGTGGTGGTGGATGCACCGCACGGTTTCAGCGACGTGACGCTCGAGATCTTCGATCGCTCGAGCACGATCCTGCTCGTGACCGAGCTGAGCGTCCCCTCGGCCCGGGCGGCGCGCCGGGCGCTCGAGGTGTTCCAGCGGCTCAACTACCTGGTGACGCCCGACCGGGTGCGCCCGGTCGTGAACCGGTACGTCGAGTCGGGCAGCATCTCGCTCGCGCAGTTCGAGGAGACGCTGGCACTGCCGTTGGCGGGCCGGATCGCCAACGACTACGGCGCCGTGAGCAAGGCGATCAACCTGGGCCGGCCGCTTTGCGAGGACGCTCCCGACAGCCGCGCGGCCCGCGACTTGACGGCGCTCGCCCGCCTGCTGGCCGGCGCCGATTTCGAGCGGCTCGAGGTGACGGCGGACGAGCCGCCCCGCAGGGCCGGGCTCTGGCCATTCAGAAAGGGAAGGGCGGCATGAACCTGCGTCAACGACTGGGACGGGACCGGGCCGACGCCGCGGCGACTCCGCATCCGCTAGCGGCGACTAGTCCGGCGGAACACGAGCCCGACCGCTACCAGGCCATGAAGACCCGGCTCCACCGCGAGCTGATCGCGAAGCTGGACCTGGCTCAGCTCGAGGGTCTGGACGACGCCGAGCGACGGGCCCGGGTCGAGCGCGTCGCGCGCCGGCTGATCGTGGAGTTGGAGATGCGGTTCACGCGCGCCGATGAGGAGCGTCTGATCACCGAACTGATGCACGACACCTTCGACCTGGGGCCCATCACGCCGCTGCTGCTCGACGACGAGATCAGCGACATCCTGGTCAACACGCACCGCCAGGTCTACATCGAGCGGCTCGGCAAGCTCGAGCTCACGCCGGTCGCGTTCCGCGACGAGGCCCATCTGCGACTGGTGATCGACCGCATCATCTCGCGCGTCGGGCGGCGGATCGACGAGTCGGTGCCGCTGGTGGACGCGCGCCTGCCGGATGGCTCGCGCGTGAACGCGATCATCCCGCCCGCTGCGATCGACGGACCCGTGCTCTCGATCCGGCGCTTCCGGCGCAGCGCGCTGGCGATCGACCATCTGCTGGATTTCGGGACGCTCGCCCCCGAGATGGCGGAGTTTCTGACCGCCTGCATCCGGGCCCGGCTAAACATGCTCATCACCGGCGGCACGGGCTCGGGCAAGACCACCCTGCTCAACATCCTGTCGCGCTACATCTCGAATGACGAGCGCGTCGTCACGATCGAGGACTCCGCCGAGCTCATGCTCCAGCAGCTGCACGTGGTGCGGCTGGAGACGCGCCCGCCCAACATCGAGGGCCGGGGTCAGATCACCCAGCGGGACCTGGTGAAGAACGCGCTCCGCATGCGGCCGGACCGCATCATCGTCGGCGAGGTGCGCGGTGAGGAGGTGCTCGACATGTTGCAGGCGATGAACACCGGCCACGACGGCTCGCTCACGACGCTTCACTCCAACGGGCCGCGCGACGCGCTCCACCGGCTCGAGAACCTGGTGCTGATGGCCGGGCACGAGCTTCCCGATCGCGCGATTCGCGAACAGGTGGCCTCCGCCCTCGACCTGCTGGTGCACGTGTCCCGCCTGGCCGACGGCACCCGGAAGGTGCTTTCGATCCAGGAGCTGGTCGGCATGGAAGGGCCGGTCGTGACGATGCAGGAGATCTTCCGCTTCGCTGTCGCCGGGCACGACGCGGGCGGGAAGATCAGGGGTGACTTCGAGGCCACCGGCATCGTGCCGCGCTGCATCGAGCGCCTGCGAATCGCCGGCGTGGAGCTGCCGCCCGCGATCTTCGAGCGCGGCCGCCCCCTGAGGAAGGCCGCATGAACCTGATGTTCCCTATCCTGCTCGCGGCGGCCGTGATCCTGCTCGTGCTGGGCGTCGGGCTCCGGCGCGGCGGCGCGGTGGCGCGGGCCCTGGGAGAGCGGCTGCGCCGTCTCGCGCCGCGCCGCGAGCGCCCGGGGCCGGAGCTGGAGCGCGACCGGCGCTACAGCGCGATCCCCTGGATGGACCGGGTGCTGCGCGGGCTGCGCCTGGGCGAGCGGATGGAGATGCTGCTCTATCAGGCGGGGCTCGAGCTGCGGGCCGGCACGCTGATCCTGTTGTGCGCGGTGTTCGCGGCGGGCGGCTACTTGCTGGGACTCGCGCTGTTCCACCGCCTGTTCCCGGCGCTGGTCGGCTTCGCCGCGTGCGGGCCGCTGCCCCTGCTCTACGTGCTGGGGCGCAAGCGCGAGCGGATGAAGGCCTTCGCCCGCGAATTCCCGGACGCCCTGGACCTGCTGGTGAGCGCCCTGCGCGCCGGGCTTTCCTTCAGCGCGGCCATGCAGATCGTGGCCGAGGAGGCGCCCGAGCCGGTGCGGGGCGAGTTCGCCGTGACGGTGGAGGAGCAGGCCCTGGGTCTCGAGCCGCGCGAGGCGCTGTTCCACCTGACGCGGCGGGTGGACGTGATCGACCTGCGCTTCTTCGTGACCGCCGTGCTGCTCCAGCGCGAGACCGGCGGCAACCTGGCCGAGGTCCTCGCCAACACCTCCGCGCTCATCCGCGACCGCTTCCGGGTGCTGGGCGACATTCGGACCTTTACGGCGCAGGGGAAGCTCACGGGCTTCATCCTGGTCTGTCTTCCGATCTCCGTTTCGTTGTTCATGCTGGTCGTAACACCCGACTTCTTCCGGCCGATGCTGGAATCGCACGGCGGGCGGGTGGCGCTCTGGGTCGCCGCGTTCATGCAGCTCGCGGGCATTGTCGCGGTGCGCAAGATCGTCAGCATCCGAGTCTGACATGGAAACCCTGACCTTCAGCCTGCTCCTGTTCGGCGCCGTCACGATCGCGGCCTACGCGGTCTGGGCGCAGGTCGCCAACGCCCGGGACCCGGTCGCGGCCCGCCTGCGCCAGATCCGGGCGACGCACGCCTCCGCCGCGCGCGAGAGCTTCGGCGAGCGGCCCCACCCACTGGTCGAGCTGCTGGCGCGGCTGGGCGGCTTCCTGCCGGCCCCGGAGGGGCGCGACGTGCTACGTACCGGGCTGGTGCGCGCGGGATTCCGGAGCCCGGAAGCGGTGATGGTGTTCCTGGGCAGCAAGATCGCGTGCGCGATCCTGCTGCCCCTGGCCTGGATCGGGATCGCCTACCTGACCGCGCGGCCGCTCGGCAGCGTGGCGGTCTGGGCGGTGGCGTGCGCCGTGGTCGGCTTCTATCTGCCCTCGCTGATCGTCTCGATCCGGCAGCGGCGGCGCCACGACGAGGTCCTGGCGGCGTTGCCGGACGCGCTGGACCTGCTGGTGGTC
This sequence comes from uncultured bacterium, assembly GCA_964650245.1. GTDB lineage: Bacteria > Eisenbacteria > RBG-16-71-46 > RBG-16-71-46 > RBG-16-71-46 > WS-2. The sequence goes on along the minus strand of CAZYQK010000001.1, from coordinate 20,767 downwards.
TGCGTTGAAGCCGGTCTCGGAATCGCCGCCGCCATCCAGCGGGTGGCCGACGAAATTGCGCTCGCGAGCCCGGCCCTCTCGGGCGAGCTCGCGGTCGTGAACCAGGAGATGCTGGCCGGCGTGGCCCGGTTCGACGCCCTGCGCAACCTGGCGCGGCGTACCGGGGTCCAAGACCTCTACTCGCTGGTGGCGATGCTGATCCAGACCGACCGGCTGGGCACGAGCGTGGCGGACGCTCTGCGGGCGCACGCCCAGTCCATGCGCACGCGCCGGCGCCAGCGGGCTGAGATGCTAGCGCGCAAGGCCGCCGTGAAGCTCGCGTTCCCGCTGGTGCTGCTCATCCTGCCCGCCCTGATGGTGGTGATCCTCGGGCCCGCCGCGATCCAGATCGGGAAGGCGCTGGTGTCCGGGGACTAGACGGAACGGTCAATGCGCTCCGCGCCGTGCCCGGCGCGGCTGAAAAGGAGGTGACGACGGTGATCAAGTGGCTGATCTGGGTTCCGGTGGTCGTGCTCGCCGCGCTGTGGTGGATGCGGCGCTCGAAGAACACCCGCAACCGCGCGGACCACTAGAGCTTCGCTGCTCAGCTCAGGGTCTCCGCGCCCGCGCGATCGCCGTCGCGCCGCGAGAAGCTCGCGGGGCGTGTGCAGTCGCGGTGGTTGGTGCGCACGACGAGCGTCGAGCCGTAGAAGATCCGACCGCCGTAGTTGGGCCGGTGGCCGTAGCCGAGCACGGAATCGGGGGCGAACCCGTGCCAGCGCGGCCGCAGGAGTGCGGTCAGAGCCAGCGACCGCGAGCGGAGCTCCGCACCCACGAGAAGCGTCACGCACCAGAGGGCGAACAGCGTGTGCTCGAATCGCCAGCGCGGCATGGGCCGCGAGGCGACCGTTGTCCCCGCGTGTCCGGCAAACGCGCGGGGCGGCAATAACCTCGCGGTGCTCGTGGCGATGGCCGGAGCTCAATTCGGTCGCGGCGACGCGCGAGGTTGCCTGGCCACGCTGCGATTCCTGGAGGAGCGCGTCCCCCCGCAGCGGCTGGGGCTCGCCGGCGACGTGCTCGATCCGATGCGGAGGCAGGTCGAGTCGCAGGCCGGCGCGGCGGCCGTCCCGGGCGGCTGAACACCCGACGCGACCCGCGCGACCCCGGATCGCGCTACCATCTCATCGCCGCGGCGCCCCACGCGAACCCGCCGCCGAACGCCGCGAGCACCACCAGGTCGCCGGGTTTCACCCGCCCTTGATCCCGCGCCTCGGCGAGCGCGATCGGGATGCTCGCCGCGGTGGTATTGCCGTAGCGGTCGATGTTCTGAAACACCTTTTCGGCTGGGAGGCGGAGGCGCTCGGCGATCGCGTCGCCGATGCGACGGTTGGCCTGGTGCGGCACCACCAGCGCCACGTCCGCGAGCGAGCAGCCGGCCTGCGCCACGACCTCCAGGATCACCTCGGGGAATCTCGTGGTCGCGTGCTTGAAGACCTGCCGGCCGTTCATCTTCGGGTACTGGCGGCCCTCGTCCATCATCTGGTGCGTGAGCCGGCCCATCACGCGCGAGGTCGGGGCTTCGGCCCACAGCTCGCGGGCGTGCGCGCCCTCGGCGTGAAGCGCGCAGGCGAGGATTCCGCGGCCGTCCTCGCATGGCTCGACGATCGCGGCGCCCGCGCCGTCGCCAAACAGCACGGCCATGTCGCGGCCGGCGGTCGAGAGATCGAGGCCGGTGCTCTGCACCTCGGCGCCGGCCACCAGCACGCACCTGCAGGTGCCGGCGCGCACGAACGCGTCGGCGGTGGCGAGCGCGTAGATGAACCCGGAGCAGGCGTTGTGGATATCTATGGTGCCGACGGTGTGGATACCGAGCCGCTCCTGCAGCAGCGGGCCGATGCCAGGAAACGCGTAATCGGGGGTGGTTGTGGCGGCGAGGATCATGTCGAGATCGGCCGGCGCGCGGCCCGCGTCGGCGAGCGCCTTCTTCGCAGCTTCGAGCGCGAGGTCGCTGGTGCCGGTGCCGGGTTCCACCCAGCGCCGCTCGTGGATCCCGGTGCGCTCGACGATCCACGCGTCGCTGGTGTCCATCAACTGCTCGAGGTCTGCGTTGCGGACCACGCGCGGGGGCACGTGGAAGCCGACGCCGGTAATGCGCGATCGTGCCATGCAACCTCCGGGGGAGCGGGAGGCGCCTACGTTGTCACCACCGCCGAGTGGGCACAAACCTCGAGGCGGCGCGCGGCCCGGGCGACTCCTCTGCGCCCATGAGACGCGGCGGCCCCGCGTGGTCCTTAACGCGGGGCCGTCCGCCTCCCGCTCTCGGCGCCTACCGGTAGCGGGTCTTGAGCGAGCCCCAGCTCGAATGGCGTGCGGCGGTCGCGCAATCGATCATCAGGGTGATCTGGCTCACGTCTCCCCACGTCCCGTAGATCCGGGTCGGGTTGCAGCTCGTGTCCAGGAACGGGGGATAGGTGACGGGTTTCACCATCGGGGTCTCGCCCGCGCCGATGCCGTTCGCGATCGCAAAGGTGAGGTTGCAGCCACCCGCGAACAGACCGCTGCTCTGAATGTTGGCGCGCGACGCGACCGGCGTGCTGTTGCCGCCGATGTTGATGAACTGCACCGTGCTGATGACCAGCGTCGAGTTGAGCGTTCCGGTGCCCGAGCCCCATGGGCCTGGAGCGAACGAGAAGCTCCCGCCGCTGAACGTGCTGGTGTAGGTCACGGGGCCGGTGCCGTTCACGCGCTGGTCGTTCACGGTGTAGGCCGTGGCCTCGGTCGGGCAGTGGACATACCACTGGGTCGCGAGCGCCACGGTATTCCACGATTCGGCGTTGATGACATCGCCGATGCCGCCGCAGGTGTTGACGCACGCCCGCGACGTCGAGCCGCGCCCGGTGAGGAGCGCCCCGCCCAGATCCGTGGAGTTGTAGACGCCGGTGACGGGAACCGCGAACGCCGACGCGGCGATGAGCATGAGCGGCATTGCGCCGAGGATGCAGAGGAGCGAAGTCTTCATGGTGGCGTCTCCCTGGGAGATGTTGGGTGGGCTGCCTGCTGATGCTGTCCAAGAGACTGCGGCTCGCGCGTGGCTCGACGCTAGGCGCCGCTGGCGGGGGGTGGTGGATATCCGTTGGGGGCAGCGGTGCCCGCGGGGCGCGCGAGCGCCTGTCGCCCGCGACCGCCGGGTTCAGCGGGGGCGGGCGGAGGCGGCCGCGCGCGGCGCCCTTCGCTGGCTCAGCAGGATGGGATTGCGGGCGAAGTAGAGCCCGATCTGCAGCCGGTCCTCGAGCGCGAGCTTGTTGAGCACGCCGCGCACGTGCTTCTTCACCGTGGCCTCGCTGATGTCGAGCGTGCGGCCGATCTCCTTGTTCGAGTGGCCGTCCGCGATGAGCGCAGCGACCTCGACCTCGCGTCCGGTGAGCGTGCGCTCGCGGGTCGTGGCCCCGACCCCGACCGCCTTCTCCAGCATGCGGGCCGCGGTCCCCGGCTCGTACCAGGCGTTGCCCGCCGCCACCGCGCGCACCGCGCGGAACAGGTCCTCGGGCTCGGCGCTGCGGCGGATGGCGCCGTGTGCGCCGTTGGCGACCGCGAACTGCAGGCAGTCCGTGACCGGCACGCAGTAGGTGGGGACTATGGATGCCGCGCCGGCCGGGCGCGGGGGATTGAGGATCAGGCAGCGCCGCTCGCTGCGCTCGGCGATCACGATGACCCGCGTCCCGGGCGATGCGATGCGCACGTCCGGGAGCGCCGCGACGCCGTCCATCCCGGGCATCATCACGTCCATGATGACGACGTCGGGTTTGAGAACGGCACAGCGCTCGACGGCTTCCACGCCGGAACTGGCCTCGCCCACCACCCGGAAGTCCGGCTGCGTTTCGAGCAGGCCGCGCAGGCCGCGGCGATCGATGGGCTGGTCGTCGGCGACGACGATGCGGATGGTGGAGCTGTTCGCGCGCGCTGGCGCGGCTTCGGCGGGAGTGAACCGACGGCCAGTGGGGCTCATGGCTCGGGACTTCGCCTCGATGGTTCGCCGGGAGAATGTGGGGTGGGTCTCCCGGCGCCGCACGCTGGTGCGGTGTGGATGACCAACAACCTAGACCAGAGGGGTGGGGGTGGGCAAACCGGTCCCGCTATCGGAGCCGTGAGGGCGATCGACGGGGCCTGAGGCGCTCCGAAGGAGAGCGATGAACGATGGCCGGCGGGCGGCCGCCCTCCGGCGGGGTCAGCGTCGGGCGATCAGGCCGAGGTACGCGGCGATCCAGCCCCCGCCCCAGAGGAGGCTCACCATCGCCGCCGGGGCGAGCAGCGTTCCGAAGGGGAGCGCGGTCTTGCCGTGGCCTTCGCCGCGCGCCATCAGCAGCCCGCCCCACAACGTGCCGGCGAACGCCGCGAGCAGCAGCGTGAGCAACGTGAGCTGCCAGCCCAGCACCACGCCGAACATGGCGGCGAGCTTGATGTCGCCGCCCCCCATGCCCTCGATCTTCCGCACCCGAAGCCAGGTCCAGGCGAGTGCCCCCAGCGTGCCGCTCCCCGCGAGCACGCCGAGCAGCGCGTGGTGCGCCCCTGCCGTCCACCCGTTCGGTGCCAGGACCGCGGCGGCCAGCGCGAGCAGCGTGCCCGGAAAGGTGAGCGCGTCGGGGAGCAGCTGGACGTCGAGGTCGATCCACATCAGGGCGACCAGCAGGAAACCCCACAGCGCGAGCAACGGATAGGCGGGGGTGAGACCGATGTGGCGGTAGAGCAGCAGCGCCCAGGCCGCGCAGGCCAGCTCGGTGATCGGGTAGCGCCAAGCGATCCGCCCGCCGCAGCGCCGGCAGCGCCCGCGCGCGAGGATGAACGAAAGCACCGGGATCAGGTCGCGCGCGGCGAGCGGCGTACCGCAGGCGGGACACGCCGAGCGACCCCGCACCCAGGAGCGCCCGCGCGGCAGGCGCCACGCAAGGGCCGTCACGCCGCTCCCCATCGCCAGACCGAGCGTTCCGAGCAGGATCGCGACCGGGTTCACGGGGCTCATCGATTCCGCCGTTGAAGCGCCCTTCGGGCTCTGTCAGAATCAACCTGCGTCGCTGCCCTGGCAGAACTCGAGAGCGGAGTTTCATCCCCCATGCGCATCGTGCTGTTCCTCGCCATCATGGCCAACAGCCTCGACCTCGTCGCCACCGCGCTCGGCATCCACTGGTTCGGCAACCGCGAGGGCAACCCGCTGCTCGCCGGGATCGCGCAAAACCACTGGTTGCTGTTCGTGCTCCTCAAAGGCCTGCTCATCCCGCTGCTCATCGTGCGGCTCTACCGCTACCGCAACCATTCGCCGGTGCTCGCGACCGGTGGGCTGGCGCTGGTGACGCTGGCGCTCACGGTCGCGGTGGGGCAGTGGCTGGGCTGGATCGCGGGCGTGGTGAGCGTGGCGCGGGCGGGCGGGCTGTAGACGCGAGGCGCGCCGGTTCCTCCGCCATGGCACGGCGGGGCCCCTATTGCTGGTCCGGCATGATGTGCGGCGTGACCTCGATCACCAGGTCTGTCTTCCGGGTGCTGATCGACTGGTGCTGGAACAGGTAGCCCAGGATCGGGATCGAGCCCAGGATCGGGACCTTGGAGATCTGCGTGGACTTCTCCTCGCTCAGCAGTCCGCCGATGATGACCGAGTTCCCGTCCTTCAGGCGCACCGTGGTGCTGGCCTGGCGCGTGGCGACCACCGGCAGGTCGCCGTTGATGCCCTTGAAGCCGATGACCGAGCTGACCTCGGGGATGATCTCGGTCGTGATGTAGCCGTCGGCGTTGATGAGCGGCGTGATGCGCAGCTTGATGCCGACCTCCTCGCGCTCGATGCGCTGGACCGGGGCGGCGCCTCCGCCCGCGAAGACGGTGCCGCTCACGGTGAACGGGATGCGCGAACCGATCAGGATTGAGGCCTCACGCCCGTTGAGCGTGGCGATCTTGGGGTTGGCGAGCACCCGCGCGCTGCCCTCGTTGATCATCAGGTCGAGCGCGACCCGGTAGACCTGCGCGGTGCGCGTGAAATTGTTGAGCTTGAAGATGTCGTAGCTGCCCGGCGTGTTCTTGAACGCTTTCAGCTTGCTGCTGATCTGGTCGCCCGATCCGATGGACGAGTCGTAGTTGCCCTCGACGAAGATCACGCCCTGCTTCGAGAGCAGATCCCAGTCGATGCCGAGGCGTTTGAGGTCGTCGGTCGAGACCTCGACCACGCGGGCCTCGAGCATGACCTGCTTGGACGGCACGTCGAGCTGCCTGACGATGGACTCGATCTCGGCGATCACGCGCGGGCTGGTCACCACGATCAGCCGGTTGCCGCCCTTGTCCACCGTGATCTCGGCGGCCAGCGTCTTGAGCGCGTCCTTCACTTCCGCCGCGTCCGCGAACTTGAGCTCGACCACGTACGACGAAAGCCCGGTTTCCTTCTCCAGCGACTTGGCGTCCGCGACCAGGATAGAGTTGCCGATGCGCTCGTATGCGAGCCCGGCGGCGCGCACCACGAGATTGACCGCCTGGTCGATGGGCACGTCCTTCATGTGGATCGAGATCCGGCCCGACGTGACGCCCGGGCCGGTGACGATGTTGAGGTCGCCCTTTTCGGCCAGGATCTTGAGCACGGCGGGCAGGTAGGCGTCCTCGGCGTCGAGGGTCACGGTCTTGCCGCCCTCGGCTCCGGGCGCCGCGCCCGGCAGCAACACCGTCAGAACGAGCGCCAGCACGATCGCCGGGGCCCGGCGGGCAAAAGAGGAAATACCGTTCACGCCTATTCTCCTTTCCTGGGGAGCTTGAGCACGAGCGTCTCACCGCCCTTGTCCAGCACCACCTGGTCGCGACTGATGCTCACCACACGGAAATCGGCAAAAAGGCTGCCGGGCCTGACCGAATAATCGCGGTCGTTCCAGCGCACCGTGGCCCGCGGGTCGTTGTCCCAGATGATCGAAGTCAGCACCGGCCTGGCCGGCGGGGGCGGAGGCAGCGTCCGGTGCTGGACGGGCCGTGTCACGATCGCGACCGGGGCGCCGCCGAACACGAGCGGATTGCGCAGGCCCGCCGGCAGCGCGCGCGTGCCCTGCGCCAGCGTGCGCTCGAGCGGAGCGTAGGGGTCGGCGGGCTGCACCGCGGGGGATCGAGGTTTTCCGGTCCACGTGCCCGACTGCCGGAGCGCGCTCGCGGTCTGGGTGAGCACCACGACCAGCACGAGTATTCCCACCAGCCAGGGGATGAGCGCGCGTCCTTCGATCCGCATCAGGAGCCTCCCGCCGCCCGCTTGAGCACGCAGCGGCTCACGTAGAGCTCGATCTGCGCCTCGCCCGACGGGGTCGGCGACATGCTGAAGCGCTCCACCGCGAGCAGCCGGCCGCTTCCCGCGAGGTCGTCCACCAGCGCCACGAACCCGCCGTAGGGGCCGCGCAGGCGGAGATGGGCGCTCGCCAAAACGTAGCGGGTCTGCTGCGTCACCGGCCCGGGCTCGCTCATCGCCACGTCGAGCCCGTGAGCCGCGGCGCGGCGGTTGAGTTCGCCGATCAGGTCGGCGGTGAGCGTGCCCGAATTGCTCTGCTCGGCGACGGTCGCGGCCGGCAGCGAGTTGTCGGAGATGAGCGCGAACAGCCGCGGCGGAAGCATCGGCGCCAGGGCGCCGGGATCCAGCGACATGCCGAGCTGGCCCGCTTCGCGCACCGCGTTCCGGTAGCGGCGGAGCGCGGGGCCGAACCACGCCAGATGAATGAGGCTGAAGGCGACGAGAATGGCGACCGCGCCGACCAGCGGCCAGTGGCGGCGCAAGAGCGCGACCCGCAGCGGATCCATCAGCGGCACTCGATGGTGAACTGCGCCACGCCGCCCGCGCCTTCGGCGATGCGCGTCGAGGTGAGCCGGATGTTCGCATAGCCCGCCGCGAACAACGAGTCGTCGTGGAGCGCGGTCAGCAGCGCCATCACGCCGCGCATCCGGTCCTCGCCCGTGGGCAGGCGGATCTCCCCGCTGATGACGAGCATGTTCTGATCCGCCGGGTTCGCCAGGTTCTGGGGATTGACGACCAGCGACTGGACGCGCGCATTGGGCGGAAGCACCTCCGCGAGCCGCGTCAGCCGCTGCCGCCACAGCCGCGGGTTGTTGATGTAGCGCTCGATGGTGGCGAGTTCCGCGCCTTCGAGCCGGGCGTCGCCGCTGGCGCCGCGCACCGCCTTGAGGCGCGCCGCCTGGCGCTCCATCTGGACCGTGCGGCGCGCCAGCGCCCCGCTATTCAGGGTGTAGAGGCCGAGTGCCAGCATCGTCACGCCGAAGTACGCCACCCACACGCCGAGCGCGGCCACCCGCCGCCGGGTGCGCGCCACCTCCTTGAGATAGGCCTCGCGCCGGAAGTTGATGGTGAAGAGCGGGGTCATGCGGCCCCCGGCCGGCGCGCCGCCCCGGCGCGGGGACTGCCCAAGCGTCTCACGCGGTCCTCAGCGCGAGCCCGCAAGCCTGCGCGAATTGGGGACCGGACGCCGCGCCATCGCCGGCGCGCGCGCTGCCGCTCAGGACCTCGAACGGGTCGAAGAGCTGGACCGGGATGCCGAGCAGCTCGGAGATCCGCTCGTGGAGACCCGGCAGGCGCGTCGTGCCCCCCGAGACGCGGAGCGTGAGCGGCTCGCCCAGGTGGCCGATGGTACGGTAGAAGGCCAGCGATCGGCGCAGCTCGTCCACCAGGTCGCGGCGCAGCGAGTCGAACACGGCGCGCATCTCGGCCGCGTTCCAGTCCACGCGAATCCCGGGCTGGTCCGCCCCGGCCGCGAGCTTCCACTCCTCGGCCTCTTCGAGCGGCACGCGCGTGCTCTGGGCGATCACGGCGGTGAGCGTGCGGCCGCCGAAGGCGAGCCGGCGGGTGAAGTAGGGCTCGCCCTTCTGATAGAGCGTGAGGTGCGACGCGGAATGGCCGATGTCGAGCAGCAGCAGCGGCTCCCGCTCGGGCGCCACCGCCGGCAACACCGCGTTGGTGAGCGCGAGCGGCGTGGGGTCCACGATGTCGGCGTCCATGCCGAGCAGCTTCAAGGGGGCGAGGTGGCTCTCGAGGTGGTCCTGCGCGACCGCGGCCAGCAGCACCTCGAGCTTCTTCTCCGAGGGAAAGCGCCCCAGGATCTGGAAGTCGATCACCATGCTCTGCGGGTCGAAGGGGAGGTGCTTGCGCGCCTCGAAGCGCAGCGCGGGTCCCACCTCGGCGTCGTCGAGCAGCGGCAGCGATACCTGCTTGACGATGACGTCGGTCCCCGAGATGCCGAGGCTCACGCCCCGGAAGGAGCGCGGGGTGAGGCCGGCGTTCGCGATGCAGTCGGCGATGGCGCGGGCGACGGCCTCGGCGTTCGGCGCGCGATCGCCTTCGAGTGCCGGAAGCGGTTGCTCGGCGGCCCAGTGGCGGGAGGCCGCCACACCGGTCTGGATGGCGACCAGCTTGACGCTGAAGCTGCCCACGTCGAGGCCGGCCCAGGGCCGGGAGCGAATCCCTGCTCTCATGCCGGGAGTTCTAAATCAATTGCCAGATTCCCGCCACTTACCGGGAATCATCGTGAGCTGCGGATCGACCGTCGCAGTTCCCATCGGCAGCGCCCCGTGGGAGGCGAGCCAGTCGAGAAGCCCCCCGGAGTCATCCTGCGGCGCATTCATGCCGTGGACGAGCGTCATCCGAACCGGGTCTATCGGACCCTCGAGGGTCACGTTTCTGGCGTAGATGGACAGATAGCCCACGCCCGTGTCCGTCGTGTTGCTCTGCTGAGTCAGTATGAAGCGACCGTTCGTCACGAAGATCAGGGGCACGCCGGAAGGCGTCCGGATGCCCTGTTGGAACCAGATGCCCTTCTCGTGGTAATAGGCATCGGAATTCGTGTTCGCGCCCGCCACGATGACCAGACACGTATTGGGCCCGCCACTGCCGAGCGTTTCCACCGTAATCTCGTTGAAGATGTGGATTCCTCGCGGCAGCAGCCAGACTGCGGGACCGCGCACCTTGATCGTCGTACTGCCGAGAGCCTCGTCGAGGCTGAAGACCGGCCCATTGAAACTGAAGTATCCTGGCTCGAGACCCAGCGCGTCGAGAGTGTAGACGGGGTTTCCACCCACTTCCGTCCGAATCGCGAGTGGTGGACTCGGAGCAAGGGCGAAGATCTCCTCGACCGGCGGAACGGGTATGCCGGCGAGCGTCTTGATGCTGTCCGGCGGTGGGGGCTTGAGATTCGCCTGCCAGGCGAGACCCTCCTGGCCCTGGTAGAGCGTGCCGGTCGCCTCGATGGTTTGTCGCGTCGGATCGCTCGACACGTCGATCGACTCCGCCGCCGTCGCGAGCCTCCGGTAGTGAGACTGGCCGGCCACGGGATGAAACCAGGCCCGGACCGTGCGGGTGCCGCCCTGGACCGACCCGGTCACCTGGAGCTCGATATCGTTCCCGCCCCATTGGATCGGCCCGCTCGTGTTCGGCACTCCCCCCTGCACTTGCGTCGCGACCGCGGCGGTCACCCCCTCGAGCGGCAGGTTCTGCCCCACGGTCTCGAGCCTTTCGGTCGCGATCAGCACGCATTTCGCGCGCTCCAATCCGCCACTCGCGGCGTAGAACGCCTTCGTCTGATTGAGCGACTGGCCGAGGAACTGGGCTTCGTAGGAGGAGAGGCTGAAGAGCGAGAGCCCGAGGATGGTGAGCGCCAGCACGAACACCACGACTCCGAGCAGCACGAAGCCGCGCTCGGCTGCCCCGCGCATCGCATCCCGAGCTACCCGGTCGCGTCGCATCTTCGGTCAGCGGTTGTAGAGAGCGGCCGTGGTCGAGATCTGGACCGGCGTCCCGGGCGTGCTCTGCACCTCGAGCAGCCGCACGTAAACCAGGCTGAAGTCGCGGTCCACCACGAAGCGCAGCACCTTCGATTGAACCGGCGGTCCCTTGTCCACCAGCGTGCCGGTCGCGATATCGAGGGTGTCCTCGTGGATGAGACTGTCTCCGGAGTCCCAGCGGAAGCGGGTTTCGCCACCCCAGGGGTCGCGCAGGATGAGCCCCTGGTGAAGCGGATCGGGTGAATCGAACTTGTCGGCCTCGGAGCAGCTGCGGGCGCGAGCGGTGATGATCTCCGCGAGCGCGGTCGCGTCGCGCTGGGCGAGCGCCTGCGTGGAGCCGTCCACCCAGAGCGTTTGCGAGTTGAGGTAGAAGGTGACCAGGCCCACGGTCACGACCGCGGCCAGCACCATGACCACGGTGAGCTCGGTGAGCGTGATGCCGCGCTCGTCACGGCGCGCTGGGGAGTTCATGGCCTGGGGAACAGCCGGGAGATCAGCACCGTGTCGTTGAGCGCGCCGACGCGCCACATCACGCGCACCGTCACGCGCCGCAGGTCGTCGCTGCCCGCGACCCCGGGATCGTCGAATGCGGCCACCGTCCACGACTCCGATCCCACCTGCCGTCCCTGCCACACGAACGGGATCGGCGATGATGGATGCGTGCCGAGGGCGAGTTCGGGGTCGCCCGGGGGCACTACGGTCAGCGATTCCATCTTTGCCTGGACGATCGCGAGCGCCACGCGTCCCGTCTCGAAGCGGTCGATGAACGCGCGGCCCATGCCGAAGCTGTAGGCGAGGCCGATCACCGCGACCGTCGCGACGATGGTCGCGACGATCACCTCCATGAGCGAGAAGCCGCGTTGGTCGTGGGACATCATGGGACGCCGCAGCCGGAACGCGGCCGCTGGCCCCGCGAGCGGATTTCGGGGGAGACCGCTGACCGAGCGCTCAGCCTATTGCTCGGTCCACTGGGGTTGCGTTCCCCGCACGTAGGTGCACGTGACCTGAAGCCCGTTGGTCGTGGTTCCGATTCCGTCGGCAGTCACCATGAAACCGGTGGCGAGCGATCCGCCCTGCGGCGGGCCCAGCGTGAATCTCCAGTTCTGGCTCACGTCGGCGAGATCGACGTGAATCTGCGTCGAGTCCGCGGTGTAGTTCCCGAAGCGCTGGAAATAGGTCTGCTCGCCGGTGATGACGGCGCCGATCGCGCCCTTGGCTTCGGTGCGGGCCGCGTCCTTGACGTAGTTGATGTAGAGCGGCACTGCCACCGCGGCCAGGATCGCCACGATCACGATGACGACCATCAGCTCCATCAGCGTGAAGCCTTTCTCACTTCTGCGCATGATTCGTTCTCCTCTTCCGGTGCCGGCTCTCCGCCGGCGCTGACTCACCGGACCCCGAAGGCCCGATGCGGTCCGTTCCCCTGCATCTCGACCGGCTCGTATCCGTCGTACACGCCGGTCAGTGCCCCAGCAGGCCCGACCGCATGGCCTGGCCGAGGTTGAAGATGGGCAGGTAGAGTGCCAGCAGCATGGTGCCCACCAGCCCGCCCAGCACCACGATCGCGATCGGCTCGATCAAAGAGCTGAGGCCGTCCACGGCCGCGGTGACACGCTGCTCGTAGAAGTCGGCGGTGCGGCCCAGCATGTTGTCGAGCTGCCCGGTCTCCTCCCCGGTCGCGGTCATCTGGACCAGCATCTCGGGAAACACGCCGGTCTCGCTCATGGCGCGGGACAACGAGGTGCCCTGCTCCACTCGGGAGCGCACCTGGTCGATGCCCTGCTCCAGGACACGGTTCCCCGGCACCGGGCGCATCACCTTGAGGGCGTAGAGGATCTGGGTTCCGCTCGAGGTCAGGATGCTCAGGGTGCGGGCGAACTTGGTAATAGCATACATGCGAATCAGCGGTCCGAAGAGGGGCAAATTGAACTGGGCCCGGTCGAGCCAGAACCGCCCGTTCGGGGTCTGTCCCCAATACCAGGCCAACAGCACCGCCGCCACCGTCAAGCCCGAGGCAATCAAGAGGTTGTCGGTGACGAGCCGGCTCGTGGTGAGCAGGATCTGGGTGGGGATCGGCAGCGGCACGCGGAAGCGCTCGTAGATGGTCGCGAACATCGGGATGATCTTGAGGACCATGACCATCATGACGATCAGCGCGAACGAGAGCACGAAGGTCGGGTAGCGCAGCGCCGCCTCGACTTTCATGCGCAGGGTCTCCGCGCGCTCCATGTAGGTCGCGGTCTGCTCCATGATGCGGTCGAGGGTGCCGCTCACCTCGCCGGTGTTGATCAGGCTCACGAACACCTCGTCGAAGGCGCTGGGGTGGCGTCCGAGCGCGACCGAGAGCGGATCGCCCTTCTGCACGTCTTCCGCGACCTGGTCGAGGACTCGCGCGAGCCGCCGGTCGTAGTGGTCGCGGCTGATCGAGCGCAGCGAGCGCAGCAGCGGGAGCCCGGCGCCGATCATGGTCGCGAGCTGGCGCGCGAACAGCGCGACGGCGCCGGTGTTGACGCGCATCCGCATGCGGTCGAGCTGCACGCGCAGCCAGCGCGTGAGCTCGTCGCCCGCGCTTCGGACCGAGCCCGGGGCGCGCGTCTCGATGAAGACCGGGGTCAGCTTCGAGCCCTCGAGGATGCGAAGCACGTCATCCTCGGAGGCCGCGACCTCGATCCCCTCGTGAGCGCGACCGGAGGTGTCGCGCGCGCGGTAGTAGTAGCTCGGCATCAGTTCCCGTCCGCCATCACATGTGGTCCGCGAACGTCGCGGCGCGCACTTCCTCGATGGTCGTCACCCCGTCGAGGATCTTCTTGATCCCGCTCTTGCGGAGCGTGATGAGTCCCTCGGCCATGGACTTGAGCTTGATCTGGTCCTCGTTGAGTCCGTCCAGCACCAGGCGCCGGATGGGCTTGGTCAGCTCCAGCACCTCGAACACCGCGATCCGGCCCATGTAGCCGGTCTGCTTGCAGGTGATGCAGCCGCGGCCGCGCGCGAGCCGCCGGCCGGCGAGCGCGGGGGCGTCCTCGCCAAGTGCTGCGACGTGCTCGGGCTCGGCCAGGTAGAGCTCCTTGCAGCGCTCGCACACACGCCGCACCAGGCGCTGCGCCATGACCAGCGTGATCGCCGAGCCCACCAGGTAGCGCGGCACCCCCATGTCGATCAGGCGCGTCACGGTGCCGGGCGCGTCGTTGGCGTGCACCGTCGAGAGCACCAGGTGCCCGGTGAGCGCGCTCTTGACCGCGATGTCGGCGGTCTCGGCGTCGCGGATCTCGCCCACCATGATGACGTCGGGGTCCTGGCGCAGGATGGAGCGCAGCGCGCGCGCGAAGGTCATCCCGACCTTGTGGTTGGCATGCACCTGGTTCACGCCCTCGATGTGGTACTCGATCGGGTCCTCGACCGTCAGCAGGTTGCGACGGACGTCCCGGATCTCGTTCAGGGCCGAGTAGAGCGTGGTGGTCTTGCCGCTCCCGGTCGGGCCCGAGATCAGGATCATGCCGTAGGGCTGATGAATGCCGCGGCGGAAGCCGTCGAGCCCCGCGCCCTCGAGGCCGAGATGGCCGATCTCGCGCGTGAACGCCTGCTTGTCGAACAGGCGCAGCACCACCTTCTCGCCGAACGCGGTGGGGAGGGTCGACACCCGGATGTCCACCTCGCGGTCGGGGAGATGCACGGTCAGGCGCCCGTCCTGCGGCAGCAGCCGCACCGCGATGTCGAGGTCGGCCAGCACCTTGATGCGCGAGACGATCGCCATCTGGAGGTTCTTGGGCGGCTTCATGACCTCCTGGAGCTGCCCGTCCACGCGGAAGCGCACGGTCACCCGGTCGCGCATCGGCTCGACGTGGATGTCGCTCGCGCGCGCGTCGATGGCCTCGGCCAGCATCAGGTTGACGAGCCGCACCACGGGGGCGTCCTCGACCTGCTGGCGCAGGGCGGCGAGGTCCACGTCCTCTTCAACGTCCGAAGCGCCCGAGAGGTCGAGCTTGTCGAGAATCGCGCCCACCTGCTCGCTGGCGCGGATCTCCTGGTAGAACTCCTCGACCGCCTCGCGCACGTCGCTCGGCCGCGCGATCCAGACCTTGAGCGTGCAGCCGGTCAGGGCCCGCAGGTAGTCGAGGGAGACCACGTCGAGCGGATCCCCGACCGCGACCTCGAGGGTGTTGTCGTCCTGCCCGCGGCGGATGGCGAGCAGCCCGGCCTGCCGCGCCAGGTGCTCGGGGATGAGCTGCACCGCCTCGGGATCGGCCTTCGACAGCCTCTCGGCGTCGGCGACCGGGAGCGAGAACTGCTCGCCCAGCAGATCGACCACGTCCTTTTCCTTGAGGATGCCGAGCCGCACCAGGGTCTGGCCCAGCCGTTCGCGCGGGTCCTGGCGCGAGCGGAGCGCCTCGTTGAGCTGATCGGCGTCGAGCAGCCCGCGCTCGATCAGCAGCTCGCCGAAGCGCCGCGTCGAGAGCCGGAAGGAGAGAGTCATGTCAGCCTCGCTTTCGCCACGGGCTCGCCGACCGGCGCGGCCCGGAAGTGACGTTTCTGGAGCAGCGCGCGCTTCTCGATGTCGTCGAAGTAGGGGTGGGCGATCTCGAACGCGACCGCGCCGCGATCCACCAGCTCGGCGAGCGAATCGTCCAGGCTCACCATGTCGTCGCGCAGGCTGGTCGAGATCACGTTCGCGATCTGGTGCACCTTGCCGTCGCGGATCAGGTTCTGCACCGCCTGGCTCACGAACATGACCTCGCGCGCCGCGACCCGTCCCCGGCCCCGGCCGTCGGCGCGCGGCAGCAGCACCTGCGAGATGACGGCGCGCAGCGTCTGGGAGAGCTGAGAGCGCACCTGGGACTGCTGGTGCGGCGGGAACGAATCGATGATGCGGGTCACGGTCTGGGCCGCCGACTGGGTGGCCATGGTCGAGATGACCAGATTTCCGGTCTCGGCCGCGGTGAGCGCGATCGCCATGCTGGAGAGGTCGCGCATCTCGCCGACGAAGATGACGTGCGGCAGCTGCCGCAGGGCCCCGCGCAGGCCGCGCGCGTAGCTCTTGGTGTCGGTGCCAACTTCGCGCTGCTCGAACACGCAGTTCTTGGGCTCGAACACGAACTCGATCGGGTCCTCGACCGTGACGATGTGGCGCCGCGCGCCGCCCTGATTGATCTGCTCGAGCAGCGAGGCGATGGTGGTGGACTTGCCGCAGCCGGTGGGCCCCGTTACCAGCACCAGCCCGCGGGTGATCCCGAGCAGCCGTGCCACCATGTGAGGCGCGAGCCCGATCTCGGCGGGCAGCGGAATGTGCAGCGGGATGACGCGCACCGCCGCGCCCCAGTGGCCGCGCTGGATGAAGACATTGACGCGGAAGTGGGCCACTCCCGGCAGGTGGTAGCGGGTGTCGAGCTCGAGCTCGCTCAAGAAACGCTCGTGGAGCGCGGGCGTAAGAAAGCTCTCCGCCAGCCGCCGCGCGTCCATCGCGGAGAGCACCCCCGACCCGGGCAGCGCCTGGAACACGCCGGCCACCGTGATCATGACCGGGTGCCCGGCGGTGACGATGAGATCCGAGGCGCCGAGCTCGACCGCGCGGCGCAACACAATGTCTCGCTCCAGGGGGAGTGCGCTCATATTGGCGTCGGAGTCCGATGGTCCTTCGTCTGCCCGCTGACCGGGAAGCCGGGGCTGCTTCGCGGGAGGTCCGCAGCCCTTCAGGTTGTCGTCCAGTGCCGGGGAGCGGCTTCGGCAAGCTCGAAGCGCCAGGGCAAGGCGTCGGACGACGGCGGCCGATCGGATACTCCGCCGCGACCGGGCGGGGGCCCGACTGCCGAAAACAGGTGCCCAAGAATAGGCGGGGGCCCGAGCGGGTGTCAACGCGCCGCCCGCCGCCCGCGGTTTCGCGCCACGCGCGCGCTGCAGGCTGCCCGAACGCGTGCGTTCCGCACGGCCTAGACACCCCGCGGACCTGGCACCCGGCCCGCGTTGCACGCGCCCTCTGCGCGATTGCAGGATCCAACGCCCCTCCCTGGCGCGGCCGCTCGATGCAGAACGCTTGAGCGCAGGTTAACGGCAGAGATCCGAGCCGCTTTCGCGCTGGCACCGAGGCCCGCGTTACCTGCGCACGCCCCACCCGGCGAAAGGCACGTTTCGTGCTGCTTCGGCGCCGCGGTTTTCGGGGCTCTCGCGTTCGCTCTCACTCCCCTAGACCACGGTGGTCCGGGAACTCGCCCGGCACCGCACACGACTTCTCGATCAGGCGTTTCGCGGTCGCCGCCCTCCATCGCGCACCCGCCGGGTGGGTGAGAGGGCTCGCCGGAGGGTTCATGAAGCGGATACGCATCCTGTGCCTGTGGTCGCTCGCGGGTCTCGCGCTGATGACGGCATCGAAGGCTGACGCGCAGTCGTCCTGGAACAGCGTGACGGTGAGCTGGACCACGCCCGGCGACGACAGCCTGCTCGGCACCGCGTCCCAGTTCGACCTGCGCTACTCGACCTCGTCCATCAACGCCGCCAACTTCGCCTCGGCCATCCGTTGGAATTCGATGCCGGCGCCCGCCACCTCCGGCACGCGCCAGAGCGTGACGGTCACCGGCCTCGTTCCCGCCACCACGTACTACTTCGCGATCAAGACCGCCGACGAGGTTCCGAACTGGTCGGGGATCTCGAACCTGGCATCGAAGACCACCGCTGCGGCGCCCGACACCATCCGTCCCGCCCCGGTCGCGAGCCTCGCCGTGACCGGCGTCACCGACAGCACCGCCAGCCTGGGCTGGACCGCGGTCGGCGACGACAGCCTGACCGGCACCGCGACCGCTTACGACATCCGCTATTCAACCTCGCCCATCACCGCGGGCAACTTCGCGAGCGCCACCGCGGTGAGCGGCGCGCCGGCGCCCACCGCGCCGGGAACCGCGCAGAGCGTCACGGTGCGCAACCTGAGCCGCCAGGTCACCTACTACTTCGCGATGCGGGTCAGCGACGACGCCGGTAACCCGAGCGCGCTCTCGAACGTGCCGAGTGCCACCACGCTCGACACGCTGGCGCCGGCGGCGGTGCGCGACCTCGCCACCAGCTTCGTGTGGCTGGGCTGGCACTCGGCCGCGCTGCCGCGCCTTACCGGAATCGCCCGGTGAGCGACCGCCGCCACGCCAGCCTTCGCCTTCGCGCCCGGCGCCAGCTCTGGCGGCGCTGGGCGCCGGCGATCGTCGTGGTCGTGGTGCTGGTGCTCGCGCCGGTGCTGGCCTACGCGCAGGGCGGCGGCGCCGACAGCGTGCGCATGGTGTGGAGCGCGCCCGGCGACGACGGCGCGATCGGCACCGCGACCGCCTACGAGATGCGGGTCTCCACCGCCCCCATCACGCCCGGTAACTGGAACGGCGTGCCGCTCGTCGCCGGCCTTCCCGCGCCCGTCGCGAGCGGGACGCGCCAGGGCGTGACGATCAGGGGCCTCTCGAGCGACACCACCTACTACATCGCGATCCGCGCCGTGGACGATGCCGGCAACTGGTCGGCGATCTCGAACGTGGTGCGCTGGGACTGGGTGCTCGACACCGCGCCGCCCGCCGCGCCGAGCGGCGTGAGCGCCGCGCTCGAGAGCCCGAACGTGCGCACCCAGTGGAGCCCGAACAGCGAGCCCGACCTGGACGGCTACTCGATCTACCGCGCCACCAGCGCGACCGGGAGCTTCACCAGGCTCAACGCGTCGCTGGTCTCGAGCACGCAGTACCTGGATACGAGCCTGCCCGGCGGTGCCGCCTCGCTGTGGTACAAGGTGAGCGCGTCGGATCTCACCGGCAACGAGAGCGCGCTCTCGAGCGCGTTCCGCATCGACCTGGTACCCATCGCGACCCCCGCGGCCTGGACTCTCTCGCCCGGCTTTCCAAACCCGAGCGCGGCCTCGCAGCCGGTCTGCATCCCGATCGTGATTCCGGCCTCGGGCGCGGGCGACGCCGCGATCGACCTGATCGACGCCGGCGGCCGCCGCGTGCGCCACATCGCGCTGTCGAGCGCGGTGAGCTGCGCGGGCGGCGGCGTGGTGTGGGACGGCACGAACGACGCCGGACGGCTCGTGGCGCCCGGCGTGTACCGCGCGTGGCTGATTGCGGGCGACACGCGAAACCAGATCAAGCTCGTGAGGCAGCCATGAACGCGAAAAGCAGTGGGATGCGCCTCCTGCGCGCGATCGTTCTCGCCGCGCTGACCGGGCTCGCCCCGGCAACCGCGATCGCCGGCGGCGACCAGGCGGGCACCACCGCCGCGAACTTCCTCGCGGTCGGCGCGGGGGCCGGGATCGTGGGCATGGGGGGGGCGACGCTCGGCTTCGGCAGCGACCTCAACGCCGCGTCCTGGAACCCGGCCGCGCTCGGGCGCGTGGAGCGGACCGAATTCGTGTTCTCGCACGCCGGCCTCGCCGGGCAGAGCGCGCAGGAGTGGGCCTCGGTGGGCGGGCTCGCGGGCCCGTCGCGTTTCCGCTGGGCGCTCACCGGCCTGTTCCAGGGCGAGGGCGGCATCGCGGGGCGCGATGCGTCGAATAATCCGACCGGCAACGTCGACGTTTCGAGCGCCGCGTTCGGCGCGCAGCTCGCGCGCCCTCTCGGGCCGCTCGTGACCGCCGGCCTGGGCGTGAAGTTCGCGACCGAGAAGCTCGGCAACGTGAGTGGATCCGGCATGACGTTCGACGCCGGAGTCTCGGCGCGCTCCGGCTGGGTTGGTTTCGGTCTCGCGGCGCAGAACGTGGGCGGGCAGATGAAGTACGACGCCGCGAGCTACCCGTTCCCGACCAGCGTCGGCGCGGGCGTGTCGGTCACGCATCCCACGAATGGGATGCGCGTGGCGCTCGACGCCAACTTCCCGAGCGCCTACTACAGCGACGTGCGCGGCGGCGTGGAGTGGCGTTGGATGGACCGCTTCGCGCTGCGCACCGGCTACCGTGCCGAGCTGGGCGCCGGGGCGAACGAGCCACTCAACGGCCCGACCTTCGGCATGGGCGCGGGCGTCTCGGGCGTGTGGATCGACTACGGGTATCTCCTGGGCGGGACCGGCACCGGACAGCATCGCGTGGGGCTTTCGTTCCATCCAGGCGCGATGGGCTGGGCCCCGACAGGGACCGATGCGCAGTCTCAGCCCGCGCGTCTGATCGAACCGCCCGTGAAGCCGTCGCCCGCTCCGAAGCGCGTGGCGCCGCCGAGCACGGCCGCGAAGCCCGCGACCGTGAAGCCCGCAACCGCGGAGCCCGAGACCGCGAAGCTCACGTCCGTTCCGGCGCTCGCCGCGCCCCCAGCGAAGCCGGTGACCCCGCCCGCCGCGTCCGTGCCCGGCGCCGCGGCTGGGGGCGCTCCCGGCCTCATAGCAGCGAACCTTCGGCCTGGAGCGCCCCCAGCCGCGGCGCTCGGTACGCCGGCCGCGCCTGCGACGAAGCCGGTGACATCGCCCGCCGCGCCGGCGCTCGGCACGCCGGCCGCGCCCCCGGTGAAGCCGGTGCCCGCGCCTGCTGTCGCCTCGACTCCTGCGGTGGTGAGCGCGCTGGCGCCGGCCCCGAAGCCCGCGGTCGCGGCGCACGCGGTGAAGGCAGCCGCGCCCACGCCGGCCATCGCGAAGCCGGTGTCGCCACCGGCGCCGCTCGCGAAGCGCGAGACGCAGGCATTGGCGAAGCCCGCGATTCTGCCGCCCGCGCCAATGCCCGCGCTGGCGGTGAAGACCGAGATGCCTGCTGCTCCGCCGGTCGCGAAGCCGACGGCGCCCGAGGCCGTGGCCGCGATCCCCGCGCCGACGCCGGTGAGCCTCGCGCCCGAGCCGCTGCCGGAAGCGACGGTCGCGCCCGCCGCGAGCGAGCCGAAGCCCCTGGAGCAGAAGTCAGCGCCCGAAGTGAAAACCGCGGCGCCGACTCCGATTCTTGGCGGGCCCGCACCCGAGCCGAAGCCGTCCGCTGCCACCCCGGTGAAGCGCCCGGCGAAGGTCACGGTGAAGAAGGGTGAGACGCTCGAGACCATCGCGCAGCAATGGAACACGAGCGTGCCCGCGATCATGA